>NZ_CP120635.1:0-300000 GCF_021353295.2 Pseudodesulfovibrio thermohalotolerans | reverse complement strand
CTCGGCGAGATCACCTCGCTGGTCAACCCTGAGGCGGGAGAACGCATCAACCGGGTGCGCCGCTACGTGCGCTACTTCGCCGAGCAGAAAGGGGTCAAGGACCTCTGGCGGTACGACATCGCGGCCATGCTCTGCCAGCTCGGCACGCTCATCCTGCCGCCCGGCACCCTGGAAATTCTTGAAAAGGGCCGCAAACTCACCCCCGAACAGACACAGTTGTGGGAGATGCACCCCGCGGTGGCCCAAAGCCTGGTCGCCAAGCTGCCACGGCTGCAATCCATCGCGGACATGATCGCCTACCAGCTCAAGGGGTATGACGGATCAGGCACCCCCAGGGACGGCGTCAAGGCGGACGACATTCCGCTGGGCGGGCGCATTCTCAAGATATCCCTCGACTACGACCTGGCCCGGCAGCGCGAAAAGACCCCGCAAAAGGCGTTCCTCAGCCTGGAAAGGGACCTGGACGCCTACGATCCGGAACTCATGTACTATTTGGAAGGGATGCTCGGGGTGGAGGCGCGCTACGCCATCCGCACCCTCCCGCTCGAAGGGCTCACCCCCGGCATGGTCCTGCACGAGGACGTGTCCTCCAACCAGGGCGCCCTGCTCCTGTGCAAGAGCGTGGAGCTGACCAAGGACAAGATCGACCGGATGCACATGTTTGCGCACACGGTCGGCATCCCCAAGACGTTCACCGTGCTGGTGCCGGAGACCCTGAACTGACGGCTGACGGCCGGGCAGATGCGCGGTCGGAAAAACGGCGTCTATCCCGCCGGGGGCTCCTCGAAGGGCAGGCGGACCGTAAAGGTCGCGCCCTCGCCCTCGGCGGTATCGATTTCGATGGCCCCGCCGTGCATTCCGACCACCACGCTCCGGGCGATGGCCAGCCCCTGGCCCGTGCCCTTGCCCACCTCCTTGGTGGTGAAGAACGGGTCGAACGCCTTGGCCGCGACTTCCGCCGACATGCCCGTGCCCGTGTCCCTGACCACCAACACGGCGGACTCCCCTTCCGAGAAGGTCCTGATGTAGATGGTTCCCTGCTGGTCGCCCCCGGCCACCTTGGTCTCGATGGCATGGGCCGCGTTGACGATGAGGTTCAGGACCACCTGGGCGACCTCGCCCTTGAGACAGAACACCGGAGCCAGGGATTCATCCGGGACGAACTCCATGCCCGCCACATACTTCCATTCATTGGTGGACACCGTGATGGCGTTGCGCACGATCTCGTTGAGGTCGTGGAACGCCTTGGTCAGCTCGCCGGGATAGGCCAGTTGCCGAATGGAGCGGACGATCTCGGCTATGCGCTTGAGCCCGGCCGAGGATTCCTCAAGGGCGCTCGGCACGTCATCAGCCAGGTACGCCATTTCCTCCTCGTCCAGGGCATTCCCAGCCCGCTCCCGGTACCCTTCGTCCGGGAACAGGTCCGGCCGCTCGGAGACCATACGCGCCAGCTCGCGGCACCGCTCGATGGTTCCGGCATAGGTCTCGAAGGCGTCGCTCAGGAACTGGAGGTTGGAGGTCACGTACTGAGTCGGCGTGTTGATCTCGTGGGCGATGCCCGCGGCCAGCTCGCCGATGGATTCGAGCTTTTGCGACTGGCGAAGCTGCGACTCCACCGCCATCTGCTCGGTGATGTCGCGCCCCACGGCCACGAACCCGATAAGCTCGCCCGCGTGGTTGCGGATGGGGCCGATGCTCGATTCCAGGGTGTACCGCTCGCCGTTCTTGCGCCGGTTGACGATGCGCCCCTTCCAGACCCTGCCGCCGGTGATGGTCTCCCATGTCTCCGAAGAAAACTTGCCGGTGCGCTCCCCGCCTTGGAGCAGACCCGATATCCGCCCCACGGCCTCGCTCCGAGAATAACCCGAAACCGCCTCGAAGGCCGGATTCACATAAGTCATGATCCCGTTCAGGTCGGTCATGACGATCATCTCCGCCGCCTGGTCGATGGCCGCTGTCAGACGGCTCATGGCCATCTGGGCCTCCTTGATCTCCGTGATGTCGGTAAAGGTATGGATGTTCCCGGAAGGCTCGCCCTTGAGGTTCCCCATCTCGACAACCTGCCACAGGGCCCAGACGAATTCCCCGTTGCCGGACAGGAGCCGCAGCTCGACCTTGTCCGTGGCCGGGCCGACCCGTTCCAGCCAATGCTTCCAGACCAGCTTGCGGTCTTCGCGATGCACGCTGTTGAGCCACCCCTGGCCCGCCAACTGGACCTCGGTGGCCCTGGTCATCTCATGCATCTTCTCGTTGGCGTACAGCAGATTCCCGGCGATGTCCGTGATGATGATGGCCACGGGAGACGCCTTGGCCAGCCCGCGAAAACGCTCTTCGGATTCACGCTGAGCCTTGTTCGCCTTATGGATGCGGGTGGCGTCGTTGCCGATGCACAGCAGCTCGGCGGGACGGCCCTGGTCCATGACCAGCTTGACCGTCCAGGAGACATATCCGTCCCGCCCGTCCGCCATGCGCACGGGAATCTCGTTTTGTCGGCCTTCGCCGCCGATGAGTTCCACCACCGCCTCCAGTCCCTCACCGGTAGCGTCCAGCATGAAAAAAGGCATGAGCTTGCGCCCCAGAAGCTCTCCGTCCTTTCCGGCCAGAAAGCTCCGGGCAAAGGAGTTGGCAAAGGTAATCTCGCCCTCCTCGTTGATGCGCAGGATCAGATTGTTCGCGCCCTCCACCAGGTCGCGGTAGCTTTCCTCGCTCACCTCGATGTCCCGTATGAACGGCTCGCTGACCTTGAAGAACAGAAAAACGCCGAGCACGGTCAGGCCCACACCCACGAAAAACACGTTCAGGTTGGCCCGGATGAAGGGCGCGCGGATTTTGTCCAGGTCGATCTGGGCCACCAGACCGAACCGTTTCCCGCCCAGGGACAGAGGCGCGTAGGCGGCCAGCACTTCGCCGCCCATACGGTCCGGCCCCACAAAAGTTCCGCTTTCCCCGGACAAAGCCCGCATCAT
This sequence comes from Pseudodesulfovibrio thermohalotolerans, assembly GCF_021353295.2. Lineage (NCBI taxonomy): Bacteria > Pseudomonadati > Thermodesulfobacteriota > Desulfovibrionia > Desulfovibrionales > Desulfovibrionaceae > Pseudodesulfovibrio > Pseudodesulfovibrio thermohalotolerans. Next base: position 297,034 of record NZ_CP120635.1, on the reverse strand, counting down.
GGGCTCCACCCCGGTCGCGGCCGGGGACACTCCCGTGCCGGAGGCGAACTCGCTCACGCCCTTGCCGTTGACCAACAGGTAGCGGACATTCCCGCCGTCGAGTCTGGCCACGGCGAACTCGCCCGACCGGCTCTCCAGCCCGAGGCGGCGCTGGGCGTGCGCCAAACGATCGAGAATGGCCTCGCGGGTGACGACGGAACCGTCCGGATTTCCCCCCGCCGGTGTCATCCTGCTCATCTCGACGACGAGGGCGACCTGGCTTCGGACCACGTCCTGAAGCCTGACTCCCTCCTCCTTCATGGCCGTATGAAACAAAAACCGCGTTCCATATATGGACACCGCCGCCACCAGCGCCACCATGATGAACGACAACGACAACACCCTGCGATTCCGTCCCCGCATCCGTCTACCTCCACGATCTCGGGCTTCCCGACAGGATGTCACACTTCGCGTCATTATTCCTTTATTATTTGGAATCCTGACGGATCAGGGCTACAAAGAGCATTGGTCCTACGCCGGGCGGTTGACTTCCTGCACAAAAATGAAGCATTTTAGATCATGATGAACCGGGGGCCGCGCCCCCGAACCGGAGAGGCGAATGAATACAATGGGGCCGGGGCTGCCCAGGGTCTTTTTGCAAACGGGCGACTGCTTCATCGGGGTGCAGCCCACCCTGGTGACCACCATTCTCGGGTCGTGCCTGGCCGTGACCATCCACGCGCCCGGAATGGGCATCGGCACGATCTGCCACGCCTTTCTGCCGGACAGCACGGCGTCGCCCCACCACCCCCATGGCGCGGAGCCGCAAATCTGCCGGTTCGTGGACACGGCCTTGCAAAACATGCTCGAAACAATGGACAAAATCGGCGTGCCGCGCAGAGACCTGGTCATCAAGATGTTCGGCGGGGGCCAGGGAGTGGCGATCGGCAACGTGGAGCCTCCGGGCTCCTACAACGTCGGCAGGCGCAACGTCGAGATGGCCAAGAAGCTGCTCAAGTTCGCCCGCCTGGACATCCGGGCCCAGGACATCGGCGGACCGCAGGGGCGCAAGCTCATGTTCAACACCCTGACCGGCGACGTCTGGGTCAAGAAACTGGCCAAGGCCCAATTCTCCGGCGACGGCAACGGCCCGACCGGCTCCGGATTTTGATCGGAGCGAATCGATAACGTCTCAGTCATCAAGGAAGCAAGCCGACCATGCGCATTCTCATGTTCGCCATCAACGACCCGGCCGGAACAGCCATCCAGTTCTGCAAGGCGTTGAACCGTCATACCGGGCACTCCGCCCGGCTCGTCACCCTGGAGACCCGTTACACCCACGGTTGGGAAAAGGATCTGCACATCCCGGACCTCGGCCCCGACGGCATGGAAGAGGTCTCCATCCTCATGCGCGAGGCCGACGTCTTCCACTTCCACATGACCTGCGACGAGAACCAGTCCTTCGGCGGCCTGAAGCCCGCCGACCACATCAAGGGCAAGGCTGTGGTCCACCATCACCACGGGCACCACGACTTCCGCTCCAATCCCGAATCCTTCCGGGAGAAATACCGGCGGCTCAAGCGAACCAACCTCCTCGTGTCCACCCCGGATCTGCTCAAGCTCCTGCCCGAGGCGCGCTGGCAGCCCAACCTTGTGCCCATCGACGACCCGCTGCTCAAGCCCATGTGGGGCCGCTTCGACGACCCCGGCCAGCTCAAGGTCTGTCACTCCCCCACCCGCCGGGACCTCAAGAACACCGAGGAATTCATGGCGGCGGTCAAATACGTCAACCGGCGCAACGTCTATCTTTCCGTGGACCTCATCGACGACGTGCCCAACCAGGATTGCCTGGCCCGCAAACGGCGCTGCCACGCCCTGTTCGACCACATGCAGGGCTACTACGGCGTATCCAGCCTGGAGGGGCTCTCCCAGGGGCTGGCCGTCATCGCCGGACTGGACGACTGGAATCGAGCCCGCATCGCCGAGTTCGCCGGGACCGGGGACCTGCCCTGGCTGACGGCGACCGGCCAGGACGACCTGGCGGAACTCCTGCTCAGGCTGGCCAAGGACCGGGAGTTCTGCGAACGCACCGGCGAGGAGAGCCGCGGCTTCATGGAAAAATGTTGGTCGGACCGGCGCATAGCCCTTGAGCTGGCCGCCTTTTACGACAGCCTCAGTTAGGGGCCGGCTTTGCCTTTGGACGACAATTCCAGTATAGCCCTCTAGAGTTTTCAATCAGCGAGGGGTACGCATGTCCAAAACGTTCAGGCACTTGTTTCTTTTCCTGGCGGTCTGCGCCGTGACCGCGCTTGCCGCCGAACTCCTTTCCGCCCGGCAGGGCCTGGCCGAAAACGCCGCGCGCCACCAGGTGCGCATGGCCGTCGATTTCACCGTCCTGCCCATGGTCATGCCCGACGGCAGCGAATTCCCGGTCGCGCCCGGCCTTTCCCCTGACGCATCCGCTGCCACATCCTCCGTGAAGACAGAGGAATCAGCCTCCGCCGAACATACCGAAAAGCCCAAAGCCGAACCGGCTCCCGCCCCCGCGCCCGTGGTGGGCGAGACCCCGGCCATGGCCCCTTCCGAAGGCCCCGGCCTGATCCGTGCCGTGAGCCTGAACGAGACCTCGCAGGGGTTCGGCATCGTCGTGGTCGCCGATCGCGCCCTGGGCGATACCGCCATCATGAACCTGAACGATCCCAACCGGCTGGTGGTCGACATCCTGGGTACGTGGCGACACAAGGGCGACAGCGTGATCCGGTCGGAAGGCGTCGTCAAACATCTGGTCATGGGCGAACATCCGGACCGCTTCCGCATGGTCGTCCACTTCCGCACGCCGCCGGAGGAACCGGTTCGGCCCGACATCCAGAAAGCGGGAGAGGAGCTTCATGTGCTGGTCGCCCTGCCCTGAACCCCGGCTGTTACGCAATTGTCACAAACGGGTCATTGACTCGTAACTCCATCGGGTTACTCGTGTTGCGTTACGCCACAAGCGGAACACATCTTTTTTATTTGCCACGGAGCACGAACAATGACGACGACCATAAAAGTGTCTTCCACCAACCTGGATTTCCACTACGGAGACTTCAAAGCGCTGGAAGACATAAGCATCGACTTCGAGTCCAACAGGGTCACCGCACTCATCGGACCGTCCGGGTGCGGCAAGTCCACATATCTTCGCTGCATCAACCGCATGAACGACCTCATCCCGGGTACCCGGGTGGACGGCAAGATGACCCTGGACGGCCAGGAAATCTACGCCCCCGGCCTGGACGTGGTGTCCCTGCGCCGACGCATCGGAATGGTCTTCCAAAAGCCCAACCCCTTCCCCAAGACCATTTTCGAGAACGTGGCCTACGGCCTGCGCGTCAACGGCGTGAAGGACAAGCAGTTCATGGAACAGAAGGTCGAGGAGAGCCTACAGGGCGCGGCCCTGTGGGACGAGGTCAAGGACCGTCTGCACACCTCCGCGCTGGGACTGTCCGGCGGCCAGCAGCAGCGGCTGTGCATAGCCCGCGCCCTGGCCGTGGAACCCGAGGTTCTGCTCATGGACGAACCCGCTTCCGCCCTGGACCCCATCGCCACCCAGAAGATCGAGGACCTGATCCACGAGCTCAAAAAGGAATTCACGATCATCATCGTCACCCACTCCATGCAGCAGGCGGCCCGCGTGTCCGACAGGACGGCCTTCTTCTACATGGGCAAGCTGATCGAGGTTGATGACACCAAGACCATGTTCACGAACCCCGCCAACAAGCAGACGGAAGACTATATCACGGGCCGTTTCGGTTAAGCCCGGACGGCAAAGGACGCAACGCATCATGGAACAACGCGCACATTTTTCCAAAAAGCTCGAAGACTTGAAGGTCATGGTCCTGCGCATGGCGGCCCTGTCCGAGTCTGCCGTGCACAAGGCCATCCGCGCCTATCTCGAAAACGACGCGGACTTGGCCGAATCGGTCATCGTCGGCGACGAAGCCATCAACGAGATGGAAGACGACATCGACAACTTCAGCCTGGAACTCCTCGCCCTTGACCAGCCCATGGCCGTCGACCTGCGAACCATCGTCGGCGCGCAGCGCATCACGGTCAACCTGGAGCGGCTCGGCGACGAGGCGGTCAACCTGGCCCATCGGGCCATCTTCCTGTCCACCAGGCCGCCCATGCCCCACAACCCCAAGATGGAAGACCTGTCCAACACGGCGAAGAAAATGCTCTCCGAATCGCTCAAGGCCTACGTGGACGACGACGTCTCCCTGGCCGGACAGGTCTGCCGCATGGACGACAAGGCCGACGACCTGACTATCGCCATCCTGCGGCAGATGGTGGCCGACATGGTCGCCGAATCCCGCATCGTGGAACGGGGCGTGCACGCCATCATCGGCGCGCGCCACCTGGAACGCATCGGCGACCTGGCGACCAACGTGGCCGAAACCGTTGTCTTCATCGTGGAAGGCACCAGCATGAAACACAACTGCCGGGGCTGATCCTCTCCCGCATTGCACAAAAAAACCCGCACGGTCCGGCTTGGGACTGTGCGGGTTCTCTTTTCCGGACGGACCTGATTCAGACGCGATCCAGCTCCGCCAGCAGTTCGGCGACGCACTCTTCGAGACAGACCAGCATCCCGGCGCAACGCGCGCACTCGCCCGCCTTGGCGCTCCGTTCCATGTCGATGGCGGCCTCGCGAACGGCTTCGGCTCGCAGCGTCGCGACCACGCTCTTCAACGTATGGCTGTTCAGGGCCACTGCGCGCAAATCCTCCTCGGCCACCCCCTGCCGCACGGCATCGAGCCGACACCGGATTTCTTCGGCCGCCTTGGCCAGCAGGGGAGCGAATTCCTCAAGGGTGAGCCCCAAGGCCCGGCTGGCTTCGGCCGGATCAAAAACGGCTCCATTCCGGGCCGGATTTCCTTCGCGTCTGGAAACATCGTTCATAAGTCTCCCCCTTGCTCTCAACCATACCCCACCGCCTACCGCGAGAAAAGGGAAATCCCCTCACGCTCCGTTCCGCTCTCGGACGGCCGCTCCGCATACCACTCCTCATACCGCTCGCCCCAACGGCAGAGGTAGCCGATGACCGGCATGACGCTCTCCCCCAACTCCGTCAGGGAATACTCGACCTTGGGCGGAACCTGCGCATACACCTCGCGCCGGACCACGCCGTCCGACTCCAGCTCGCGCAACTGCTGGGTGAGCATCTTCTGGGTGATGTTCGGGATGGACCGCTTCACCTCGCTGAAACGCATGGTCCCCTCGGACCCCAACCTATGTATGATGATCGGCTTCCATTTGCCGCCGATGACCTGAAGGGTCAGTTCCACGCTGCAATAATACTTTTTTTCGCCGCAAACCTTCAGGGAACACGTCTCGCCCATGATCCTTCTCCCGGCCCGACGGACTCTCTCGGAGTGGCTGTCGACCTTACGGTATATTTTTGGTTACTATAGAACTTCGAAGTGCGTACTTGAAATTTTTTCCCCAGTAGCAGAAAACATCACTAAGATAAACAGTACCGCCCACCCCGAACCCGGAGGATGAATATGGATACCCTGGAAGCACTGTGCACCCGGCGCAGCGTACGTAAATTCGAAGACAAGCCCGTCCCCGAGGAAATGGTCCGCCAAATCCTCGAGGCCGCCATGATGGCCCCCAGCGCGGGCAATGGACAGCCCTGGCAGTTCATCGTCATCAACGAACGAGAACGGCTCGACGCCATGGCAAATCTGCACCCCTACGTGCAGATGGTCCTGCAAGCGCAGGTGGGCATCATCGTCTGCGGCGACCTGAGCAAGGAAAAATACCCGGGCTACTGGGTGCAGGACTGCGCCGCCGCCATGCAAAACGTGCTTCTCGCCGGCCATGCGCTCGGCCTGGGTTCGGTCTGGACCGGCATCTACCCCAAGGAAGAGCGCGTGGCGGGATACCGGGCCATGTTCAACATCCCCGAGCACGTCATTCCCCTCGGCTTCGCCCCCATCGGCTGGCCCGCGCAACGGCCGAAATCCGAAAGCCGCTTCAACCCCAACAGGGTTCACTACAACACCTACTAGGAGACGCCCATGAAAGTCGTCGCGTTCAACGGGTCCGCCCGAAAAGGCGGAAACACCGCCGAAATGATTAAACGCGCCCTGGCCAAGCTGGAAGCTCAGGGTATCGAAACCGAAATGATCGAACTGTCGGGCAAGAAAATGCACGGCTGCATCGCCTGCTACAAATGTGCCGAGAACAAGGACCGCCGCTGCGCCGTCAAAAACGACTTCCTCAACGAATGCATCGAGGCCATGGACGCGGCCGACGGCATCATCCTCGCCTCGCCCACCTACTTCGCGACCATCACCACCGAAATGAGCGCGCTCATCGACCGGGCGGGCATGGTCGGCCTGGTCAACGGCAACATGTTCACCCGCAAGGTAGGCGCGGCCATCGTCGCCGCCCGGCGCGGCGGAGCCATGCAGACCTTCAACACCCTCAATTCCTTCTTCTTCATCCAGCAAATGATCGTCCCAGGCTCCCGCTACTGGAACATGGGCTTCGGCCGCGAAAAAGGCGAAGTCCTCAAGGACGAGGAAGGGATGCTCACCATGGACATCCTCGGCGAAAACATGGCCTGGCTCATGCAGAAAATCCACGCGTAACGCCAAACGAATCCGCCCGGTAGACTCTCCCCACAGAGATGCCTACCGGGCGATTTCCTTCGAATAATCCAAGCCCCTTCCCTATTGCTGCCGTCCACGGCCCCAATAACAAACAAGCTCGATTCAAGTCCCCTCCCCCCCGCGAAGCGGCACCAAAAAGTTTGGGAGAGTCCAGAGAACCCTTTTCAAAGGGTTCTCTGGCGGGGTCCGGGGCAGCGCCCCGGCGGGTTGCAGGGCAGCGCCCTGCCCTATTGCGGCAGAGTGATGATAACGCGGGTCTCGCCCGGCGCGCTGGTCTCCACGGTGATATCGCCGCCATGCGTGCGGGCGATGAGGCGCGCCGAGTAGGTGCCGAGGCCGGAGCCCCGGGCCGGGCTGGAGGTGGAATATTTGTCGAAGAAGGTTTCGCGCACGGACAGGGGGACTTCGCCCTGGTTTCGGATGGAGATGGTCAGTCCGCCGCGCTTTTCGATGACGATAGACACGGACCCGCCTTCGGGGGAGGCTTCGAGGGCATTGGTCACGAGGTTGGAGAGCATAGAGCGAAAGAGTTCGGCGTCGGCGGAAACAGGCAGGATACCCACCACTTCGCTGCCAAGGACTTCGATGCCCACGCTGATCCCCTTTCCGCTGATATGGGGCAGGGATTCGGCCTTGATCTGCTCAAGCACGTCGAGGACATCCACGGTGGTCCGATTGAGGACATAGGTGCCGCACTCCATCTTGTAGAGATCCAGAGAACGGTTGATGAGTTCGAGCATGGACGCGCCCGCGTTTTCGATGGTGGCGAGCATGGTTTCCTGCCCCGCGTCGAGATTGCCGCGCTTGCGTATCTCTTCGGGCAGGCCGATGACCGCGCCCAGCGGCGTCTTGAGGTCGTGTCGGGCCATGCGTTCCACGTCTTCGCGCAGGGCCTCGGCCAGCTTTCGGTCGGTGATGTCGCGGCTGACGCCCTGTAGGCCGATGCGCTCGCCTTCCTCGTTGAAGAGGATGCCGAGGTGGGATTCAAGCCAGACGGAGGCTCCGTCGAAGCAGGTGAATTCCAGGTCCTCGGTCACGGAGGTAAGGGGGCCCTGGGTGTCGGCCTGGTCGTCGAGCACCCGAAGGATATCCTTGAACCGGGTTTTGGAAGCGGGGGTGAGGAAATCCTCAATATGGCGGCCCAGGACATCGGACCGCTTGAAGCCGCGCACGACCTCGTCCGAGGGACTTACGTAGGTGAAGTGATAGTCCGCGTCCAGCCCCCAGATGATGTCCGTGACGTTCTCGGCCAGAAGCCGATACTGCTTTTCGCGCTGGCGCAGGGCTTCTTCCATGAGCTTGCGGTCGGTGATGTCGGTTCCCACGCAGAGCAGGCCGACGGTGGCCCCATCCTTGGAGCGGACCGAGTCGTTCGCCCAGGCCACCCAGACTATTTCGCCGTTGCGGCGCAAATTCATGGCTTCGTTGAAGGGATGAGCCGAGGGATCGAGAAGCAGCCGGTCCAGATAGCGGCGCATGGAGCGTCCTTCCAGGGCCTTGCGCGGAACCAGGGTGCCCACCAGGGGCTTGCCTATGAGTTCACCGGGCGCGTAGCCGTAGAAGTCTTCCGCGTATTCGTTGCAGAAAACGATGTCACCGTCCATGTTGATGCGCAGGATAATGGACTTGGCGCTGTGCACGAGCTGATAGTAACGCTCCCTGTCCTTGAGGCGGCCCATGACGATGACGACGATGGCCCACAGCGAGGCGGGGAGAATCACCACGGCCAGAAGCCCGGTGATGAGGATGGCGTTGCGGTGGGGGGAGACCCGCCAGCCACCGCTGGGGGCACCGGCCAGAAGCCACTCGCCCGACGGAACCGAGATGCTCCGGACCATGGGGGTCATGTCGAAGACCACGGGATCACCCGCGAGTATGGGGTTCTGTCCTTCCTGAGGGGTCTTGTCCCGCAGGGCGAGGAGGACGCCGCCCGATACGCCGATGCCCGCGCTCCGAAACAGCGTCGGGGCGTCGAGGTGAACGCAGATAACGCCCCAGTAGTTGGACGGGGCACCGTTGCCGGGGAGAAACACCGGGGCCAGAATGACTATCTCCTCCGGCTCAAAGACACGGCCGCCAGGGATCAGAACCTGCCGCCGACCGGAGACCTTGGCCCGCTGGATCAGCGTTCGCAAAGGTTGAATCTTGGTCAGGTCCGTTCCGATCACGCCGTTGGTGTTCCAGAAAGGATAGGAATGGGAAACGACGTCGTTTCGGGCGAGTTGCAGAGAGCGCACCGCAGGCATGTTCGCCAGCAACGCCTCGGCCAGCACAACGAATTGGGCCTGATCCAACTCCGGGGAGACCTTGAGGAACGCCTCCATGGCGGAGGCCAGGCGGACGCCCGTGCCGATGGACGCATCCAGGCTCGCCTTGCTCTCGTTGATGGTCTGAACCACCTTGCCGCGCACCCTTTCGGTATGGTTGTCCCGATCCGTGCGATAGCCGACGTAGACGAACACGGCCACGAGAATGCCGAGGAGCGGTGGGATGAGGTAGGAGATGCGTCTGAACATGGAACAGTTATCCGTTATTGCAGCCGTTTTCTGCGCAGCATTATTACAAGCATAGCAAAATGGCGGTCGAAATGAAACGGATCGCCCGATCCCCGCGCGGCTAGCTCCCGACTCTGCCCAGAACGGGCTGTCCGCTGTCCGCGAGAGGACGCTGGATGGAGAGCAGGTCCTCGTCCGGAATGAACTGCTCCACGGCCTGCCGCTTCATGCGCATCTCGCGAACCAGGCGGAGATTGCCGCTGCCGATGGGGTCGAAGGACACGGCCGGGGAGTTGTCGAGCTCGTTCAGGCAATCGAAAACCAGGTTCTCCGACAGGGAAAACATCTCGTCCAGTCCACGGTTGACCCGCGAGGAATGAAGAAGGCGATCGGCCAGCCGCAGGGAGCCGGTCCAGGACTTGCGCCCGGTCAGGGAAAGGCTTCCCTTGAGCAATTGCTTCTTGACCAGGAAAGGCAGACGGCGGCGATGCATTGCCGAAAGCAGGGTGTCGTCCGGAGCGCGGTTGGGCATCCGAAGCAGGGCCAGGGCGGTCTCATGTTCCTGGCGGAAACGACGGTCGGCCTGGGCTTCCACGTAGACATGGGAAAGCTTGGAACCGGACCGCATGTCGGCCAGGGTATTGGGCACGAAATAGTTGTGGGCCACCACGTCGGCCGCCAGATGGGTCAGGTAGCCGTAGGCATAGGCCGTGACGCGCGGGTCCGGGGCGGACCTGAGGAGCTTGAAGCCGGTCACCCAGTTATGGCTGTGGCCGGGCTTGATCCGGGTTCCCTTGCCGATGAAGATATCGGCGGACAGGCTGCCGTAGAGGAACGCCTCGCGATGACGCGACAGGAGCGCGGCCAGCAACGGCGGCAGACAGCCCAGGTTGCCGAGCACGACATTACCCAGGGCCAGGTGCACCCCCGGTCCCCAAGCTAGAGCCTGATCGGGCAAAAGCGCAACGAACAGGCAGGAAAGGATCAGAATCAGCTTCATCTGCGAATGTCTCTCCGAAGGAGAAACTAAGGGTCTGCCCCGAAAAGTCAACGATAATCGGGTGCCGATTCCCGCCCGGCGGGCCGGGATTCGGACAACCTCCCGGCCTCACTGAACAAAGGCCGGCAAAGAAAAAATGGGCTCAATCCCCGTGCCGGTCCCCTGCCATGCCGCCCTCCTCGACTTCACGAATGAAGGCCTCCACCAAAGCCGCGTCCAAAGTGGCCCCGGCCAGGCTGCGAAGGATGCCGAACGCGTCCTCGGCCGAGCGGCCCCGCTGATAGGGACGGTCCGTGGTCATGGCGTCGAAATAGTCGACCACGCAGAGGATGCGCGCGCCCAGGGGGATGGCCTCCCCCGCCAACCCGCGCGGATAGCCCGACCCGTCCATGAGTTCGTGATGCGCATAGACGTATTCCAGGGCCGGGCCGAGGAAATCGAGATTCTTGAGAATGTCGCGGCCCCACTCAGGGTGGCGATGGATTTCATCAACCATCTCCCTGGTCAGGGGCGTGTCTTCCCCGGAAAATATCCGGTCGCTGAAGCCGATCTTGCCTATGTCGTGCAGCGTCCCGGCAATGCGGATGCGCTCCACCTCGTCGGGGGGCAGCCCAAGCCGCTGGGCCAGCCGCCGGGCGTAGATTCCCACGCGCTCGCCATGGCCCTCGGTGTAGGCGTCACGCGCGCCCAGGGCGTGCGCCACCGCCGTGATGGTGTTCACGGTGTCGCGCCGAATCTTGGCCAGGAGCTGCTCCAGCCGGTCCTCCCTGGCCTCGATCTTGGCCAGCATCACGGCCACGGCCTCGGCCAGCTCCTGGATATCCGGGTCGTACTCCGGGCCGGTCAGGGCGTGGATTCCGTTCGCCGAACCACCCGCCGAGATGGTCCGGATGATCCGAAGCAGCTCCTCCCGCCCCTTGCGCCCGGTCATGCTATCTCCAGGCGTCAGCGCGCTCTTCGGCAAAAGCCGCGAAGGGCCTCGCCGGAACGCCGGTCAGATATTCCACGGCCTGGGTCACGTTGCCCATCATGCCAAGCTTCACCACCCGGCTCAGGCTGACCAGCATGTTCCGGTTCCATTCGGGCACGCCCGCCGCATCAAGGCTCCCGATATACGCGTCCTCGTCGGCCGGGACGTATTCCACCTTGATTCCGGCCGCTTTCGCGATGGTCGAAGCCACGTCCGCCAGGGTCAGTCCCTCGGGGCCGGTCATGGCGTAGAAACCGCCCGTGAATCCCTCGTTGTCCCGGAACAACCGGGCCGCACAGGCCGCCACGTCGCGCACGTCGATGTAGCTGACCTTGTAGTCCTCCTCGGGCAGGGCGATGGTCCCGGACTTGACCATGGGGGCGAGGAACGTGCTGAAATTCTGCATGAAAGTGTTGGGGCGCAGGACAGTGAAAGGAATCTTGGAGTCCTCCACGAACTGGTCCACCATGCCCTGCTCCCGTCCCAGCCGCCAGTGGGCGTCGGAGGACGCGCCGTACCGGCTGGACCGGACGATATAGCCGATGCCCGCCTCCTTGGCCGCGTCCACGGCCAACCGTCCGAACCGGGCCAGCTTCTCCTGCATGGGAATGACCAGGAACATGCGGTCGCACCCGGCCATGGCCGCGACCATGGAATCCTTGTCCCCGAAGTCGAACACCCTCGCCTCCACGCCCTTTTCGGCCAGAAGTCCGCCCTGTTCCGGGGAGCGCACCCCGGCCACGATTTCGGACTTGTCGGCAAGTGTATCGATAAGCGCCGAACCGAGATTCCCGGCAGCGCCGGCTATGAATATCCTGCTCATGGAAACGCTCCTTTTCAAGCGGGCCGGATCGGCTCGCGGTGATTTTTCTTGTGACTCCCGCACGCTACACGAAGAAGGCAGGGAAAGGCAAACGGCGCGCCCCGAACTTCCCATGAAAACGAACCGTACCATTCCCCGCCCGGATTCGACCATTTACCGAATGGATGCTTGCGCACCGCGCCCAAGGGGGTTACCTCGAAAGGAAGCCTGAACAAATACGGAGTGGAAATGTTATTAGGAATCGACGTGGGCGGCACCCACACGGATGCGGTCGCCATCGACCTTACGGACGTCCCTTCGGTGGCCGCCTCATGCAAAGTGCCCACCCGGCATGACGACCTGCTCTCCTCGGTCACCGAGGCCCTGGCCGCCATCCTCGGCCAGGTGGACAAGGACGCGGTTACCCAGCTCAATCTGTCCACCACCCTGTCCACCAACGCCATCGTCCAGAACAAGACCGAGGACGTGGGCGTCATAGTCTCGTCGGGGCCGGGCATAGACCCGCACAATTTCATGCCCTGCAAGGATTTTCACGTCATCGAGGGGTCCATCGACCACCGGGGCAACGAGGTCCGCGCGCTGTCCACGCGCCAGCTCGCCGAGGCCGTCGACCGCTGCCGCGAAAACGGCGTGCGCGTCTTCGCCGCGGTATCCAAGTTCTCCACCCGCAACCCGCGCCACGAGAACCTTATCCGGCGCACGGTCTGCAACTGCAAGAGCGTGGACATCTGCGAACACGCCGACTTCGTCACCCTGGGGCACCAGCTCGGCGGCGCGCTGAATTTCCCGCGCCGCGTGGCGACCGCCTACTTCAACTGCGCGGTCTGGCGGATCTACAACGAGTTCGCCTCCGCCGTGGAAAACGCCCTGGCCGACATGGGCCTGGCCAAGGTCAAGGTCAACATCCTCAAGGCCGACGGCGGGACCATGCCCCTGCCCCAGTCCCGGACCATGCCCGTACAGTCCATTTTTTCCGGTCCGGCCGCCTCGGTCATGGGCATCATCGCCCTGACCGACATCTTCCACGACTCGATCATCCTCGACATCGGCGGCACCACCACAGACATCGCGGTCTTTGCCGACGGCGCGCCGCTCATCGAGCGCGAGGGCATCGACATCGGCTCCCACCCCACCCTGGTCTCCGCGCTGAAGGTCCACTCCATCGGCATCGGCGGCGATTCGGCCATTTCCGTGGCCGGAAAGGACGTCCGCGTCGGTCCCAACCGGCTCGGCCCATCCGTCTGTCTGGGCGGAGAACACGTCACCCTGACCGACGCCCTGAACTGCAAGGGCGCTTGCGCCGTGGGCGACGTCCAGGCTTCCCGAGCCGCCATGGAAGCTTACGCCTCGGCCCGCGGCCTGAGCGTCGAAAAACTCGCCGGAGACGCCGTGATGTACGCGGCCAAGACGATCCAGAACGCCACCCGCGACCTGGTGGAGGAGATCAACTCCAAGCCCGTCTACACCATCCACGAGCTTCTCGAAGGCAAGAAGATCGTGCCCAAAAAGGTCTACCTCATGGGCGGACCGGCCGAAGCCCTCAAGGACGAACTCCGCGACTGCTTCCAGCTCTCCACCGAAGTGCCTGCCAACTTCGACGTGGCCAACGCCATCGGCGCGGCCCTCACGCGGACCACCTGGGAACTGGAGCTCTTCGCGGACACCCAGCGGCACGTCCTGTTCATCCCCACCCTTTCGTACAGGGAAAACGTTCCCTCCAGCTACGACCTGGAGGACGCCAAACGCGACGCCGTCAACCAACTCACCATGCAGCTCGACTCCATGGGCGTGTTCCTCAAGACCGAGGACGCCCAGATCACCCACGCGTCAAGCTTCAACATGGTCGAAGGCTACGACCAGGTGGGCCGGAACATCCGCGTCAAGTGCCAGGTCCGTCCCGGCGTAATCAAGACTTTCGGGGAGGGGCGCTAACCCATGCTCAAATCCAAGAACACCCTCGGCATCATCTTCTTCCCGGCCTTTGACTGGGCCATCTCGCCGACCCACCCGGAACGGCAGGAGCGGCTGCTCTACACCCAGGACCAACTGCGCGAGGAAGGCCTCTTCGACATCGAAGGCATCAGCGAATACAAACCGGACGTGGCTTCGGTCGAAGACGTCGAGCGAGTCCATTTCTGCTTTCCGGACGTGCCCTCCGTGGCCACGCGCTCCCATCTCATTTCGGCTGGCGGAGCCATGAAGGCCGCCGACCTGATTATGGAGGGCGTCTGCGAACGCGCCTTCGCCATGGTCCGCCCGCCCGGCCACCACGCCATGAAGGTGGTCCACGGCTCGCGGGGCTTCTGCACCATCAACATCGAAGCGATCATGATCGAGCGCATCCGGGAAAAATACGGCCGCAAGCGCATCGCCATCGTGGATACCGACTGCCACCACGGCGACGGCACCCAGGACATCTACTGGCACGACCCGGACACCCTGTTCATCTCGCTGCACCAGGACGGCAGGACCCTCTATCCCGGCACCGGCTTCCCCCGCGATCTGGGCGGACCGAACGCCATGGGCCGCACCCTGAACATCCCCTTGCCTCCCGGCACCTCGGACGAAGGGTTTCTCATGGCCGTCGAGCGCGTGGTCATGCCCATCCTCGAAGACTTCAAGCCCGACCTGATTATCAATTCCGCCGGACAGGACAACCACTACACCGACCCGATCACCAACATGAACTTTTCGGCGGGCGGCTATGCGGCCATGAACGACATGCTCAAGCCGGACATCGCCGTGCTCGAAGGCGGCTACTCCATCCAGGGAGCCCTGCCCTACATCAACCTCGGCATCTGCCTCGCCATGGCCGGAGTGGACTACTCCCACGTGCGCGAGCCCAACTACAACGCCGAGCGCATCCGCCAGGACGCCCGCACCACCGCCTACATCGACGAACTCTGCAAGCAGCTCCCGAAGCTCTACTTCGATCCGCCAAAATTCGTCTCCAAGGACGACAGCCGCCAGGGCGTCATCTCCGGCGACAAGTTCATCCGCCACAAGCAGATCTATTACGACACCGACGGCATCAACGAAGTCCAGCAGGAGTCCGTTACCCTGTGCAAGCACTGCCGGGGCCTCTACAAGGTCGAAACCCGCGCCGACTCCGGCCCGCTGTGCCTCGGCGTCGAAATTCCCATCGACGCCTGCCCGCACTGCCGGGACATGGGCTACAAGGCCATCGAGGACGCCCAGGTCAAGGGCGCCTACCGATACACCCAGCTCATCAACCGGCTGGACAAGGAATACGTCCGGTACGGATTCTAAAAACATTCCCGGCGGCCGGGGGGAAGGCGCAAGCCCTTCCTCCCGGCCCCGCCATCCTTTCCCGATTTCCCGACATCGCCTAACGGGCGTGCGACCCAAACGGCCATTCGCGGCCGCCCGGAAGACGACTCCTACTCCGGCGGCGCGTCCAGCAGCCCCAACCTGCGCATCTTGCTCCGCAGCGTACTCGGATTGACATCCAGCAGCTCGGCGGCTCCCCCGGGACCGCTGATCTTGCCGCCCGCGCGTTCAAGCGCCGCGAGGATGGCTTCCCTGACGGTCTCGGCAAGGGTACGCATCCCGACAGTCTCGGCCGGGGCAACGGCGCACGGATCGGTTTCGCCCTTGACGCCGTGCATCGAAACGAGATGCCTGTCCAATGCGGCCTGCACCCGGGCGTCGATGGCCTTCTCGAAATAGCTCGGCTCCTCTTCCGGGGAGAGGTACCAGCCCTCGTCCTCCGGGAGAAGCTTGTCCAGAAGCAGGGGAGCGCCCGGGTTCATGGTCACGCCGCGCTTGACCAGGTTTTCCAATTCCCGGACGTTCCCGGGCCAAGAGTACTGGAGCATACGCTGGAGCGTCTGGGTAGGCACCACGGGATACCCCTTCACCCCGAGCTTGGCGTACGCGCGTTGGGCAAAGAAATGGATCAGCTCCGGCAGATCGTGCGGCCGGTCCCGGAGCGGCGGTACGCGCACGGGGTAAACGTACAGACGGTAGTAGAGGTCCTCCCGGAACGTGCCCTCCTGCATCATCTGCTCAAGGTTCCGGTTGGTGGCCGCGATGATTCGGACGTCCACCGCAATGGACCGGGTGCTGCCCAACCGGACGACCACGTTGTCCTGGAGCACCCGCAGAAGGCGGACCTGCACCGACATGGGCAATTCGCCTATTTCATCCAGAAACAGCGTGCCGCCGTGCGCCTGCTCGAACTTGCCCGGCCGGGACGCGGTGGCTCCGGTGAACGCGCCCTTCTCATAGCCGAACAGTTCGCTGTCCACGAGCGTGTCCGGTATGGCCCCGCAGTTGACCTTGATGAACGGCTTGTCCTTGCGGGGCGAAATGCGTTGAATGACATCGGCGATGAGTTCCTTGCCCGTGCCCGTCTCCCCGAGAATCAACGCCGGAATCTCGCTGCCGCGCAGTTGATAGACCGTATCCATGGTGGCCTTGAGCCCCGCCTGCTCGCCCAGAATGCGCTTCTCCCGGAAACAGCCCGCGTCCGATTCCGGCCGGTCTCCCCCCGAATACAGCTTCTCCTGAAAATAAATGCTCCGCTTGTCCTTCAACAGGTTCGACATGACCAGGGTGAACGGCTTGACGAGCAGGGCGAGCTTTTTCAGGTGTTCCTCGTTGAAACAGCCCACATGCGCACCCATCAGGCACAGGTGGCCAATGACCTCGCCCTCGGACTGCATCATGGCGATGAGATAGGCCCGGTCCTTGTAGGGCAGGAACGATTCGAGCGCCTTGCTGTGGGCGTAGGTCACCGCATTGTCCCGGTTCACCGGAATCGACTTGAAAAGCTCCAGCCCCCGCTGATGCAGTATCTGTATGGGAATATGCGCCTCGTCCACGGGGACCGTCGTTTCCACGAAATGGAACCGGCCCTTGGTAATCAGAAAGAAAAGCTTCAGGCTTTTCAACGGCACGGAATACTGATGCAGGGATATAGCGTCGATGGGGAAATACTTTTGCAGGTGGCCGAAGGTGTTCACCAGGGCCTCCGGGATATTCAGGCTCCCGGCCATGCAGTCCATCGTCTTGCGGAGAAAGGCGAGATCATCGGAATTGGTCCAAACCACTTTGTGCGCTCCTTTGTGAAAAATAGATCACGCCATCGTTTTATATAACGTAATCCCGTTAAATACCACATCACAATTCGTCTCATTTCACGCAATAAGTAGCTTTCCTGGCCCATCGCCATTACAATATCTTGTATTTGTTGACTATATTTTATGGCATGTTGTTTGTTAATACATTCACAGAGAGGAGACGATGCAAACACTTCAATCATTTATTGGCGAACAACGATTCGGCGAGGCCGTCCAAAACTTCAAGTCGCGGCGGGACTTCGCCGGACTGGCGGCATTCCTGGCCGACACCCTGGCCTCGGATGACATGCCGACCGCAACGCAGGCCAAGGCATACAACGAGCTTGGCCTGGCCGAGCTGCAACTGGAAAAACCCGCCGAAGCGGCAAGGGCCTTCCACGCCGCCATCGAGCGCAACCCGCAGAGCGTGAATCCGCGCTTCAACCTGGCCAACCTCGCTCTATACGCCCGCAACTATATCCGAGGACTGGAGCTGTTCCGGAAAATTCTCGAAATCGACCCGGCCCATGCGGGCGCGCTGCACCACGCCGGGCTGTGCTGCGCCATGCAGGACCGGTTCGAGGAGGCCCTGCCCTACTTCGAGCGCAGCGCCGAAGCCGCGCCCGGCGTCATGGGGCCGGACTTCTGGGCCGGGGAATGCCTTGTCCGGCTCGGCAACTTCGAACGCGCTCTTCCCCATTTCAGGCGCGCCCTGGAAATCATGCCCGACCACACGGAATCCATCCGGGGGCTGGCCATCTGCCTGTACGAGACCAGGGAATACACGGAGGCGCTGACCGCCTGCGACACGCTCATCGCACGGGGCGGCGGAGCCGAATACCTAGCCCTGCGCGTCAAGGGCGACGTGCTCCTGGCTCTGGGCCAGGGCGAAAAGGCCGCATTGTGCCACCTCGGCATGGCCGAACTCGACTTCGACGCCCGCGAATACCTGCATCTCCGTTCAAGAGACCTTGCCGAACAAGGCAGCGATCAAGCGGAGATATACGCCAAAACCATCGCCGACCATCTCCGGGGGATGGACGCCGATTTTCTCGAACTGCTCCCGGAACAACAATAGAACTTCGAACGCAGAGATGCCGACTTCATTTTGCCCAGGAGGTACGACATGGCAAATGAGCACAACGCATTGGATATCATCAACGACCCGAAAAACCGCGTGACGGACGCCGGCAACGCGGGAGCCGGGGAAAACGGAAACGACGTCGGTGAACCCAGCGGGGAGAACAAGGGGGTCTCCCGACGCAACTTCCTGAAATTCGGCGGCGTGGCAGCGGCAGCGGCCACCATGGCCGGAGCCGCCGGCGCGGGGTTCGCGGTGGGCCGCTCCGACGACGCCTACACAGGGTACGGGCGCACCTTCCAGGGCGGCGACCAGTTCTTCAACCGCGAACCGTTCCGCTGCGATGTCCCGGTGATGATGGAGCCGGTGGGCAAGGTGGTGCGGCCCGAATGGACCGAGTATCTCTTCCTGCGGCTGCGGGCGCTGGTGGACATCATCAAGAGCGGAAAGTGGACCCCGGACATGGGCGTGGAGGCGTTGCCCGGCCCGGTCGGCGACCACTACCGCGCGCGCCCCGGCGAGCTGGAGATCATGCTCGAATCCCTCCAGCGCAACGTCAAGCGCGCCGAAGCGTGGAAGAAGGGGAAGAACAAGCGGTACGCCCTGGCCGGAGCCTACAACATGGCCCTGCGCCTCGGCGGCATGGAGTTGCCCGGCCACGTCCAGCGCATCCCGGAGGACCCGCATGACGAGCACATGCGCACCGGCAAGCCCATTCCGCCCGAGGACTGGGACTACCGGGGCATCTGGCGTGAGAAGCCGATGGAGTTCAAGTCGCCCAAACACGCGTCCGTGCTCATCAAGCGCATGGCGCACCAATTCGGCATGTCCCTGGTGGGCATCACCAAGTTCGACCCGCGCTTCATGTTCAAGGGCGTCATGCGCGGTATGCCCGACAAGGGACACTACACCTGGGGCGACAAGGTGCCCGAACACTGGAAGTCCATCATCATCTTCGGCGTGCCCATGAACTGGGACGGCACATACGCGGCCGTGGGGTATTCCACCTCGTTCGACGCGTACTTCCGCTCTCGCGTGGCGGCAAGCCTCATGGAGCGGTTCATACGCGAACTCGGCTACCCGGCGCGGGCGCAGTTCCCCGGCTCCAACTACGAGATCATGATGAGCCCATATGTCCAGCTCGCCGGTCTCGGCCAGTACAGCCGCGCGGGCGTGGTCATGGTGCCGGAGCTGGGCGCCAACTTCCGCCCGGCCGCCATCGTGACCAACATCGAGTTCGAGTACGACAAGCCCATCGACGTCAAGATGGCCGACTTCTGCAAGAAATGTAAGATCTGCGCCGAGCAATGCCCGTCAGGGGCCATCCCCTTCGACGACGAACCACAGACCGTGGTGCGCGGCTTCAAGCGTTGGAAGCTCAACGAAGAGAAGTGCTACCAGCAGTGGGCCAGCGGTCCCACCCAGGACGGCCTCGGCTGCCGCGTCTGCATCGGCGTCTGCCCGTATTCGCGCAAAAACACCTGGATTCACGCCATCTCGCGCGAGATGGAGCCCCGCGACCCCACGGGACTGGTTTCCCAGGGGTTGCTGGCCATGCAGAAGAACTTCTTCAAGTTCCATGAGGCCGAGGACTACCGCTCCGACTGGGACGGCGGCAAGGAAGCCTCGTACCACAATCCGCCGTGGTGGATGCGGGCCGAAAACTTCCTCGAAATCGAAAAGGATTGGGAATACCACGGGATGGAGTAGGCCGCAGGGCTTCCATCGGGACGAAATCAACAAGGAGTCAACATATGTTTCCCGGAACCACGATGCTCAACTACATATTCTGGATGGTCATGGGCGCGTTGCAGGTCCTGATTGTCATGGGACTTGTGGAGTGGCTCAAATCCCGCGGCCGCAAGCCGGTCTGGTGGCAGGTGGCCCTGCTCTACGCAGGCTTCGCCTTCCTGTGCGCCGTCGTCGCGGGGGGCACGACCCTCATGGGCGAATTCGAAACCATCGCGGGATGGTACTTCATCGGCGTCCTCGGCCTGCCGGTGGTCATTTGCCTGGCCATCGCCGTCCGCCTCTTCGTCATGAAAAAACCGACCCAGGGCTAAAAACACAACCGGCGGCCCGCCCCTCGTGCGGGCCGCCGACATTTTCCCAAGGAGACGCGAGATTGTCCGGAAAGACCGTCGAACGCATATCGGCCATCGCCGCCCTCATCATCCTGCTCGCGGCCTGGATCGCGGGCGGGGTGCGCTCCAAGGGGGCGACCCTGGAGCGCATCGGAAACATTTCCGAGGAAATCGTCGACGTCAGGCAGGTCGGCCCCTCGGTCTACGAAGGACACCGCCGTGGCGACGCCGGGGACAAGCTCTGCATCGCCGTCGCCGAACATCCCGGCTACGGCGGGCCGGTCCAGGTCGCAGTGGTGATGAACTCGGCCGGGATAATTGAGCGGATCGCTCTCGTCGACACCACCGACACCACCACCTACGTCAGCCGCGTGCTGGATGCGGGCGTACTGGACGCCTTCCTCGGCACGAGCGCGTCCCGGCCGCCCAAGGTCGACGCCGTCACCGGCGCAACCCTGTCCTCCACGGCCATGATAAAAGCCGCCAACAAAGCCGCCGCGCACATCAAGGGCACCGCCGGGGAAAGCGGCCCGGTCGCGGTCTCTCCCGACGAAATGGTGAAGGCGGGCCTGACCGCTGCGCTGTTCCTCGCCGCACTCCTCATCTCCAGCCGATTCTTCCGATGGAACAAGACATACGCCCGGCTGGGCCTGCTGACAGCGGCCACCG
Organism: Pseudodesulfovibrio thermohalotolerans; assembly: GCF_021353295.2. Taxonomy (NCBI): domain Bacteria; kingdom Pseudomonadati; phylum Thermodesulfobacteriota; class Desulfovibrionia; order Desulfovibrionales; family Desulfovibrionaceae; genus Pseudodesulfovibrio; species Pseudodesulfovibrio thermohalotolerans. Next base: position 276,190 of record NZ_CP120635.1, on the reverse strand, counting down.
TGATACTCGGTTTCCTGTACGGCACCCAGCCGTCCCTCGCCTCCCTCGCACTGCTTCTGGCCGGTTTCTGGACCAAGGGGTTGGCGTCCTATACGGCACTGATCTGCCTCGTCCTGGCCTTCGTCGTATTCTTCGCCACGAAAAAGAATTTGTACTGCGCCATGATCTGCCCCTTCGGCGGCCTGCAGGAAGGGCTGGGCAGAATCACCAAACGCTCACCGCCCGAGAGAACCGCCTGGATGAAATGGATTTCGCGCGGCTTCGCCCTGACGGCCCTGAGCGCCGCGCTCTACTTCCGCAATCCGTCCGACGCCGAGTACACGCCGTTCGGGATGGCCTTCTCCTTCATCGGCTCCACGGCGATCTTCGCCCTCACCGTTCTGATCCTGGTGGCCTCCCTCGTAGTGAAGCGGCCCTGGTGCGCGCTCCTGTGCCCGGCCACGCCCGTGTTCGATTACCTCGCCTTCATGCGCAACTGGCTCACGCGCGGCAGGAAGAAGGAGAAACAGTCATGACTTTCAAAAAAGTGTTCAGCCTGGCGATATTCATCGCCTTTGTCGGCCTCTGCGGCTTCGAGCTGACGAACCAGATCAGGGAAAGCGCGGAGCGGGACCTGGCGTCAGTTCGCTATGTGCGCGGCATCGCCTCGGAGACGGACGCTCCCGCACAGGGACAGGCCCCATCCGGCGCCACGCCGAAAAAAAACCAGGATTTCAACTTGGATGACATCTTGAAGGAGACCGATCTCGATGGTTAGCAGACGCGGATTTCTCGGCGCGATCGGCGCACTCGGCGCGCTCGCCTGCGCCGCCCCCATCGCCGGGCTGACCAGCGCGGCCCAAGGACGGCCGCTTCACAAACGCACCGAAACCCGGTTGATGATGGGCACCTATGCGGCGATTTCTGCCCGCAGCGAAAGCCGCGCCCGGCTGGACGAGGCAATGGAGCGCGCCTTTGCGGCGATGAGCCGCGCAGAGACGCTGTTCACCCGTCGCAGCGGCTCCTCGCCGCTGGGAGTGCTCAACGGCCAGGGCATATTGCGGGACGCTCCCGAGCCCGTGGCCGAACTGCTCAGGCACGCACTTCGCCTGTCGGAGCAGACCCGGGGCGGATTCAATCCGGCGACGGCTCCCGTCCTCGAAGCCCTCTCGGCCTACGGCGCACGGACCATCGAGGAGCTTCCCGCCTCGGTGCGCAAAGACGTCGGCGTCCTGGCTTCCCCCAAGGGCGTCATCATGGACGGATTGGCCATCCGCCTGGCTCAGCCCGGCATGGGCCTCTCCCTGGACGGCATCGCCAAGGGGCACATCGTGGACATGGCGGCCGGGGAACTGGAGAAACACGGCGTAACCGACTTTCTGGTCGACGCGGGCGGCGACATGCGAACCGGCTCAGCCAACGCCCATAGCGGTTGGGCTGTGGGCATCCAGAACGCGTCCGATCCAGCCCGAAACCTCACGGTCTTCCGCCTGCGCTCGGGCGCGGTCGCGACATCCGGCAACTACGAGAGCCGGGCGTCCAGGGGATATGACCATCTGGTCCCGGTCGCTTCCGACAACGCTGCGGCGCGCGCCGTCACAGTGGTCTCGTCCTCCTGCGTCCAGGCGGACGCCCTGGCCACGGCCCTGTTCGCCATGGGCAGGACAAAGGGCAATGCGTTCATCCGGCGCACCCCGGGGTCCGGCTGTCTGTGGCAAACGGAAAAGGGGCTCGCCCCGTCGGGGAACTGGCCCATCGGGGCCTGACGCCCCTCACCGCCGGACGACCGGCTTATTTAAAGGAGAAGGTCCAGCCCTGCTGAAGGCTGGAGGTGAGATCGATCTTGAAGGCGCCCATAAGTTCCCGAACAAAGGATTGTTTGGTGACGGGGCCTTCGAGGAGAGCGGCGCGGCCTTCGATGCCCGCTTCCCGCTTGAGTTCGGCGATGGCGTCCGACTGGGTGCCGATGCGGTCCACGAGCCCCAGGGAGAGGGCCTGCCTGCCGGTGACGGCCCGGCCGTCGGCAATGGCGGCCACGCGGGCCCGGTCCATACCGCGCGCCTCGGCGACGTGATCCACGAACTGATCGTGAAGGTCGTGCATGAGGTCGAGCATCTGTTCACGCTGCGCGTCGGTCAGATTCCGCAGAGGAGTGCCCGCGGCCTTGTACTTGCCGGTGGTGAGGACCTCCGGCTTGATGCCGAATTTTTCCATGGCGTCCGCCACGGTGACAAACTCGGCCATGACGCCGATGGACGCGGTGATGGACCCGGAGTTGGCGTAGATGATCCGGGCCGGACAGGAACAGTAATAGCCGCCGGACGCGGCCATGGAGCCGTAGGAAGCGATTACCGGCTTGATGGCGTTCAACTTCTTGACCGCCGCGTATATTTCCTGGGAGGGCGCGATGGCCCCGCCGGGTGAATCGACGCGCAAAAGCACGCCCTTGACGGAACCGTCATCCTCAAGCGTGCGGATGAAATCGACGACCCGCGAAGAGTCGAGGATCATGCCGTCCACATGGACGACGCCGATCTTGTCGCCGGACAGGGCGAAGGAGCCGGGCATCCACCCCATGGCGCGGAAAAAGGCCATGACCCCCGTTATGAGGGCCATGGCCAATATAATCATCATCACCCCAAACAAGAAGGGGTGGCGCTGGGAGAAACGGTCTTTGGTTCCTGCCATGCGCATGACACTTCAACCTACTTGGTTTCTTCTTCCTCGGCCGGAGCCTCGGCTTCGACAACCTCTTCGGCTGCAGCGGCTTCTTCCTTTTCGGCAGCGGCCAGGGCATCGCCGGCGGCTTCCTCAAGCTTTTCGCGGAGCAGGTCGCCCAGGGTGGAGCCAGCGCTCACGCTGTCGCCGCCAAAGGACTTGGACTTGCCGCCGCCGGAGCGGACAGGCTCTTCCTTGGTCTGCTTGATGGACAGGCCCAGACGACGCTCGTCGGCGGACACGTGGATGACCTTGGCTTCGATGGTGTCGCCTTCCTTGAACATCTCGGAGGGGGACTTGATCTTCTTGCGGCTGATCTCGGAAACGTGAACCAGGCCTTCGATACCTTCCTCGACCTCGACGAAGAGACCGAAGTCGGTGATGTTGGTGACAACGCCGGAGACCTTCTGGCCCACGGGGTACTTGGCCGGGACATGGGTCCACGGGTCTTCGGTGAGCTGCTTCACGCCCAGGGTGAACTTCTCGTTCTCCTTGTCCACGGTGAGGACCTTGGCCTGGACGGAATCACCGACCTTGTAGACCTCGGAGGGGTGGCGGATCTTCTTGGTCCAGGAGATGTCGGACACGTGGATCAGGCCGTCGATGCCTTCCTCGATGCCGATGAACACACCGAACTCGGTGATGTTCTTGATGGCGCCCTCAAGGACGGTGCCCTCGGGGTACTTCTCGGCCACGACATCCCACGGGTTCGGGGAGATCTGCTTCATGCCGAGGGAGATGCGCTTCTTGTCCGGGTCCACGCCGAGGACGACAACGTCGACTTCCTCGCCGACCTTGACCATCTGGGACGGGTGACGGAGCTTGCGGGTCCAGGACATCTCGGAGATGTGGACCAGGCCCTCGACGCCGTTCTCCAGCTCGACGAATGCGCCGTAGTCGGCCAGGTTGGTGATGACGCCGGTGAAGCGGGAACCCTCGGGGTACTTCTCGGCGATGTTCTCCCACGGATCGGGAACGAGCTGCTTGAGGCCGAGGGAAACCTTCTGGCCTTCGCGGTCGAAGTTCAGGATCTTCAGTTCGAGATCGTCGCCCAGGCCGACCATTTCCTTGGGATGCTTGATGCGCTTCCAGGACATGTCGGTGATGTGCAGCAGGCCGTCGAGACCGCCCAGGTCGATGAACACGCCGTACTCGGTGATGTTCTTGACCTTGCCCTGCACAACCTGACCCTCTTCGAGGGTTTCCAGCAGCTTCTCGCGCTGTTCGCTGCGCATCTCTTCGAGAAGCACGCGGCGGGACACGATGACGTTGGAACGGCGGCGGTTGATCTTGAGGATCTTGAAATCGAACTCCTGGTTGACCAGGGCGTCCATGTCGGGGACGGGACGCAGGTCGACGTGGGAACCGGGCAGGAACGCCTCGACGCCACCCAGGTCGACGGTGTAGCCGCCCTTGATGCGGCGAATGATCCGGCCGACGACTTCGCCGTCCTTCTCCTGGAGTTCTTCCAGTTTATCAAAAAGCTGCATCCGCTTGGCCTTGTCGCGGGACAAGTAGATGGTGCCTTCGGCTTCGTTCTTGCGGGCGACGAAAACGTCGACCTTCTCGCCGACGGACACGGTCACGGTGCCGTCAGCCTCGGTGAATTCGGAAACGGGGATTTGTCCTTCGGACTTGAAGTTCACGTCGACGAGCACGTAGTCCTTGTCGACCTTGACGACTTCACCGGAAACAATAGTCCCTTCGTCCAGATCACCGAAATCGGAATTCAGATACTCGTCAAGAGCATCGGCGAAATTCATCTCCATTTCGGGCATTTCAACAGATTCATTAGTTTTTTCCATGGGTTACCTCCACAACGGACCTCGGACAAAGTAGTATTAACGTATATTTTCAAGATGAGGGTTCCGTGCTGGCGGGTCATCGTTTCCGAGGCAGGCGAGCCCCGTTCGCACGGTCGGCACTTGCGGCCGATCCCGACATCCTTACGTTCTTTAATAGGAAAACCTGCAATTCAAACAAGTTATAAAACAGTCATTCTCCCATTATAAGAAGAGCCATGTACGTATCGGAAATAGCGCACCCTGTAAACCTTTTTTTGACAAGGTTCCGGCACACGACAACCTTCCGGACACGCACCCTTTGCCTAACCGGGGCGAGTCATGTAATATGCCGTCGTAACGAGATATGGAGGGCGGAATGTCTGACGATCAATTTCAAATCTTCCTGACCGAAGCGCGGGCCGGATGGCTGGAAGCCCGCCTGGTTTCGGGCGATTCCCATTTCGACCTGAGCGTCAACTCCAATTTCTCCGAGCCCATCAAGGACCTCTTCCGCTGCCTGTGTGACGTCCACGGCCTGGATGCGCCCACCGATATGGAAGTGGACTATCGACACACCGAATTCGAATGGGGCGGCGAGGGATGGCTCTACTACTGGATCATCACCCCCAGGCCAAACGGCGTGCTCGACATCGCGGTTGATTTCAAAGGCAAGCGCGAAGTGGGCGGCGAGGAATACCCGGTCTGGAAGATCGAGACTTCGACCACCTGGAACGAGCTTGCCGCGCAGGTCTTCACCCAGGCCTCGGAAATGCTCTGGATGTACGGCTTCACCGGCTATTATGCCCGGTGGCAGAAGGATTTCCCGGCCGGGGACATGATGCGCCTGGGCCACCTGCTCCACGACCGTTCGGTCGACACCAACGACTTTTCCCGCGAGCTGGGCTACCTGGCCGAGACGAGGTAGCGCCTCCTTGCGGCTGTGGACCCTCCATCCCCGCTTCCTCGACACCAAGGGGCTGACCGCCGTCTGGCGCGAGGGACTCCTCGCCCGCAAGGTCCTTCGCGGCGGGACCAAGGGGTACACGAGACACCCTCAGCTCATCCGTTTCCGCGCCCACCCCGACCCGTTGGCCGCCATCGACGCCTATCTCGCGGGCATCCTCGGCGAGGCTCGCGAACGGGGCTACAACTTTGACGCCTCCAAAATAGATGAACGCGCCCGCGCGATCCCCATTGCGGAAACCACCGGACAGCTCGACTACGAATGGCGGCACCTGCTCGAAAAGCTCCAGCGGCGCGCCCCGGACCGCTTCGAGGAACTGCGCGACCAGAGCCCGGCACCCCACCCCCTCTTCGTCCTCGAAGCCGGAGACGTGCGGGACTGGGAGATCCGCTAGCCCCCCAACACCGTTCAGGCCGTCGCGGCCATGACAATTCCGTCGAAAATGCGAAATTCGTGATTTTCGCGCTTTTCACATAGCCCATATCGACGGCTAATGATCGAAATTGTTGCACGTGAAACGGAAGTGAACTATCACGTGACAAAATGCGGCTTGCCGGAAATCCGGGCCGATACGTGCATAGAGGATTTCCGGCGACGCCCTGTCGTGAGAATTTCTCGACCCGAACGCCCTGGAGGGGGATACTATGAAACGCATTGTCCTGTTGGCCTGCGCACTCGTTCTCTGTGCTTCCACCGCCTTTGCCGGCACACCCGTCAAAGTGGCCCACGCCACCTGGGTCGGCTACGGCCCGCTCTACATAGCCAAGGAGCTCGGGTGCTTCGACAGGGAAGGCCTGGATGTGGACATGGTCATCATCGAAGATGAGGCCCAGTACGCCGCGGCGCTCGCCTCCGGCAACATCGACGGTTTGGGCAACGTGCTCGACCGCGAGGTCATCCACTACGCCAAGGGCACTCCCGAAATAGTGGTCTTCGGCATGGACGAGTCCTCGGGCGGAGACGGCGTGATCGCCTCCGGCGAGATCAAGACCGTGGCCGACCTCAAGGGCAAGACCGTGGGCATGGACAAGTCCTCCACTTCCTATTTCTTCTTCCTGTCCATCCTCGCCAAGTACGGCGTGGACGAAAAGGACATCACCATCATGGAAATGGGCGCTTCTGACGCTGGCGCGGCTTTCGTGGCGGGACGCATCGACGCCGCCGTGACCTGGGAGCCCTGGCTGGCCAACGCTGGCCAGCGCGAAGGCGGCCACGTGCTCGTCTCCTCCAAGGACATGCCCAAGACCATCGTGGACGTCTTCGTGCTCAACGCCGACTACGTCGCCGAGCACCCCGAGGTCCCGGCCAAGATGACCAAGTGCTGGAACGAAGCCATCGCCTGGTACGCCCAGAACCCGGAAAAGGGCAACGAAATCATGGCCAAGGCCATGGGCCTCAAAATCCAGGAAATGGCCGACATGGCCGCGGGCGTGACCTTCATCGGCAAGGACGACAACAAGGCCTTCTTCGACAAGACCAAGGCCAACAGCATCTACGAAGTCGCCGAACGCGCCATCTCCTTCTGGAAGTCCAAGGGAATCATCACCAAGGACGTGAGCGTGGACAAGCTCATCAGCGCCGACTACGTCAACGCCGATTAACATGAGACAAAAAAATCCGGTGCGAAAAGGGGCGTGGCTGGCGGCCGCGTCCCTGTCCGCCGTCTTCTGCATCTGGGCCGGCCTGGCCTACACGGGTTCGGTCAAGCCGCTGTTTCTTCCGCCGCCCCACAAGGTCTTCCTTTCCTTTGGGGAAATGTTCGACGAAGGGATTCTCTTCTCCTACACCTGGGACAGCGTGTATCGGGTCATGGTCGGCTGGTCCCTGGCGGCCGTGACCGCAGTTCCCCTGGGGCTGTTTATCGGCACGTCGCGCCGGGCCTCGCACATGATCGCCCCGGTCATGGAATTCGCCCGATACCTGCCGGTGGTCGCCCTGGTGCCGCTCACCCTGCTCTATTTCGGCATCGGCGACGCCCAAAAATTCGCCATCATCTTTTTGGGCACCTTTTTCCAACTGGTCCTGATGGTCGCGGACAGCGTAGCCTCCGTGCCCGCCGACCTGAGCCGGGCAGCGGCCACCCTCGGCGCGAACCGGATGCAGACGTACCGGCTGGTCCTGTTCCCCGGCGCGCTGCCGGGCATCATGGACGACCTGCGCATCACCGTTGGCTGGGCCTGGACCTATCTGGTGGTGGCCGAACTGGTAGCCGCCAACTCGGGCCTGGGCTACATGATCCTGCGCGCCCAACGCTTCCTGGCCATTGACCGGATATTCGCCGGACTCATCATCATCGGCGTGCTCGGCCTGCTGACCGACTACCTGTTCAAACTGCTCGGCCGCATCATAACCCCCTGGAGCGACAAGCAATGACCATGCTCTCCATAACCAACCTGGGCAAGGTCTTCGACTCCAACAAGGGGGTCGTGACCGCGCTTGAAGACATCAACCTGACCGTGGACCGGGGCGAGCTGGCGGTCATCGTCGGACCGAGCGGCTGCGGCAAGTCCACGCTGCTGAACATCGTGGCCGGACTGGAACACGCCTCGTCGGGCGAAGCCGCACTCGAAGGCAGCCCCATCACCGAGCCGGGCGCGGATCGGGGCATGGTCTTCCAGTCCTACACGCTTTTCCCCTGGCTGACCGTGCAAAAGAACGTGGAGTTCGGCCTGCGCCTCAAGGGAGTGCCCACGGCCGAACGCGCCCAGACCGCCAGACGCTATATCGAAATGGTCGGCCTGTCCGGGTTCGAGAACTCCCTGCCCAAGGAACTCTCGGGCGGCATGAAGCAGCGCGTGGCCATCGCCCGCGTATTGGCCAACAAACCGGCCATGCTGCTCATGGACGAACCGTTCGGAGCCCTGGACGCCCAGACCCGGCTGCTGCTTCAGGAGCTACTCCTTGACGTCTGGCGCAAAGAGTCCAGCACCATCCTGTTCATCACCCACGACATCGACGAAGCCATCCTGCTGGCCGACAACGTCTACATCATGTCCAGGCGGCCGGGCCGTCTCAAGGCGCGCGTCCCTGTGAACATTCCGCGCCCCCGCGACCACAAGGCCTCGCTGACCCCGGAATTCTCGCGGGTCAAGTCGCAGATCATGGAGCTTCTCTGGGAGGAGATCGCCGCCGGCTAACCCGCCTCCCCGGCTGTAGCCGCCAAAAACGGCTCCGGGCCGGGATCACAGGCGGGCACCTCCCAACGAATATCCTTGACCTCAGCCGCCCCCCTTGATTATGGAATGTCCCACGCGCGCCAGTAGCTCAGGTGGATAGAGCATCGGCCTTCTAAGCCGACGGCCGTGGGTTCGAATCCTACCTGGCGCACCAAACATTTTAAGCGGTTACGGCATTCTGTCGTAACCGCTTTGATTTTGCTATATATTATCTGTGTGCAAACAGACTGAAGAAGCTTCAAGAAATACTTTTTAGGACCTTTCGATTTGTCAGGAAAACTCCTGCCGAGGTTAAATTGAAACGTTCAGCCATCCTTTTAAGCATCATTTTGCTGCTGCCCCTCAACGCCTGGGCTCAGTCCATCCTGCCGCTCTCCTGCTCCGACGTAACCAAAATCGAAATATGGCGTTTGCGCGGGGAGGCTTGGCACTGCCCCTCCAAAGAGGGGTATAGCTATGCCGTCATCGTCTACCTTACGAAAGAGGCGCAGGAACGAATGGCCAAGGTCTATGCATCTACCGAGGAGACGCCGTTCATGGTTGATGGATGCCGTTTCATCATCAGGCATGTGCAGATATCGGCTAATGGAAAACCCATCCGAAGCGACGCCCCGGCCTCGGACAACTTCCAGGGAAAGCAGGCTGTCATAAGCAAAAAGACAAAAGCAGCCGCCTTTGAGGCAGCCAGCCAAATCTGCCCCGCCAAGGTGCCGGAAACCTTGCTCACAGATGGGAGCTGACACGCGCCTGAAAAGGGAGAAAGCCCTCACAGGACTTCTTCTCCAGAAATCCGCCCCCGCCGCGGCCTAACCACTGGACAGACCCGGCAAAGCGGGTACAGACTCATTTTCCTCCGGGGCAGGTCCCGGAGCGGATTGAGACGATCATCTTTTTTCCGTATAGAATCCAATTCCTCCACCCAATATAGCCAAGGAGTCCGTATGAGTTACGATGTTGTTTTTCATTTCGACCATGACCCGAAGGCGTTGAAGATATCCTTCAACAACATCAAGAACTACATGGCGCATTTCACCGGGGACAAGCCTGCGGTGTCGCTGGTCGTCAACGGCCCGGGCGTGCAGCTCCTGCTCAAGGACGGCGAATACGCCGGGCAAATCCGTGAGGTCCACGAGCTTGGCGCGGAAATCAAGGTCTGCAACAACGCCCTGAACAGCTTCAAGATCGATCCGGAACAGCTCTGTTCCGAGTGCGTTGTGGTCCCTGCCGGAATCGTGGAAATCGTGGAATTGCAAGACAAGGGCTTCAAGTACATCAAGCCGTAACGGCACCGCGCTGCCAGGCGGTCCGCTACGGTCCCGCCATGCGATCCCGGACAAAACCCCCGCGAAGAATATTCCGGGGGTTTTCCGCTTTTTCGGGAACATTCTCTCCCCTCCTTCATGACGGCGCTGCCGGTTCGGACCGCGCGGGTCGCCGGAACTGATGACGCGACGCGCAGGGGATGCTATCGTGCGCGGCATGGATGAATACGGTTCCATCGCCGCCCTGTACGACCCTATCGTGGGCCCGGCCCTGCTCCCGATCCATCGGGCCATGGCCGAGCGGCTGGCCCCATGCGGCGGCCCGGTCCTGGACCTGTGCTGCGGCACGGGATTGCTGGCGGCGCAGGCCCTTCGGATGGGACTGGCCGTGACCGGCGTGGACATCTCGCCGCACATGCTGGCCGTGGCGCGGAGGAAACGGCCCGGCGCGCGCTACATCCTGGCCGACGCCTCGGCCCTGCCCCTGCCGGACAACGCATTCGCCTGCGCGACCGTAAGCTTCGCTCTGCACGAGAAGCCCCTCCCCACCGCCCGCGCCATCCTGGCCGAGGCGCGCCGCGCGGTCCGTCCGGGCGGCTTCATCCTCGTGGCCGACTATCTGCCGCCCGCGCCTGGCCGGTCCCTGCTCACGGGCGCGGCCATCCGCATTGTCGAACGGCTGGCCGGGCGTTCCCATCACGACCTGTTCCACCGGTACATGGACGGCGGCGGCGCGGTCCCGCTCCTCAAGAACGCGGGGCTTTCCGCCGGTTGCGAGCGGACCTTCATGGGCGGCTGGGTCGGACTTTACGCGGCGGTCCCGGCCCGAGCGCATTGATTTCGCCATTGGCTTTCTTCATAGTTGCGGATAACAACCCACGACCCGAGGGAGCGTCATGTTCGAAGGACTCTGGACACTGGAAAACCTTATCGCGCTGATTACCCTTTCCGGGCTGGAGATCGTGCTCGGCATCGACAACATCGTCTTTGTTGTGGTGGTCACCAACAAGCTGCCCGAGGCATCGCGGGACACGGCCAGAAGGCTCGGCATAGGGCTGGCCATGCTGACCCGTATCGTGCTCCTGCTGGCCATCTCGGCCATCATGGGATTGACCGCGCCGATCTTTTCCGTCCTCGGCCACGTGGTCTCGGGCCGCGATCTGGTGCTGCTCACGGGCGGCCTGTTCCTGCTGGCCAAGGCCACCCACGAGATTCACGACAAGCTCGAAGGGCCGCCCCCGGGCAAAGGCGTGGCCAAGGCCGTGCACTCCTACGCAGGGGCCATCGTCCAGATCGTGCTCCTGGACGTGGTCTTCTCCCTCGATTCCGTCATCACCGCCGTGGGCATGGCCCAGCACCTGACCGTCATGATCGCGGCCATCGTCATCGCCGTGGGCGTCATGCTCATCTTCGCCGGGCCTGTCTCGGACTTCGTCTCCGCCCACCCCACAGTGCAAATGCTCGCCTTCTCCTTCCTGCTCCTGGTGGGCATCTTCCTTATGGCCGAGGGGATGCACAAGCACATCGACCGGGGCTACATCTACTTCGCCATGGCGTTTTCACTGTTCGTTGAATTCCTGAACCTGAAGGTCCGCAAGCGGCGGAGGGCGGCCTCCGGGTCTTAGCCGGCGCGGGGAAAGACAGAAAAAAGAAGGAAGCCGCCTTTGGCGTGGTGTCGGGTGACTTCGCATCCGGCGGACGCTTCCCGCCTCGTTGTTCGAGCGCAAAAAAAGACGCGGCCCGCAATGGACCGCGTCTTGATTTCGCGTTGCCGCGCCGAACGGCTAGATAACCTTGTTCAGCGGATATTCAATGATGCCCTCGGCACCGAAGCTGACCAGTTTCGGGATAAGCTCGCGAACGATCTTCTCCTCGACCATGACCTCGACGGACAGCCAGTTGGGGTCCTGCAACTCGGCCACGGTGGGCGAGTTCAGGGAGGGCAGGGTGCCGTTGAGTTCGGACAGCTTGTCCTTGGGCAGGTTCATCTTGAGCCCGACCATCTTGCCCGCGCGCAGCGCGCCCTGGAGGAGCATGTTGATCTCCTCGATAAGCTGCCGCTTTTCCGGGTTGGCCCAGGCATCCTTGTTGGCGATGATCTGGGTATTGGTCTGCATCAGCTCGGCGATGATCCGCAGCCCGTTGGCCTTGATGGTCGTGCCGGTCTCGGTGATCTCGACGATGCCGTCGCACAACCCTTCGACCACCTTGGCCTCGGTGGTGCCCCAGGAGAAGGAAACGTCCACGTTCACGCCGATGGACTCGAAATACTCCTTGGTGAAGCCCATGAGCTCGGTGGATATCTTCTTGCCTTCAAGATCCTCGGGCCGCTTGTACGGGGAGTCGCCGCGCACGCACAGGACCCAGCGGGCCTTGCGGTTGGAGACCTTGGAGTAGATGAGGTCGTCGACCACCACCACGTCGGACTTGTTCTCGCGAATCCAGTCCATGCCGGTCAGGCCGACGTCAAACGTGCCGTTTTCGACGTACATGGACATTTCCTGGGCACGCGCCAGAGAACATTTAATGCGGTTGTCGTCGATGTCGGGGAAGTAGTTGCGCTCGTGCAACTTGATCTTCCAGCCCGCCTTTTCGAAGAGCTTGAGGGTCGCATCCTGAAGGGAGCCTTTGGGTACGCCGAGTCGAAGGAACTGTTCACTCATTATTTATAAACCTCTTTGGGGTCGAAGACGAGGGGCGAGCACAAGCTCTCCTCGCCGTCCTTGAGTTCGCGGTAGAAGCAGGAGCGGTAGCCCTTGTGGCAGGCCGCGCCGCCGATCTGTTCGATGAGAAGTACCAAGGTGTCGTCGTCGCAGTCAATGCGGATGGACTTCACCTTCTGCGTATGGCCCGAGGTACCGCCCTTATGCCACAGCTCCTGTCGGCTGCGGCTCCAGTAATGGGCCTCGCCGGTTTCCAGTGTTTTGTCCCATGACTCTTCGTTCATGTAGGCCATCATCAGGACCTCGCCGGTTTCGGCGTCCTGAGCGATGGCGGGCACAAGCCCATTCATCTTTTCGAAATCTGGTCTGATCACTTGCGGTACCTCGTATCAGATGGTGTTTCTGGGCCCGGGATTGGGCCGGGGGCTATATAGCCAATACCGTGCCAAAGCGCAACCGGCGCGCCCGGACGTCACCCGATTGTCATTTGCCGTCCCGGTTCCGGAGCAGTCCGGCCGTCAGCTTGCCCATGCCGCGAGCCGCGAACCCGAGGCCGTAAACGAAAAAAATCACGGCCACGGCGAGAGATATGCTGGACATGGGGTCGCCCGGATTGCCCAAATGGGCCGCTCCCGCCAGGGCGCAGAACACGCCCACCAGACACAATGCGGCGAACAGCAGGTCCATGGGGCCGGTCTCGTCGCGACACGCCTTGAGCCAACGCCGGAAGCGGCTGCGCTTGAGGGCGGGGTCCAGGGTGCGCTGCCTGTTGGGCAAAACCCGGCTGAAACCGAAGCTCGGAGGCGCGTCCTCACGCTGCATGGTCCGCATGGAGCGGGTCAGCACCGCCACGTAGCGGATCAGCACGAACATGACCACGCCGAAAAACACATTCAACCCCACGGTCACGGTTCCCGGAACGGCCACGTTCATGGAATCGGCGGCCCGGAAGGTCAGCGGGACGAAATCGTACAAGCCATGGAACAGGACGGCCAGCCCCAGGGCCTTGAGATACCGCCCCGCGCGCTCACCGCGCGAGAATGCGGCCAAGCCCACGTGGTAGCCCATCACCGCTCCCACCAGCGCGTGGCACGGCACGGCCAGAAACGCGCGCCCAACGGCCACGTTCAAGCCGCCGTCCAGGACGTAGAGAAGGTTTTCGGCCGTGGCGAAGCCAAGCGACACGGTCACCCCGTAGACGATACCGTCCATGGGCTCGTCAAAAGCCGGATGATTGACGCAGTACCGCCTGAGCGCGATGAGCTTGAAGCACTCCTCGGGCAGGGCGGCCATGAGAAACGCCTGCCCCGCGCCCATGAGGTAGGGATTGTCCGAAGGCAGGGCCGAGGCTATCAGGGAGAGAAACGGATAAAGCAGGTAGATGCCGAGGACGATGAGAACCCCGAGAAGAAAGGTCGAGATCAACGCCCCGGCCGGTTCGGGATACCTGTCGTTCGACAGGAACAGCCACAGGAGCACGGCGGACGGCACCACGGCCATGAGGAAGAGCAGGATTTCCACGGAGGGCCTCGTCAGGTTTGTTTGCGACCCATATTGGATAGCCGACCGCGCACCGTGCGGTCAATGCCGTTTGACGCGTCGGACAGGCTGAGGATAAGGCCTCCCACAGACGGTTCGCGCGGGGCCCATCCCCTCCCTTTGCCGGGCGCGTCCCTGCCGCCCGCGACGCTGTCGACATTTACCGCCGAATCATTATCTGCTACACCTCGCCACACGTAACCCATACAAGGAGAACACGGACATGCCCGTTCGTTCCAAAGATAATTTTCTGGTTTTCGGCGCACCCCGCATAGAGCAGGACGAGATCGACGAGGTAGTGGCCTCCATGAAGTCGGGCTGGATCGGCACCGGCCCCAAGGTGGCCCGGTTCGAGAAGGACTTCTCGCAATACGTGGACGCCCCCTACGCCGCGGCTTGCAACTCCTGCACCGCCGCCCTGCACCTCTCCCTGGTTGCCCTCGGCCTCAAGCCCGGCGACGAGGTCATCACCACGCCGCTTACCTTCTGCGCCTCGGTCAACGCAATCATCCACGCCGGGTGCACGCCCGTGCTGGCCGATGTGGACCCGGTCACCCAGAACATCGACCCGGTCAGCATCCGAGAGAAGATCACCCCGCGCACCCGGGCCATCCTGCCCGTGCACTTCGCGGGACGGCCCTGCGACATGGATTCCATCATGGCCATCGCCGACCAGCACGGCCTCAAGGTGGTGGAGGACTGCGCCCACGCCATCGAGACCACCTACAAGGGCCGCCACGCCGGCACGTTCGGCAACTTCGGTTGCTTCTCCTTCTACGTGACCAAGAACGTCTGCACCGGCGAGGGCGGCATGGTTATCGCCCGCGACGAGGAGGACATCCGCACCGTCAAGGTGCTCGGTCTCCACGGCATGTCCGCCGACGCGTGGAAACGGTTCTCTGACGAGGGATACAAGCATTACGAGGTGGTCCACGCCGGGTTCAAGTACAACATGATGGACATCCAGGCCGCCATCGGCATCCATCAGCTCAACCGGGTGGAAGAAAACTTCAAGCGGCGCTGCGAAATCTGGGACATGTATCAGGAGGCGTTCCGCGCCCTGCCCGTGGGCATCCCCGCCCCCGAGGAGCCGGACACCCGCCACGCGCGGCATCTGTACACCATTATGCTCGACCCCGTGGCCTGCGGCATCGACCGCGACCAGTTCCTGGTGCGGCTGACCAAGGAGAACATCGGGGCAGGCGTCCACTACCTGGCCATCCCCGAGCATCCCTACTACCAGGAGCGGTACGGCTGGAAGCTGGAAGACACCCCGCACGCCGTCGCCCTGGGCCGCGAGACCATCAGCCTGCCGCTGTCCGCGAAACTTACCGACGACGACGTGGCCGACGTTATAAAAGCCGTGAATATCTGCCTGGGGGCGTAAAAGCCCCCGGCTCCGGCCCGCTACTCGTCCCCGGCCAGCCTGTTGCGCCCGCCCGCCTTGGCCGCGGCCAGATATTGCTCCGCCCTGGCGACCATGGACGCCGCGCTGCTCAGTTCCCCGTTGCCCGCGAGGCCCATGGAGACGGTCACCGTCAGCTCGGGATGGATTTCGTCCCACGGATACCGCTCCACGGCCTGCCGTATGTTTTCGCAGGCCACGGCCGCCCGTTCCCGGGCGGTATTGGTGAACAGAACCACGAAATCCTCGTCACCGTATCGCGCGACCACGTCGCTCTTGCGGGTATGCCGGGAAAACAGCTCCGCGACCTTCTCCAGGACCAGGTCGCCCACCTCTCTGGTGAAGGTTTCGTTCAGGGCCCGGAACCTGTCCAGGCTGCCCATCATGACGGACAGGGGCTGATCGTACCGCTTCGCGCTCTCGAAAAACTGCCGCGCCTGCTCGTCGAAATGGCGGCGGTTGTACAAATTCGTCTGCGGATCGGTCACGGCCAGTTCGTCGAGTTCGCCCCGGCAACGGGCCAACTCCTCGTTCACGGCGTTGTAGGCGTCGGCCAGCTCTCCCAGTTCGTCGTCCGACATCGCCTCGACGCGATGGGGCTCTCCGCCCTGCTCGCGCCCCAGGCGGACGGCCGCGACCAGATCGCGGGCCGCAGCGGATTGCCGCCATGCCAGGCCCAGACCGAACAGCCCGACAAACGCCGCCGCCACCGCCATTCCCACGCCCATGGACGCGTCCGTCATGCCCATGAAAGCCGCGTCAGCCTCGGTCAGCCGCTCCGCGCCAGTTTGCGCGACCAACGCCGCCACGCGCCCGCCCACAGTCACGGGCTCGGCGCGTTCCAGCACTTCGCCGGACACGGTCTGCCCGACCTTGAAGGGACCGGCCGGATGCAAAACAGTGCCGCGTTCATCCATCACAAGAAAACGAAACGGTCCGCCCTGCCACAGCTTGGACGCCCCATCGACCGGAGATAAAAAAACGCCGAACGGTTCGGCGAGCATGGCCTTGTCCAGTCCGCCGTGCCGGGCGGCATAATCGGCGAGGTCCGATTTGAACAATGCGAACTCGCGGGCCGAGACATACTCCGTAAAATCGCTCCGAATAAGCTGCCGGGCGACGAGAATTGCCGCCAGACAGCCTACAAGGCCGACGACTACGTAGCTCACGGTCAATTTGGATTGCATATGCATTTAAGGAGCCTCCCGGCTGACTATAGATAAGGCTATCCCAATGATGCCTATACTTCACTAATCCCATCGACGAGTCAATAACCACACGCTTCCCCACAAAAAAGGCCCGGATGACCGGGCCGTTGCGACGATATTTCCAGTCCGGGAGCGTCTAACAGTCGTGGAAGTCCTTGTTGATGTAGAAACAGAGGTCGAACAGATTCTGCACCATTTCGTCCACCATGCCTTCAGGACCCGCATCCCCTGCTTCGACGCTGACGGTCTTGTTCACGATCTTGAAGAACAACATCCCGATGAGCTGGTCATCATACAAGGTCCAGTATTTGCTCCCAGAGGGAAATTTCTTATCGAATCCGTGGTAATACATCGTCGCTCCGGTGGTGGCTGAAGGGTTCCTTCCGTTGCCTACTTATCGGCCATGCGGTCCCGTCGCTTTATGCCTTGAAACAAGATTGTCGCCATATTAATTCAACAGGTTGCCCAACCCCATCCGTTACGTCCAGTCCCACTCCCAC
Organism: Pseudodesulfovibrio thermohalotolerans; assembly: GCF_021353295.2. Taxonomy (NCBI): domain Bacteria; kingdom Pseudomonadati; phylum Thermodesulfobacteriota; class Desulfovibrionia; order Desulfovibrionales; family Desulfovibrionaceae; genus Pseudodesulfovibrio; species Pseudodesulfovibrio thermohalotolerans. The sequence goes on along the minus strand of NZ_CP120635.1, from coordinate 258,992 downwards.
GCATTCCGAACGGGTCCCCACAGGACCGCCAAGTTGCGAAATTGTTGCCCACATGTAACACTGAATGTTACAGACATGGGGTATAGCAGTCCCAATCACACCGAAAGGAGCCTACAGTGTCAGCCCAGAAAATCCTGGTGGTCGAAGACCACAGAGACACGCGTGAACTGCTGAAATACAACCTCACCGCCGCCGGGTTCGACGTGGCCGCCGCAGAAGACGGTCAACTCGGCCTCAACCTGGCCCACGCCTTCAAGCCCGACATCATCCTGCTGGACCTGATGATGCCCGGCACCGACGGCCTTGAGGTCTGTCGCCAGCTCAAAGGCGATCCTGCCACGGCCCGCATTCCCGTCATCATGCTCACGGCTAAGGGCGAAGAAGTCGACAAGATCGTCGGCCTGGAGCTCGGCGCCGACGACTACGTGGTCAAACCCTTCTCTCCGCGCGAACTCGTCCTGCGCATCAAGGCCATCCTGCGCCGCTACGGCGCGCCCGAGCCCAACGCCCCCAAACTCTGGGAACGCGAAGGCCTGCGCATCGACTTCGAAGCGCACCAAATCACCATCGACGGCGAGGAAACAGCCCTCACCGCCACCGAATTCAAGCTTCTGACCGTTCTCGTCTCGGGCGCGGGCAAAGTCCAGACCCGCGACAACCTCCTGGACACCGTCTGGGACACCCATTTCGAGGGCTACTCCCGCACCGTCGACACCCACGTTCGACGCCTGCGCCAGAAACTCGGCCCCTACGCCTCCTGGATCGAAACCATCCGCGGCGTGGGCTACCGCTTCAAGGCATAGCCCGAATCGCGACCTTTCATTGCCAAGAACAAGGCCCCCGCAAGCAACCCTTGCGGGGGCCTTGTTGTGCCGTCGGCGACAGGGAAAAACGAGAGGGACACCCATTTCTTGCCGGGATCATGTTTTGCTCAGAGGTCCAAAAGAATCTCGTCTAGCTTTCCCGTCATCGACACCTTGCCGGAGTAGTCCAACAAGCACTGGGCAGTCCATATATTCGGTGACGGTTTGGATGTCTTGGATGCCGAAATTGCGATCTCAAAAGGCACAAAATTTGCTTTAAAGAACATGGCCGCCAGGGCCGCTCCAAATCCGGTTGTGTTGTTTACCTGTGGGGCAAAGAACCATGCGCCGGTAAAAAACCGGAAGCACCCTGCACAGGGTGTGCTGGACAGCAAGGAATTTGCCAAACAGCCTCACAGAGGCATCATTTTTTACCCTAGACTACTGTTTGTGAGAGGCTTAACTTAGATTTTTCAGGTTTACCATTTACATCAATAAATGACACATTCCCCCCTTAAAATAAGGGCTTTTATGACTGTAAAAAAATATTGGTCACAAATTATCGAAACGTTTGATGAGGCTGTTTCCATTAGTGATCCTGACGGGATCATCCTATATGCCAATAAACGCCATGAGGAGTTGACCGGCATCCCGAGGCAAGAACTCATCGGCAAATCGGTACATGACCTTGTGCGACGCGGCCTGTTCGACGTTGTCCTTAATCCAGGCATTCTCCGCAGCAAACAGCCGGAAACCCAGGTCCAGGAACTGGCCAGCGGACAGAAACTCGTCCTGGAAGGCCATCCCGTTTTTGACGAGGACGGCAATGTCGCCCTTGTAATCACCTATCTTCGCGACGTCACCAAGCTCTCGGAACTGCGAGAGCAGTTGTCGTCTCAGCAGGAACTGCTCAAGGCCTTTCAAAAGATGCAAGGCATCGACATGACGGCGGATCACATGCCGATCATGGTCCAAAGCAAGACCATGAAGCAGCTCTTCGGCCAACTGAGCATTATTGCGGAAACCGATGCGACGGTGCTGCTTTTGGGGGAAACCGGAGTCGGCAAGGATGTCTTTGCCAGGCGGCTGCACAAGCTCAGCCCCCACGCGGACAAGGCCTTCATCAAGGCCGACTGCGGCAGCATGCCGAAAAATCTTATTGAAACCGAACTGTTCGGCTATGCGCCCGGCACATTTTCCGGTGGCAACAAAGGAGGGAAGATAGGCCTTATCGAGGCCGCTTCCGGTGGAACCCTTTTTCTCGACGAAATAGGCGAGTTGCCATTGCTCATGCAAACCCGGTTGCTGCGCTTGTTGCAGGACCGCGAGATTGTGCGAGTGGGGGCGACGGTTCCCCAAAAGGTGAAGGTCCGCATTGTTGCCGCCACCAACAAAAATTTGGAAAAGGAAGTCGAAGCGGGCCGATTCCGCAGTGACCTATATTACCGGCTCAAGGTTGCCGTCATCGACATTCCGCCGCTCAGGAAGCGCAAGGTGGATATTCTGCCGTTCGTCAAAACCTTTCTGAAATTCTTCTGCCAGAAGTATCGGCGTGAAATCACCTTTTCCCAGGAAGCCGAAAATGCCCTGCTCAAGCATTCCTGGCCCGGTAACGTCCGGGAGCTGGAAAATCTGGTGCTCGGTTGCGTGGTCACCTCCAAGAAAAACGTGATCGACGTGGCGGATCTCCCCTTTTCCCCCTCCACGAAGATTTGTGTGGGAGCCAAGGACGGGCTCACGGGCATGGAGGTTTCCGGAAAATCCATGAAGGAAATCCTGGGCGAAGTGGAAAAAGCCATAATTCTGAATGGTATGAAACGCGTTGGCAATATTGCCAAGCTGGCCGAGGAGCTGAAACTCGACCGAACCACGGTCTTCCGCAAGCTCAAGAAATACGAAGCCGAATAGATTTGACGAACCACTCAAAGCAGTGTGCCCCCGGGTCTGATCGAACCGAGGGCACATCTGTTTAGGGGAGGAGGCTTTCCTCTGCTACCGCAGGGGGTAGTTATTGTGCATTTTTAAATCGTTCGTTGGCTTCCCGTTCCAGAACACGCAACCTTTCCATCACGCCCTTATCGAGCGCCTTGCCCTCATAAGGATACTCCATGCCCAGGTAGGAGTACTTGGGCTGCCCCATGCGGTGATAGGGCAACAGTTCGTATCTGATGTTGGACTGCACAGGGATAAAGTCAACAATGCCGCGAATCTCTTCCTCGGTATCGTTGAATCCGGGAATGACCGGCGTGCGTATCAAGATGGGTTTATTGGGGAACTCAGCCACTACGCATTTGATGTTTTCCAAGATGCGCTGGTTGCTGACCCCGGTGCCCTGCTTGTGCTTCCCGTCATCAATGGCCTTGATGTCCATGATCACTTCGTCAAGATACTCGCAGGCGGCCTTCAGATCGTCATAGTGCGCATAGCTGCATGTCTCCATGGCCGTCTTGATACGATGCCTCTTGGCCTCCTTGAGCAGGGCCACGGCAAACTTGGGCTGAGACATGGCTTCGCCGCCGCTCAGCGTCATCCCGCCGCCGGATCTGGCGTAGAAGGCCGCTTCCTTTTCCACCTCGCGGATGACCTCCTTGACGGTCATCGTCTTACCATAAACATTCAGCGCATTTGCCGCGCAATGTTCGGCGCAGGTGTGGCACCGGACGCATTTTTCCGGATCCATGGCGATAAGGCCGCCTTCCGCGGGGGAAATGGCTCCCTGGGGACAATTATCTATGCAACGCGTACACTTATCGGTGGTCAGGCACTTCATCGGGTTGAAGCCCAGCTGGGGCTTCCTCATCTGCGATTCAGGGTTGCTGCACCAGGCGCAACGAAGTGGACATCCTTTCAAAAAAACAATGGTACGAATGCCGGTGCCGTCGTGGACGGAAAAATTCTGGATGTTGAAAACGATACCTTCATTGGCGCTCATTGCGGGGTCCTTTGGAAAAGTTGTGAATTGAAAGAGTCGTGTTCGTGAAATGCGGGGAACGGGAAATCCCGTTCCCCGCGTGTTTTTCACAAACTACATATGTTCGTGTTCAGTACGGTTGATGATGTCGTTCTGCAGGTCGCGGGACAGGTCGCAGAAGTATGCGGAGTATCCGGCGATACGAACGAGCAGGCTGCGGTACTTGTCAGGATCTTTCTGAGCGGCCAGCAGGGTCTGCTTGTTGATGATGTTGAACTGAATGTGCCACAGATGCAGGTCGCACCAAGAACGGATCATATCCACGATCTTCTGGGTGCCGGCCTCGCCTTCGACAACCTTCGGGGAGAGCTTGACGTTCAACAGGCGGGAAGCACGGTTTTTCATGCCGCGATTCTTGGAGTGGTAGTTGGACATCAGGACGGCAGTGGGACCCATGTGGTCGGCGCCGTGGGAAGCGGAGGAACCATCGGAAAGAGCGGTCCAGGCTTCGCGGCCGTTGGGCAGAGCGGAAACGACCTTGCCGAAGGGAACGTGGGAGGTGATGGGCACGTAGCGCACATCCAGGTTCACGCCGCGCTCCTTGGAGTACTTCGCGGCGTAACGCTGGCAGACCGCGTCGATTTCCTTGGCGATGGCGTCGGCGTACGGATCATTGTTGCCGTAGCTCGGAGCCGAACGCAGGATCTCGCGGATGTCTTCGTATCCATCGAAATTGGCGGTGATGGCCTTGAGGACTTCTTCCATGGTCAGCTTCTTGTCTTCGAAGACGACCTTCTTGATGGCGGACAGACAATCGACCACGGTACCGTAGCCCAGGAACTCGAAGTAGGAGTACTCAAGGCCGCCGGGAATGAACTGGTTCTGGAGGTCCAGACCTTCCTTCATGCACAGGTCGTGCAGGACGGAAGCCAGCGGAGTAGCGAAGTGCTCGGGGCGCAGGGAGTCAACGATGTACTGCTGGCGGAAGGCCTTCACGAGCAGGTTGTTGTGCTGCTTGATGTAGGCGTCGTAGAACTCGTCCCAGGTCTTCATCTCAGTGACGTCGCCGGTTTCAAGGCCGATGACTTCGTCACCGTACTTGAGCATACGTCCGTTGTGCATGGTCATTTCAACGGCCGTGGCGAAGTTAACGTACACACAACCGGAGGTGTAGGTCTCGATGTTGGGCATACGGGCTTCGGTGCAGCCGGAGACGGAGTAGTCCATGGCCTGGTCGTAAGGAGCACCCTTGGCGGTGTACAGGGGAATGACTTCCTCATCGTTGATAAGCTTCGGAAAACCGGAGCCGTCCTTGATGGTCTCGGCTATTTCGGCCAGGAACCGCTCCGGGGAACAGGAGTGGATACGGGCGGCCAGGTCGGGGTAGTTCAACGGAAACTCACGCTTGGACTCCAGGAAGAGGTAGGACAGGTCATTGGTGGCGTCCTCGCCCTGCGGGGTCTGGCCGCCGATGGTGACGGCTTCCCAGTGGGCATAGCCTTCATTGAACTCATTGCCGGTGGGGTTGATGTAGAGGTCGATGAACTGAGCCATCTCAACCCACATCATTTCCAGCAGCTCCTTGGCCTGTTCGCGGGTCAAGGTACCGGCTTCGAGGTCCTGCTCGTAGTACGGGAACAGGTACTGGTCCATGCGGCCGTTGGAGATGATGGCGGAAGCCTTCTGCTCGATGCGAGAGAACATCTGCACGAACCACTGGGACTGGATGGCGTCGCGGAAGTCCTTGGCGGGCTCGGCGGGCATACGCTCACAACGGTCCGCCATGGCCAGCAGCTCGGCCTTGCGGATCTTGTCGGTCTCCTTGGCGGCCAGATCGCGGGCGAGATCGGCGTGGCGGCGGGCCCACAGCGTGATGGCATCGCAGATGATGACCATGGCCTCGTAGAAGGGACGCTTTTCCCACATCTGGACCGGGCTCTGATCGTCGAGTTCGGCCAGATGTTCCTCGGCTTCACGCTTGATGTCATTGAAACCGCGCTTCAGAACCTTGTCGTAATCGTGGACCCACTGCAGGGCGGAGCGGTAAGAGGAAGTTTCGGAGACAACGAACTTAGACTTCAGGCCCATGTCATCGTCGTAAGTCACGCCACGCAGGTCGTCGGGCATGGCTCCGTTCAGGTGCTCGTGGTAGGTCTTGCCCTTCCAGAAAGGAGCGATTTCGTTGACAACGATATCGACTTCCTCAGGAGTGATCTTGAAGGGGCTCTTTTCGCGTTTGTCCAGCTCACCGAGGATGGAATAGAAGTCGCCGTCGATCTCCGGGTACAGGATGCCGTAACGGCCAAGCTTGCCTGCACGACCGGCGATCAGGGAGCCGGGAGTAATATATACGGTCATTTTCTCAGCGCAGTTCATCAGAGCCTTGGCCCAACGCAGGACCATGGGCTGGCCTTCGGTGGCCTTCATGGACTCGGTGAAGTACCGGGCGCGCTCAATGTCGATAAAAGGCGTGGTCATGTGGAAAGAATCAAGAATTTCATAGATGCGTTCGCGGCCGGCACGGGTGTCGACGCTGTTCGCAATCCGTGCCTCCTGGGGCGACAGGCAGCAGTCACAATTGGTCATTTCAGTACTCCTAAATAATGAATGTTAGCTGGTGCTTATTCTTAAAATAATGGTTGTGGAGCCACGCGCTCAGAGCGCACTTCACAATAAGCATCGATCATGCCAAACACTCAACATACTGTTTTTACTAACCTATCCGTTTAAAACCCCTATTGACGGGAAAAACAGCAAACCAGCCATCTTGTTGCGCACCGACAACATAATCAATTTTTATTCTTTTATTTCATTTGATTACCAAGCTTGTTGCAGTTGCGCACAAAGTCGCTTGTTGCAATTGAGCACAAAGTCCCGACTTGCCTTCAACATGAATTTTCACTTCGTCAGAACGCTTTGAGCTTTCTTTAAAGAAATGGGCACGGTGTTCCACTGCCAGACATTCTCGATTTGCCTGCGCCCTGCTTCATAAACCGCGCCTTGACGAGAAAAGTCATGGCACTGCCTTTGCAAAACGGGCTGGAACAATCGAACGCACTCGTTCAAAGGAGAATACTCGTGCAGATTATCGATTTTCGTTTTCGGCCGAATACCCAGGCCACCATTGACGGCTTTACAAACAGCACCATGTTCAAAGGCATGTTTGCCAAAATAGACCTGACCCGCCTCGTGGCCCAGGAAGTCCCTGATGTTGTGGAAATGATCAAGAAGCACAATGTCGTAAAGGCCGTCATTACCGGCCGGGACTGCTCCATGACCTATGATGCGGCAGCCAACAACGCCGGAGTCATGTCATTCGTTAAGGAATTTCCCGACATGTTCCTCGGATTCATGGGCGTAGATCCCCACAAAGGCATGGACGGCGTTTACGAGCTGACTCGCCAGATCAAGGAAGAAGGGATGCATGGCGCGGCCATCGACCCATACCTGGCCAAACTTTTCGTGAATGACGCCAAGTATTATCCGATCTATGCCAAGTGTTGCGAATTGGATATCCCCATTGTCGTCTCCACCGGCCCGGGCACGCTGGTGCCGGGCGCCGTCATGGAGCACGCCGCCCCCCGTTATATCGACTACGTCGCGCGCGATTTCCCTGAACTGAAGATTGTCATCAGCCACGGCGGATACCCCTGGGTCGAAGAGGCCATCATGGTCACCGAGCGCAATGAGAATGTGTACATGGAGTTGTCCGAATACGAGCGCCATCCCGGCGGAGAAGCGTACGTGAAGGCAGCGGTCAATCTTATAGGCGACAAGCTGCTTTTCGCCAGCGCCCATCCCGGGGCCGACTTCCGCGATGCCATAGCCATGTACAAGGGTTTCGGCCTGCCTGATGATGTCTTTGAAGCCATCATGTTCAAAAACGCCAAGAAGGTGCTCGGCCTATAGAGGTCCAGCACCCACCCACTATCCAAAGGGACGTGAAAACGTCCCTTTTTTGTGCCCGAAGCAAAGACAAGCAATCCGGGATCGGCACCTGCATCCATGTGAAATTTGTCTCAGGAAAGGGGTAAAGTTGCTTGCCCCGCCTGAGTCTGATACGCCAAAATTCTAGCTGTCTGTTGCTGCCGCGCAACCGTTTCCGCCGTGCAACATTCCAACGTTTTATTCCTAAAAAACAGTAGGATACAACTTAGTTTCCGGGCAAAAAAACTATTTGTTGCACTGCGGAAACATACGGTCGCCTTTGCCTTTTTCAAATTGTTTTACAATTCACAAGTGATGATTCTGGACGATCTGAAAAATTCAAAATTTTTATTAAAGACTTGGAAACTCCTTTTCTCATTCATAGTCTAAGTCTTTTAGTATGTTGTATAAATAACGCTTGTAGTTATCCTTATTAGCTGTGGCTTAGCCACACACTTTGTGCAAGCTATTGTTCTTGTTTTCACAAGAGAGGCACCCTCCTTGCAAATTTATAAACCAGTTCGTGCGGGTGAGGGTTCTGCCGAACTGGAGTTGCCGTCGTATCCTCAATTGGTGTGGAGCCCAATTCAAGACGCGACTCTGACCATAGCTCAGTATGGCTACTGGTAAGTTCTATTTAAATACAGTCAGATTGTGATTTTACAGCCTTTTCGAAAATCAAATGTAAAATCGTCAACCAATGAAACGACTGGATGGCCCGCGATGCCCAGGCATCGCAGCCAAGGGGCTTTTCCATAAGCCCGCTCAAAACCTGTCAATCTGGAGCCTATAATGAAAAAAACATTGATCCTGATTATGACCGCAGCATTGTTCCTATTTTCCACCTCAGCTTTTGCGGAAAACTACAAGGGAACCATGATCATGGCCGCTACGGCCAATCCCTCCGGAAGCCTTCATGCCGTCGCATTGGAAAAATTCAAGGAAATCGTTGAAAAGGAGTCGGGCGGCAAGGTTCGGGTAAATCTATTCCTGGGCGGCTCCATGGGATCGGAACAAGCGAATGTGAAGCAGCTCCGCGACGCCGAGCTCCACGTTGCAGTCCTGGCGGCAGGCAACCTGACCCCCTTTGCGCCCGCAGCCACCATTACCATTCTGCCCTACCTCTTCCCCCAGATTGAAAATGCATACAGCCTCTTCAGAAATGACGGCTTTGTTTCAGATCTGGGCGACACGGTCGCCACTCAGAGCATGACCCGCCCCTTGGGCTGGCTCATCGGCGGCTACCGCGTGCTGACCAACTCCAAGCACGACATCACCAAGATTGACGACCTCCAAGGCCTCAAGATTCGGGTGCCCAAGGTGCGTATCCAGCTCGACTCTTTCCGCTCCTGGGGCGTAGAGCCGCATCCGTTGGCGTGGTCTGAGACCTTCAACGCCTTGCAACAAGGCGTTGCCGACGGTCAGGAAAATCCCCACTCCATCAACCAGGACCAGAAGTTTTGGGAAGTGCAAAAGTATATTACCGATCTGCATTACATGCTCTGGGTGGGCCCCCTGCTGGTTTCGGAAAAATGGTTCCAACGCTTGCCCGCCAACACCCAGGCCCTGGTCAAGAAGGCCGCCAAAGAAGCCTGCGAGCATGAATGGGAATGGGTTGCCCAGCAGAACAAGACCGCTCTGGACAACTGTCTCAAGCACGGCATGGTCCTCAAGGAACTCAGCGACGAGGACGTATGGATGAACAAGGCGCGGTCCTTGTGGCCTGAATATTATGAAACCGTGGGTGGAAAGGACAAGATCGACAACGCATTGAAGATCATGGGCCAGGACTAGACTTGAAAGCAAACGGGCGGGTTGCGGCCCGCCCATAATCTCCCCCAATGGTAATTCGAGAATGTCTATGATTAAAAAATTCTTTACCAACTTTGAGGAAGGCGCCTGCATGATTTTGATTGCGACAATGGTGTTTGCCCTCACGTTGCAGGTCTTTATGCGTTTTGTACTCAGTTCGTCCCTGGCATGGACCGAGGAGTTGTCCCGCTACAGCTTCATCTGGTCCGTGTACATGGGGGGCGTACTGGCCGTAAAACATTCCCAACACGTACGCATCAGCGCCCAGTTTATGGTCCTACCGCCCAAGTGCAGAGTGGCTCTCCTCATGTTCACGGACACGCTCTGGATGGTGGCAAACTTCTTTATCGCTTATCAGTCGGTTCTGGTTCTCCGGGATGCCTTCGCGTTTCCCGAGGTCTCCCCGACACTGGGGATCGTCAAGGGCTATGTGGAAGCCATGCTGCCCGCCAGCTTTTTGCTGATGAACGTAAGATTGATCATAAAATATTGGCACCTTATCAAAAACCATGAATTGATGAGTCTTGCTAAAATCACTGGAGGGGATGCGTAATGTCCACTCTCTCCATAACCATCGTGTCTTTGGTTGTCTGTTTCTTCATCGGCATGCCCATCTTCATGTCGTTGATCATTTCAGCCATCGTCGCCATCATGACCTGCGGCTATCTCCCGCTGTCCATTATCCACAACTCGCTGTTCGACGGCGTGAACCTGTTCCCGCTTCTGGCCATTCCCTGCTTCGTCATTGCCGGTACCCTCATGGAGCACGGCAACATCACCAAGCAGATCATCGACGTGGTGAAGCAGCTTGTCGGACGCCTGCCCGGCGGCCTCGGCATCACCACCATCATGGCCTGCACCTTCTTCGCCGCCATCTCTGGCTCCGGACCGGGAACCGTGGCAGCCATCGGCACCCTGATGATTCCGTCCATGGTGCGCAGCGGGTACACACCGTCTTATGCCGCTGCTTCGGCATCATCGGGCGGCACCATCGGCATTTTGTTGCCGCCGAGCAACCCCATGATCATTTTTGCCATTCTGGCCAACGTGTCCGTGACCGCCATGTTCACGGCGGGCATCGTTCCCGGCCTGATGGTCGCCGTCTTCATGACCTCCATGGCCATGATCAAGGCGAAGCTTGAAGGGGTCAAAGTCAACGAGGAACAGCCCCCGTTCAATTTGAAAGTCTTTTTGAAAAGTCTTTCCAAAGGCGGCTTTGCCCTGGCGACTCCCTTCATCATCCTGGGGTCCATCTATTCGGGCATGGCTACGCCTGTTGAGGCTTCGGTTATCGCCATCGTTTGGGCCCTGTTTGTCGGCATAGTCATCAACAAGGCCCTGAGATGGAAACATATAAAGCTGTCCCTGCTGGAAGGAGCCATGCTTTCCGGTACGGTCCTGCTTATCGTGGGCGCATCCACGCTCTTTGGAAAGATTCTGACCTACGAGCAGGCTCCCCTGCGCCTGGCGAACATGGTCCTCGGGGTTTCCAAGGACCCGGCGATCGTCCTGCTGATGATCGTGGGCATCCTGTACTTCCTGGGCATGTTCATGGAGACGCTGTCCACCATGATTATCCTGGCCCCGGTGCTTCTCCCCATGGTGACCGGCCTCGGCATCGACCCGATCCACTTCGGTGTGATTATGGTCATCACCAACGAGGTGGCCATGCTTACCCCGCCATTGGGCGTTAACCTCTTTGTGGCCTCACGTATCGCGAACCTGTCGGTGGAAAAGATCTCGCTGGCCGTTCTGCCGTATCTGCTGGTCCTGACGATATGCATCATTATCGTGGTTTACTGCCCGTTCCTCAGCACATGGCTCCCAGCAGCCATCGGCGCAGGGCAGTAGCCTTATCCGTCAATGATTACAACCGGCTCCGTCAGTCTCTGGCGGAGCCGCTTTGTCGAGGTCATCATGAAATACATCATGTTGCATACGGGAGCGAAAATGCCCGCTCTCGGTCTGGGGACATGGCAGGCAGCCAAAGGTGAAGTCGCCCGCGCCGTGACCGAGGCTTTGCGCATCGGCTACCGGCACGTGGATTGTGCCCACGTATACGGCAATGAAAACGAAGTCGGCGAGGCCCTTGCCGCAACGCCTGTTCCGCGACGTGAGCTTTGGATCACTTCCAAGCTCTGGAACAACTCCCAGTGCCCGAAGGACGTCCGGCCAGCCCTGGAGCGGTCCCTTGAGGCTCTCGGTCTTGACTACCTGGATCTTTATCTCATCCATTGGCCCGTGCAGCTTTCACACACGGTCATGTATCCTCAGTCCGGGAGTGATCTTATAGCCTGGACCGAAGAACACGCATTGGAGACGTGGAGCGCCCTGGAGGACTGTGTACGAGCGGGACTCGTGCGGCACATCGGCACATCCAATTTCAGCATGAAAAAGATTCAGGTTCTGCTGGACAAGGGCTCGATTCTGCCAGCCGTCAGCCAAGTGGAAATGCATCCCTATCTCCAGCAAAACAAGATGCGCGCCTATTGCCAGGCCAACGGCATGGGCATCACCGGCTTTGCACCCTTGGGGTCCAAGCACCGTCCGGCCCACCAACACAAAGAAGGAGAGCCAGGGCTGCTCAATCATCCGGATATCCTGGCCATGGCGGAAAGACTCGGCACCACGCCGGCGTCAATACTGCTCGGCTGGGCCGTCTCCCGGGGAACGTCCGTCATTCCCAAGTCGACAAATCCTGAGCGGCTTCGGCAAAACCTTGCCGCCGCCGATCTTGAACTTGCCGAGGCCGACATGGCCATCATTTCGGCTATGGATATGAGCTACCGTTTCCTTGATGGTTCACACTGGATGCTAAAAGGGTCGCCCTACACCCTTGAAAACATCTGGGACGGAGAATAGCCGTTTTATCCGCACCTGCCCTGCGGCCAGGGAAACGGCCGCAGGGCAGGTGCTTTTTTTCCTCTTATAATAGCCGACGCCGGGTCGATGGCCCCATAAATGAACTGCTTCCGAAACAAGCTCGGGGCGGCCATCCCATTTGTCACGCTCTCACAGTTGTATCAACTCACTCAATATGCGGAATATTGGATGGCCAGCCGTGTACGCCAAGAAGCGAGTAGCTCTGCAACAGAGACAGCCCCATCGTACTTTTCACCCGAAAAGTACGCTCCAGGCCGAATGGCCCTTTTCAGGATATTAACATCGGCCTAGATCAAATGTTTCTTCGCACCATAAAGACCGTCATGGGCGTGTTGAATTGACCCGAAATGAGGTCCACACGACCATCAGTGAACAAGGGGTATTTTCAGACGGCATGTGTGAATTACGCATAGCTCCGTTTGACTCCCCAATAGGTCAAAGGTGACTGCCCGCTTCCTTCTTGAAAAGAGAGCGTAGAAACATGGTGGATACCCTTTGAAAAGGGCTAGCCCTCTCCTCTACTCTCAGTCTCCCGCCTCTTCTCCCTTCCCATCCTTGTTGGTGCCGCTCTGCGGGATGGGGCCGCGGCGAGAAGATATTTCATTACATTGCAGCAGGGGAATGTCGGGCTTGAGGGCTCAGCCGCGTGACGGCTCTCCCCAAGCATGAGGACCAAGCCTGAGATCATCCAGGACTTCTGAAGGGCCGTGTCCGACTAACCCGGAGCACAAGGCAAAACGATGCCTACTGGAGTCCGGCGCGAGGAGGAGCGGCAATCCGCGAGATGAACGGGCAATGGCAACGTCCGTGACAGGCGCATACCTGGCGCAAGACAATACAGTGCCTATGGACCCAGCCGCGTGACGGCTTTCCACAAACACAAGACGCCTGCCCCGCTGTCGGGACAAACTCCTACAAAGGAATGGGTGTCTTCTACCCTAATCGCTACCGAGCGTTATCTGGAATGCAATGGAGTATAGGTGGTCAAAAAAGTCTACGTACTCGACGGGGATGTGCTTGGGCACGTTGATCCTCGACGGCGCGAAGTTGATGATACCGCGGATGTTGGCCTCCACCAGGTGGTTGGCCGCACGCTGGGCGCGGTCCGGCGGCGTGGCGATAATACCGATCTCGAGGTTCAGCTCGGGCGCACGTTCCTTGAGATGGGTGGGGCAGACGATCTCCATGCCCTCGAACTCAAGCCCGATCTTGTCCGGGTCGCAGTCGAAGGCCGCGCAGATCTTGAACCCGCGCTTCTCGAAATCATGATGCCGAAGCAGGGCGCTGCCCATGTTGCCCACGCCGATGAGGGCGCACTTCCAGAGTCGGTCGATGCCGAGCGACTGCTTGATGGAAGTAATCAATTCCTGAACGTAGTAGCCAACGCCGCGTACGCCGAATTCACCGAAGTACGCAAGGTCCTTTCGGATCTGGGAGGAGTTGACCGAGCAGGCCCGGGCCAGGCGCTCCGAGGATACGACATCGTTGCCGTCCCGAAGGAGGTTTTCGAGGACCTGAATGTAGACGGCGAGCCGTCCGATGGTTGCTTTAGGGATGTGTTCGCTTTTCATAACTTTGGGCTCTTTCCGGTCAAGAGGCTTTCCGGTATGTGAAATTCTTAACATGAAAGAGGCTGAAAAAGGGAGGCCGAGGCCTCCCTTTGAAAGGACTCCGTAAACCTGAAACTAGACGACGAAGAGCAGGATCAGGTTGACGACCAGGGCGTAAATGGCCAGGGACTCGATGAAGGCCAGGCCGAGAATCAGGGTAGTGGACAGCTGACCACCGGCTTCGGGGTTGCGGGCGATGCCTTCACAGGCGCCCTTCACACCCATGCCCTGACCGATACCGCAGAGACCGGCGGCGATGCCCATGCCGATGGCGGTGGCGTAGGCCTTGGCGGACATGACGGGATCGGCACCTTCAGCGGCGAAGGCGACGGACGCGACCAGAACCATTGCCAGGGTGGAAAACAGAATCTTCGCGATTTTCATGTTAATCCTCCAAATGGATTACGTAATATTGTTGTGGTCCAAGGACCATTTCCCCAAATTAAGCAGACTTCGTCTAGTGAGCGTGCTCGATGGCACCCTGCAGGTACAGCATGGTCAGCATGAAGAAGATGAATGCCTGGATGGTCTTCGCCAGGATGAACAGGAAGTACATCGGCAGGGAGCCGAGGATCGGCGCCAGGAAGAACATCAGGATCAAAACGATTTCCTCGCCGCGGATATTACCGAAAAGACGAAGAGTCAGGCTGAGCGGACGGGCAAGGTGAGAAATGGGCTCAAGGATAAGCATGAGCGGAGCCAGGAAGCCGACCGGGCCCATGAAATGCTTGATGTAGCCGAAGCCCCATTTCTTGATGCCGACGAACTGATAGAAACAGAACACGATGATGGCCATGGAAGCCGGCGTGTTGATGTTCGCGGTGGGCGCGTCGCAGCCCGGCACGAGGCCAAGCCAGTTCATGCCCAGGATGAAAATGAAAATGGTGCACAGCAGCGGCATGAACTGACGGCCTTCCTCGCCGAGGTTGGCGACGACAAAGTCCTCCAGCCCCCCGATGATCGTCTCGAAGACGTTCTGGAGGCCGCCGGGAACCAACTGCAGGCGGCTGCGGACCATCAGGCCCAGACCCAGGATGATGGCCATGACCAGCCACATGTAGAGCACGTGGTTGATGCTTTCCACGCCGAGAGCGTGTTCAACTTGGGCGCCCCAATGGCCGATGCTTTTCAGCATGTCCATGTACAAGAGAGGATGCGGCAATCCGCCCGAAAAACCCATATCAAAGCCTCCTTAAGCAGTTCGGCTATTTCTTCCCCAACTGACTCAGGCCGGTCGCGGTGATGTTGACCACCACGGTGCCGAGCCCCGCAATCAACCCCCAGTGAGGAACTCGTTCGACTCCGATCAGCCACCACAGGGCCAGCCCGCTCAGAGCCATCTTTCCCATGAATATGACAAACAGCAGATATGGTCCCCTCTTCTGGTCGTAGACCAACGACTGGGTCACGCGGGCGAGCGTCCAGAAGTTGACCAGGGCGATTACCGCCCCCGCCAGATAGGCCAGAGACCACCGGGAAAACAGTGTTGCCAGCATGATCACTAGAGAGGTCCCCAGCGACACATAAATCTGGTTGCGGACAACGATGCGCACATCCGGCTTGGCGAAGCCGCTTCTGACAAGCAGCCGTTCAAGCCCTTGGTTCATCCTGCCCAGCACTCTTTTCTCCGTCCTGTTTCAAAGAACCAGCTCTTTTAGCTTCTTCACGCCTCTGGAGACGCCTGAAATCCTCGAAAACCATCTTGAACCCGGCGATGATCCCCAGAAAGAAAAAGATCATTATCAGCCAAGGCCTGGTCCCGAAGTATTTATCCAGAAAATACCCGAAGGTCAGGCCGACGACGGTTGCCGATACGATGTGCAGCCCCATCGTTCCGGCGGTGCCCCCCAGCTGAGTGATGTTCACCCACCGATCGTCTTTTGAAAAGAACATGTTTACACCTCGCAAAGGCTGGGATACACGAGCGTCGGCAGTGGCTTGCCACCCCGCTCAGGCATTTCGTGCAATCCTTCACAAGTGGAGGAGGAGTAGCATACGCCGCCAATTCCCGTCAACGTCTTTTTCAGAAACGATGACCCTTTTTCGAACTTTCCGCAATAGCTAAAAAGACCTAAAATCCGGCAGTTTGGGGCATACGCACACCCTATATGTGAAAAATATCCCGATTTTTGTAACGGCCCCATGAAAAAGCGGATGGAGTGGCGTATCCATCCGCTGAATCGTCCGTTTCTCAAGGCTCGGACTCCCCTATTTCGGGTCGCTCACGTCCACAACCTTGACCAGGAACTCCTTGACCCCTGCCGGGGGCTCGAAGAATACGGCCATGAAGGGCGTGGACGCGCCGGGCCTGATGAACGTGTTGTTGGAGAGAATGCCCACATCCGAGGCCAACCCCTCCTTGATCTCATTTTCGCTCTGCACCTGAAGCTGGAACTGCGACAGCACATTGCCGCACAGGAGCGACTGGGAGGTCAGGACGTTGTTTCCCGCGTCGTAGAGAACCACCTCGACCTCGACCCTTTCCTTGGGCTTGGAAAACTTGTTGACGGCCTTGCCCTCGACCACGAACAGGTTGCCCACCTTCTCGTTGGCCACGTAATACTGCTTGACGTTCTTCAGCTCGATCTTGCGCACTCGCTCGGCCGGGGACTCGCCCGGAGCGGGCGCTTCGCCGCCGTTGTCCTCCGCGAACAACTGCCCCACGAAGGGCACGTCCTTGAGCATGGCGCCAAGGTTGACGCCCGCGAAGGTCCAGACCCGGAAATAGATGGCCGCGCCGATGGCCACGGCAAGGATAAGCAGAACGATCAAACAGCCCAGGGACTTGCTGCTGCCGGGCTTCGACTTCTCGTCGAGCTCCAGGCTTCCGCCCAGGTCGGCGGCCGCCTCGTCCCCCTCGTCTTCGGAAGGGAAAAGCGCCCGTGAATCATCGATCTCCGCCTCGTCGGCGTCCTCGAACAGGTCTCCGTCATCCTCGTCGCCCTCGTCCGCGAACAGATCGTCGCCGCGTTCGCCCTCGTCGACGAACAGACCGTCGGACTCGGCGTCTTCCACGTCTTCCTCTTCGGCGAACAGGTCGTCGGATTCTTCGTCCTTTCCGCCGCCCAGGTCGGCGAACAGGTCGTCCTCCGCTTCGGCCGGAACCTCCACGCCATCGGCGGCGGGGGCTTCCTCTTCGAACAGATCGTCCGTATCGGGCATTTCCTCGACGATCTCGTCGGCCGCATCCGATGCCGGGAACTCTTCCTCGTCGGGCGCCCCGGCCACTTCGGCAGCCTCGGCGGCGACTTCGGCGTCACCGGCGGCAACGTCGTCGAACGTCTTGTCGAAATCCTCGCCCGCAGCGGTGTCCACACCTCGCTCGTTGTCCTCAAGCAGCGCCTCGACCTCTTCCTCGGGAGTGGCCGGAGGCAACTCCACCTTGAATACGTGCGCGCACTTTGAGCACTTGACCTTGGCCCCGCCGGCCGGAACTTTTTCATCGGGCAGGTTGTAGCTGGTCTCGCAATTCGGGCAGGTGACGATCATAATTCGATCTCCAGAAAGTCCGGTTGGTTGGCTCTAAGATTCGTTGGACAGCTCGAAAATGCCGCCCAGTTCCCTGTACCGCTCGGCATAATCCAGGCCATAGCCGACGATGAACCCGTCGTTCAGCTTGAAACCGGCGAAATCGACGGTCACGGCCTTTTCCCGTCGTTCCTGTTTATCAATAAGCGCACAAATTTTCAAACTCTTTGGATTTCTACGCTTGAGTACATGAAGCAGAAAGTCCATGGAATGCCCGGTGTCCACGATATCCTCGATGACCAGGACATCCTTGCCCTCGATGGAAATTTCCAGGTCCTTGGAAAAGACGATGTCCTCGGAGCGGGAAGTGGCCGAGCCGTAGCTGGCCAGCCTCACGAAATCGATCTCGATCTCACGTTCGATACGGCGGATGATGTCCGCAAAAAAGAGAAACGCGCCCTTGAGCACGCAGATGCAGACCAGCGGACCTTCGCCGGAGTAGGACTCGGTGATTTCACGGCCAAGCTCCGCATTGCGTCCTGCGATCTGCTCGTCGGTGATGAAAGGTTTCAGTTTGTGTGCCATTGCGCTGTTCGGGTTACAGGTTGATTGTCATGGCCACCTCGTTGCAGAGGTCGGGGAACCTCGGGCAGTTGAGACAGTCCAGAAATATCTTCTGGTTCAGGTTGTCCATTTCCTCGGGCTCGAAGCCCACCCGCTCGAAAAAGCCGGGCACCTCGGTCAGGGTGTACACCCGGTAAATGCCGAGGGTCACGGCTTCGGACAGGCAGGTCTCGACCAGCTTGCGGCCGAGCTTCTTGCCCCGATGGGAGGATTCCACCACCAGGGAGCGGATTTCCGCCAGGTTGTCCCAGATTATGTTCAGGGCGCAGCAGCCGATGACCGTGCCGTCATCGTCAAGGGCGATCACGAAGTCCCGCAGATGGGAATACAGTTGACTGAAGGAGCGGGGAAGGACCAGGCCGTCATGCTGATCGGTCAACATGAGCAGCCCGTGGATGGACTTGACGTCCTCGATGCGTGCCTTGCGTATCATGACTTCCTGCTAGTTCAGCTTGTCCACCATGGCTCCAAGCATGGAGCCAGGGAAGACACCGGCCTGGGAGAAGATATGCTTGCCGGTCTTGTCGAAGATCACCAGGGTCGGGATGGCCTCGACGCGGAATTCGCGCGCCAGCTCCCGGTCGCCCAGGTAGACGGAAACGTCCATGGGGTTCTTCTCCAAATACCGCTCCAGCGCTTCGACGCGCTCATCCATGGACAGGGCGATGATGTTCACCTTGTCTCCCCTGACCTTGCGCAACGCCTCCAACTCGGGAATCTGCTGCTTGCAGGAGGGGCACCATGTGGCCCAGAAGAAAAGCATGGTGGGCCTTTCGGCATTGTCCTTGAGATACTGGTCAAGCTCGGCCCGTCCCATGAAGGGGATGGAGCCGGAGTCCGCCGGAACGCTCTTCGCGGCGGAGGACTGGGCCTCGCCGCCCGTCTTGTCGGCATCGTTGCCGGATTCGCCCGAACACGCCGTCATGGCCAAAAGACCCAGGGCAAGGGCGAAGGAGAGCCACATTCTTTTCATGAAACACCTCGGGAGTGAATTTTCGGCACTCTAGCAGAGTTGAATGCCAAATAAAAGCGAGAGGCCCTCTCTCAAAACACTTGGGGCGGCAGAGGTCAAGAAACTTTCACGCAACACAACGCCGAACGAACGAAATCCACCCGGCTCTCCCCATCCTTCCCGCCGATCAGCTTCGGGCCGGACCGGCGGAAACCATCCGCCATACGGGGGGATGGGGCCGGGAAGCGGATGAGAACCTTTTCGCAAAGAGGCTCAGCCGCCCTTCCCGGACACGGGGGCTACTGCGTCAGCCGTTGCGCGAGCTTGACGGCGGCCACGGCGTCCGTGGACCAGCCGTGCGCGCCGATGGCGTTGCAGAATTTTTCGGTGACCACGGCCCCGCCGATGATGACCTTGGCGGAGAGACCGCGTTCGGCGACCATCTTCACGGTGTCCTCCATGCGGACCATGGTGGTGGTCATGAGCGCGGACAGCCCGATGAGGGCGGCGTTGTGTTCCTCGGCAGCGTCCACGATCCTGGCGGCGGGCACGTCCTTGCCCAGGTCCACGACCTCGAAGCCGTAGTTCTTGAGCATGAGGCAGACGATATTCTTGCCGATGTCGTGAATGTCGCCCTCCACCGTGGCCATTATCACCACCGGCCGCTCTCCAGCCCCGCCGTCCTCCTCAAGAAGCGGCTTGAGCCGCTGAAAAGCGGTCTGCATGGTCTCGGCGGACTGCAGGAGCTGGGGCAGAAAGTATTCCTTGGCCTCGTACTTGTCGCCGACCACGAGGATGCCGGGGATGAGCAGGTCGTTGACAATGTCCATGGCGGTCATGCCCTTTTCCAGCTCCCCCTCCACCAGCTTGACGACATTGTCCTTGTCGCCCTTGACCACGGCGGCCTGGACCGGCGGCAGGGACGGCTCGCCGGGCTTGGCGGCCGGAGCCGAACCGGCCTGCGCCCCGCCTCCCCCGACCCAGCCGGAGAACTTGTCGATGTAGCGGGCGGCCTGGGGATCGCGGCCGAGCAGGACTTCGGCGGCGTGCAGGGACTCCTGGATGCGCGCGGAGTTGGGGTTGGAGATGAACGAGCACAGCCCCGCGCCCATGGACAGGGCGAGGAAGGTGGAGTTGAGAAGCTCACGCGCCGGGAGGCCGAAAGAGATGTTGGACAGGCCGATGGTGGTGGGCAGGCCCCACTCGTCACGGCAATGGCGCATGACCTCCATGGAGTGACGGGCGGCCTCGGGCTTGGACGAAACGGTCAGGGCCAGGGCGTCGACCATGATGAGGCGGCGTGGAATGCCCAGGGCGTCCGCCCGGGCCAGGAGGTCCTCGATGACCTTGAGCCGTTCGGACGCTGTCACCGGGAGCTTCTTGCCCACAATGGGCAGGAGAATGAACGGCGCGCCGAAGAGCTTGCACAGCGGACCGAGCCGTTCCATCTTGCCGGGCTCGCCGGAGATGGAGTTGACCAGGGGAGAGCCGGGATAGGCCCACAGCCCGGCCTCGACTGCCGCCGGATCGTTGGAGTCGATGGAGAGCGGCGCGGTCGTCCGGCCCAGCAGGGAGACGATCAACTCGGGCAGGAGCTGGACTTCGTCGACCAGGGGCGCGCCCACATTGACGTCGAGCACCGGCGCGCCCTGCTCCACCTGTTCGGCGGCGAAACGGTGCGCCTCGGCGAAAATGGAATCCTGAAGCTCGGCGGTGAGCTGCTTCTTGCCTGTGGGGTTGATGCGCTCGCCGATAATGACGCCGGGGTGGTCAAAACCGATGGGCACGGAGACGGAACGCGAGGTGAGGACCAGTTGGGCGTTGTCGGTCTTCTCGGGCCGTTGCCAGCGGACGTCGCCGACGCGCTTGCGCAAGGCGCGGATATGGTCAGGGGTGGTGCCGCAGCAGCCGCCGATGAACTTGACCCCCAGCTCCGCGAACCCGGCCGCCTGCTCGGCGAACGGTTCCGGTTGCAGACGGAACACGGTGTTGCCGTCTCCGTCCAGCTCGGGCAGTCCGGCGTTGGCCTCGGCAAAGGTCGGCGTCTCCAGCCGGGGAGCCCAGGCGCGCAGGGTGTCGCGCATCTGCTCCGGCCCGGCGGAACAGTTGGTGCCGATGAGGTCCACGCCCATGTTCTGCATGGTGTCCACAAAGGTCTGCGGCGAGGTGCCGGTCAGGGACGCTTCACCCTCGAAGGTCATGGAGACGGCCACGGGCAGGTCGCAGACCATGCGCGCGGCGATGACCACGGCCTTGGCTTCGGCCAGGTCGAAAAGGGTCTCGCCCAGGATGAAGTCCGCGCCTCCGGCCACGCAGCCCTTGATCTGTTCCTTGAAGATTTCCACCAGCTCGCGGAAAGTCATGTCGCCCAGCGGCTTGACAAAATGCCCGGTGGGGCCGATGGAGGCCGCCACAAAGGCGCGGTCGCCCGCCACTTCGCGGGCGATGGCGGTCATGGCCCGGTTCAGCTCGAAGGGATCGGCGTTCAAGCCGAGTTTGGGCTTGGACCCGCCAAAGGTGTTGGTGGTCAGAATGTCCGCCCCGGCCTCCAGGTAATCGCGATGCACGGAGCGGATGACGTCGGGCTCCTTGAGCCCCCACAACTCGGGGGAAAGCCCGGCGGGCAGCCCCCTGCCCTGAAGCAGCGTACCGTAGCCGCCGTCAAAGTAATAAATTCTGTCGTCGTCGAGTATTGACCTGAAATCGCGCACTGGTACCCTCCGCACGGGCGGGATGCGCAGAGATTGCGCCCCGGCCGATGTATTCATATATCAAGATATCTCGATATAGCGGCGACCCGGGCGGAAATCAAGCCTTTTATTGAGGCGAAATTCGGTGTTTTCCGGCTACGGCTGCGCAGGGTCTTGCACAAGTTGCGCTTCCCTGAAAATCATTGATAAGGTCGGTCAAAATCTATAGTGTGGCCTTCTTGCTCTTATAATTTGTATTGAACCGTGCGCTGCGGCGCCGAATCCATAATTTGCGATGACATCTGAAAAAACGACCGAGGTGGTCGAACCGGAAATCGTCGAAGAAGACGATTTCGAAGAGACCGACTTCAACGAAGACGACTTCGGCGACGACTGCGAGGACGTGACGGCCGACACTCCCTCCAGCCCTCCCGCCAAAGTCGATGAACGGAGGAACAAGCTCCCGGCGCTGAATCCCGCTCCTTCATCCAAGGCGGTGCGGATTCGTGATCCGTTGCAGCTGTACCTCAAGGAAATCGCCAGGTTTCCCATGCTGGCCCCGGAAGAGGAATACGCCCTGGCCAAGCGGGTCCAGGAGGACAACGACCAGGACGCGGCCTTCAAGCTGGTGTCCTCGCACCTCCGCCTGGTGGTCAAAATCGCCATGGACTTCCAGCGGCGATGGATGCAGAACGGCCTCGACCTCATCCAGGAGGGCAACGTGGGGCTGCTCAAGGCCGTGACCAAGTTCGACCCGGAGAAGGGGATCAAGTTCTCCTACTACGCGGCCTTCTGGATCAAGGCGTACATCCTGAAGTACATCATGGACAACTGGCGCATGGTCAAGATCGGGACCACCCAGACCCAACGCAAGCTGTTCTACAACCTGAACAAGGAGCGTCAGCGCCTCCAGACCCTGGGGTTCGACCCCTCCACCGAGGCCCTGAGCGAGCGGCTCGGCGTGTCCGAGGCCGAGATCGACGAGATGGACCAGCGGCTGTCCAAGAACGACATGTCCCTGAACACCCCGCTGGCCGACGACTCCGACGCCACCAAGATGGACTTTCTGCCCTCTCTGGCGCCGGGTGTGGAGGAATCCATCGCCAACGACCAGATCGTCGAACTGCTCCTGAACAACATCAGGGAAATCCGCTCGTCCCTGAACGAAAAGGAAGTGGCCATCCTGGACCGCAGGCTGCTCTCCGACGATCCCGTGACCCTGCGGGAAATCGGCGAGGAATTCGGCGTCACCAGAGAGCGCGTCCGGCAAATCGAAGCCCGGCTCATGGCCAAGATTCGCGAGCATCTGACGGACAAGGTCAAGGATTTTTCCAGCGATTGGGTGCTGGAGCACGATTAATCGGCGGCGACGCCAACCGGGACGGACGGATGAAACGACTTTCTAGGCATGACTCTCACACCGCACTGGCTGCCCTGGCGCTCCTCGCGCTCCTGGCCGTTGCCGGATGCGCCGCCGGAAGGCACACGGCCGAGCCCATGCCCGCGCCGCCCATGACCGAATCGGCCCAACTCGACTACGACTATCTGGTCTATCAGGACCTCCTTCATCAGTTGCAGCGCCGCGCCCAGGAGGGCCCCCGCAGCACCATGACCACCAAGGAGGCCGCCGAAATCCATGCCCGGGCCGCAGCCGCGCTGGACCGTATCCTGGCCCAGGCGCCCTCCCCCCATCTCTATGTGGAAAAAGCGGGCCTGTACTGGAACCATCCCGACGGCACGAGCCGGTCCCGCGCCGCCCTCAAGGAGGGGCTCGACAAATTTCCGGACAACCGGCTGCTGACCTTGTACCTGGCCAATTCCTACGTCGCCGACCACCGCGCGAACGACGCCATCTCGATCATGGACGGCTTCCTCGAACGCCATCCCGACGACCTTGAGGCCCGCGAGCGGCTGGGCCAGATGCTCATGGACGCAGGGCAGGACGCCAGGGCTTTGGACGTGCTCACGCAGATTCCCGAAAAGGAACGCTCCGCCGACGCCCTTTACGCAATGGGACGGGTCCAGGGCAACCTGGGAATGCGCAATGCGGCCATCGCCAACCTGAAGAAGGCCGTGGCCATGGACCCGGAGTTCACCGAGGCCATGGTGGAACTGGCCTACCAGTATGAGCTGGCCAAGGACTACGTGGCCGCCGAAGGCATTTACGGCACGATCCTGGAACAGAGCGATTCCTTTCCCGAGGCGCGACTCCGGCTCATCAATCTGAACCTCAAGCTGAACGACCCGGACAAGGCTCTTGATCTGGCCCTGTCCGGCCCGCCCTCCAAGAGCTTCATCCTGGACGCGGTGCTCATGTTCATCAACGAGGGCTTCTTCGCCCAGGGCTCCACCGTCCTCGACATGCTCACCGCCGGCGGCACGGTGCCCGCCGAATACTACTTCTACAAGGCGGTCATCGCCGACGAGGGTGAAAACGATCCGGCAAAGGCCATGTCCTACCTCGGCGAGGTCAAGGAGACGGACCGACTCTACCCCCACGCCCTGCGCTTCAAGGCGCAACTACTCGCGGCGCAAGGCAAGACAGACGAGGCGCTCGCCGTGGCCGCCAAGGGCAAGAAGCTCTATCCCAGGGCCGAAGTTTTCTACATCCTCGAAGCCGGACTGCGCAGGCAGACGGGCGACCTGCCCGGTGCCGAAGCCTCTCTCAAGGAAGGGCTGTCGCTGCTTGAGGACAACCCCGAACTGACCTACGAGCTGGCCATGGTCTACGAGGCCATGGGCCGCCGTCCCGAAGGGATGGCCCTGATGGAAAGCCTGATCCGCACCCACACCGACCACGCCAACGCGCTCAACTACGTAGGCTACACCCTGGCCGAGGAAAACCGCGAGCTGGACCGCGCCCTGGTTCTGGTGACCAAGGCCTCCTCCCTCGATCCCGAGAACGGCTACATCCTCGATTCCGTTGCGTGGGTCCACTTCAAGAAACGGAACCTGGAAAAGGCCTGGGAGTACATCGGCTACGCCGTGGACGTGATCGAGAAGGACCCGACCATCTGGGAACACTACGGCGACATCGCCGCTGCCCTTGGCAAGACCAAGGAAGCGCGCAAGGGGTACAATTTCGCCCTGAAATACCATTCGCCCCAATCCGACGCCGTCAGGGAGAAGCTGAAAAAGCTATGAGCCGACTCGGATCGACGCACGTTCCGGCGGCGACCGTGGCCGTCTTGATCCTGACGGTCCTCTCGGGTTGCGCCACCAGGATACCGCCCGGCATGGAACTGGACACTCCCCGAGCCGCCTGGAACGCCTTCCGACAGCACTACTGCATCCGGCCGGAGGGCGAAGCGCTCAAGGTCCGGGCCAGCCTGCACTATTCCAGGACCGAACCCATCCGGCGAACCAACCGCACCCTGGTCTCCCTGTGGGGAGACTTTGACGGCCCCATGCGGCTCGACGTATCCGCCTCCATCGGCAAGCTCCTGGCGCATATCCGCGAGGACGGGGACGGCCTGCTGGTCTTCTATCCGGCCGAAGGCGAGGCATACGCCCACCGCAACCCGGTTCTCGGGGCCACCCGCCTGGGGATGCCCTTTCCCTTTTCCCTGTCCCGGCTCGCCCACGCCGTCATGGGCTACTTCTCGGGACTGGCCCCGCGCCGCTACGCGCAGGCCGCACAGGACGGCGAACGCTACGTCTACGAATTCGACAAGGGGGCTGTCCGCCGCATCGAGCTGGACCGCCTCGGCCGCCCGCTTCTGCTGGAAGGGACTATCAACCAAACCGGCGGGGAAGTCCGGTGGTCCTTCACCATGGACCGCTTCGAGGACGCCGCGCCCGGCGTGATCGCCCTGCCCGACAGGCTGACCCTGTCGCTGGATAACGGGGAGCAGGGCGTCTTGCACATAAAGAGCCGGGAGCTTATGATTGCCCCCTGGCCTGCCCGGTCCCTGGCCCTGGAACTGCCCGGGAACATCACCCCCATCCGTCTGGACAACGGATACACTGACGAAAAAACAGGGGAACTCCCCACTATCCGCGAGGACGAGCAATGAGCACACAGCCGAAGGAAACGGTCTTGGACATTTTTCTGCTCGGACTGAAGACGTGGCTTGCCGAGATGAAATGGCTTGCCCGGTCCATATCGGGACGCTTCGAGGTCGGCAGGCTTGAAAAAGAACTGGATCGGGAATATGGCATCCTCGGTCGCATCGCCGAGGCGCCCCGCGGCAGAAAGGACGAAAAGGAACTCTGCCTCAAGCAGATCAGCTTCCTCAAGGAGGAGATCGCGGCCCTCAGGGAAGAACTGTCCAACGACCGCGAAGAACGCATGAAGCGCGTCCGCCGGGAAGGCGACGCATCCCAAGGGGGAGAACTGTGAGCAAGACCATCGTCATCGGCTCCGATCACGGGGGCTATCATCTCAAGACCGCCTGCATCAAGGCTCTCAAGGAATGGGGCTTTGCCGTGGAGGACGAAGGGCCGGACTGCCTGGACTCCTGCGACTACCCGGTCTTTGCGGCCAAGGTGTGCAACAAGCTCAAGGCGGACGACGAAAAGCTCGGCGTGCTCATCTGCGGCACGGGCCAGGGCATGACCATGACCGCCAACCGCATGGGCGTCCGGGCGGCCCTGTGCACCAACGAATTTCTCGCCCGCATGGCCCGCGAGCACAATGACGCCCGCTGCCTGTGCATGGGCGAACGCGTCACCGGCCAGGGCCTCGCCCTGGAGATCCTGAAGGCCTTTCTCGACACGCAGTTTGGTGGCGAGCGGCACAAGCGGCGCATCGACCTCATCGACACTGTCTCCCAATAACCTCACTAAAAAAAGGTATCCAACAATGACACAGACGGACAAGACCATCGCCGTGGTCAAGGGACTGATCATGGACGGCGTGGCCAAGGCCAACTCGGGCCACCCGGGCGGGGCCATGTCCTCGGCCGACTACGCCACCATCCTCTTTTCCGAATTCCTGAACTTCAACCCCGACGATTCCCAGTGGTTCAACCGCGACCGCTTCATCCTCTCCGCCGGACACGAGTCCATGCTGCTCTATAGCCTTCTGCACCTGAACGGCTTCATCTCCATGGACGACATCAAGAATTTCCGCCAGTTCGGTTCCCTGACCCCGGGCCACCCCGAGGTGCACCTGACTCCCGGCGTCGAAGCCACCACCGGCCCGCTGGGCCAGGGCCTCGCCATGTCCGTGGGCTTCGCCTCGGCCGAGGCGTACCTGCGCGACAAGCTCGGCGCGGACGTCATGGACCACTACACCTACGTACTCTCCTCCGACGGCGATCTCCAGGAGCCCATCGCCATGGGCGCGGCCTCCCTGGCCGGTCTGTGGAAGCTGGGCAAGCTCATCGTTTTTTACGACTCCAACAAGATCCAGTTGGCCGGTCCCACCTGCAAGGCGGACTGCACCGACCATCGCAAGGTCTTCGAGGGACTCTGCTGGCAGGTCCTGGAAGTGGACGGCCACAACCACGATGAAATCCGCGAAGCCATCAAGGCCGCGCAGCTCGAAACCGGCAAGCCCACCCTGATTATCGGCCACACGGTCATGGCCAAGGGCTGCGCCTCCCTGGAAGGCAGCCACAAGACCCACGGCGAGCCCCTCAAGGCCGACGAGATCGCGGCCACCAAGAAGAAGCTCGGCCTGCCCGAAGAGTCCTTCCATGTCCCCGAGGACGTGGTCGCCTCCTACCGCGCCCGGTTCGACGGCCTGCGCAAGAACGCCGCCGACTGGCAGTCCATGCTGGACGCCAAGTTGAACGACACGGCCTTCGCCGAGATGTGGGCCCACGTAATCCGCTCCCGCTCCGAGCTGTCCATCGACTGGCCCGAGTTCACCCCCGGCGAAAGCATGGCCACCCGCAAGGCGTGGGGCACCTGCCTGGACGCCGTCATGGACTCCCTGCCCACCCTGGTGGGCGGCTCCGCCGACCTCGACCCGTCCAACCAGACCGCCAATTTCCGGAACACCTACGGCGACTTCGCCGTGGACGGCTACGGAGCGCGCAACCTCGCCTTCGGCGTGCGCGAGTTCAACATGGCGGCGATCATGAACGGTATGCAGCTGCACGGCGGCCTGCTCCCGTTCGGCGCCACCTTCCTGACCTTCTCCGACTACTGCCGCAATGCCATCCGCATGTCCGCCCTGCAGGAGCTGCCCGTCCTGTACGTCTTCACCCACGACTCTTTCTGGGTGGGCGAGGACGGTCCCACGCACCAGCCCATCGAGCATGTCAGCTCCCTGCGGCTCATCCCGGACCTCATCGATCTGCGTCCCGCCGACGCCAACGAGACCCGGACCTGCCTGGACATCGCGCTCAAGCAGGAGAAGATGCCCTCCACCCTGTTCCTGACCCGCCAGGGCCTGCCCATCCTCGATCCGGCCGAATACCCGGCGCTTGCCGACGGCCCGCGCCGCGGCGGTTACGTGCTCAAGGACTGCGAAGGCACCCCGGACCTGATTCTCATCGCCTCCGGCTCGGAGGTCTCCCTCTGCCTCGAAACGGCCAAGCTCCTCAAGCGCAAGGTCCGCGTGGTATCCATGCCGTCGACCAAACTGTTTGACGATCAGCCTGAATCGTATAAAAATGAAGTTTTGCCGCCGGAAGTCACCGCACGCGCCGCGGCCGAAGCCGGACGGACGACCCTCTGGCACAAATATGTCGGCCTGGACGGCGTCGTTCTCGGCGTTGACCACTTCGGCGCCAGCGCCCCCGGCAAGATCCTGTCCGACAAGTACGGGTTCACCCCGGAGAACTTCGCCCGGATGATCCGGGAGAAATACTAGGAGACGAACATGGAAGCCCCACAGAAAAACCTCGCACTGGACCTGGTCCGTGTCACTGAAGCCGCTGCCCTGGCCTGCGCCCGCTGGCTCGGCAAAGGCGACAAGATAGCCGCCGATCAGGCGGCCGTCGACGCCATGCGCCTGT
Organism: Pseudodesulfovibrio thermohalotolerans; assembly: GCF_021353295.2. Taxonomy (NCBI): domain Bacteria; kingdom Pseudomonadati; phylum Thermodesulfobacteriota; class Desulfovibrionia; order Desulfovibrionales; family Desulfovibrionaceae; genus Pseudodesulfovibrio; species Pseudodesulfovibrio thermohalotolerans. The sequence continues at coordinate 230,401 of NZ_CP120635.1, read as the reverse complement.
GCTTCAACACCCTGGAAATCGAAGGCGAGATCAAGATCGGCGAAGGCGAGAAGGACGAAGCGCCCATGCTCTACGCCGGTGAAAAGCTCGGCCTGGGCATCGGCCCCAAGGTGGACATCGCCGTGGACCCGCTGGAGGGCACCAACCTGCTTGCCAACGGCCGCCCCAACGCCATCTCCGTCGTGGGCGTCTGCCCGGCGGGCGCCATGTTCGATCCGGGCCCGAGCTTCTACATGCAGAAGCTGGTCGTCCCGGCCCACGCCAAGGACGTGGTGGATATCGAAGCCCCCACCGGCCACAACCTCAAGCTCATCGCGCGCGCCCTGGACAAGGACGTGGACGACCTGGTCGTCTTCGTGCTGGACAAGCCGCGCCACAAGAAGCTCATCTCTGAAATCCGCGAGGCGGGCGCACGCATCCAGCTGCACACCGACGGCGACATCACCGGCTCTCTCATGGCCATCGACCCGCGCAGCGAGGTTGACGTCATGATGGGCACCGGCGGCACCCCCGAGGGCGTGCTCTCGGCCATCGCCATCCGTATCATGGGCGGCGAGATGTTCGCCAAGCTCGACCCGCAGAAGCAGAAGGAAAAGAACGCCCTGGCCGAATTCGGCATGGACATCCGCCGGGTGCTCACCGTATCCGACCTGGTGAAGTCCGAGGACCTCTTCTTCGCCGCAACCGGCATCTCCGGCGGCACCTTCCTCAAGGGCGTCACCTACCACGGCCACGGAGCCGAGACCTCTTCCCTGGTCATGCGCGGCAAGACCGGCACCATCCGCTACGTCGAAGCCATCCACAACTGGGATGCGCTGATGCGCTTCTCCGCCGTGGAATACGACTAGGCCGCATTCGACAAGACATCAAAAGGCCGGACCCTGTACGGGGTCCGGCCTTTTTTTGCGAACTTTCTCGGCCGCATTCCGCGCGCGAAAGCCAGCTACCAGGGGAGCCCCTGTTCGAAGAGGCAACTTCCGAAGCGGCTATGCCATAGTGCTGGGCTATTCCGATTTCGGGGCCGTGGGGTTCCTGCTCTCGCACGGGACCTTGACCTGGCACAGGCCGCAACTGTTGACGCGGAAGCCGAGTTGATGCTCCTCCACGTGCGCGGCCGTAATGGTGCGGATATACGCCTTGCACTTGGCCTTGTCGTGACCTTTCTCGGAAATGGCTCCGGCCGGACACCGCTTGATGCACGCCCGGCATTTCCCCTTGGCGTGAAAAAGACACCATTCGTTGTGATGGGTATAGGTCCGGGGAGTGGGAGTCAGCCGCGCCTGCACGATGACCGATCCGACGCGAATGGCCTTTCCCCTGGCCGTAATCAGGCCGTCCGAAAGACCGAAGGTGCCCAGCCCGCACACATGGGCCGTGTGCCGCTCGGACCAGGTGGAAGCGAATCCGTATTTGGGGGATTCGGCCCGCGTCCACGTGGGCAGCAGCGCGGGCGCGCAAGCGCGCACCCCTTCCCCCTCAAACGACCGGACCACGAACCGGCGCAACGCTTCGTTGACCTTCTCGCCGTAATGACGGGCGCGGCTCCACTCGATGCTCGGAAACTCCTTGTTGAGGGCGTGCGCCTGGCGGGTATTCTTCGTCTGAGGCAGCACCCAGGATACCACGCTGAGATCCGCGCCGGTCGCTCCGGCCTCGGGAAAAGCCAGGGCAAAGGCTTCCGCCGGGGTCCAGTAGAAATCCGGCCCGATATCCCGCTTAAGGAAATCGAAAAGCGAATCGTCGCCTGCGGCACACCCGATCAGCGGGGTGTCGAAGGCGGGCAGCGGCATTCCGGGGGCGATGGAATTGTTCCCGGGGACGGCCATCCACTCGGCAACAATGGAAGAAAGTTGGTTGATATTCATGACTTCCAATAAAACCGATATCGAAAACCAGTCAATCATTCATTGATACGATTGAGCCCCCAACGACTGTTGTGATATGATCCGCCAAGAAAGGAGAGCCGCATGGACAGCAATAAACGGCGCAATACCCGCATCGACGCCGGTTTCGAAGCGTACATAACCGTCGGCGACGTGGTCACCCCCGTGTCCACCAGGAACCTGAGCCTCAAGGGCGCGCTCCTCGACGGTTGCGGAGACTGCGCCGAGGGGACCGCCTGCGAACTGCACCTGCCGCTTTCGCCGGGCATCCGCATCGTGGTGTCGGGTAAGATCGTCCGCGCAAAGGGAGACTCCGCGGCCATGTCGTTCAGGGAGATGGACGAGCTGAGTTTCACCTTCCTGCACCGCCTGGTGACCCTCAACGCCGAACGTCCCGAAAAGGTGGACGAGGAGCTGCTGCGCGTGTTCGAGAGGCTTTAGCCCGCCACTCCCTTTCTCAGGGCGGCGGCCCGTTCGCGCATACCGCTGCGCCCGAGGGCCAGCACGCCGAAGATGATAAGCGACCCTCCGCCCACGGTCCAAAGGTCGGGGATTTCGCCCAGGAAGAGCATCCCCCACATGGCCGCAAACACTATTTCCAGAGTGGACACGCCGCTGATGCGCGCCGCGGACTCGATGGCATACCCCTTGGTCATGAAGAACTGGCCGATGTTCATGAACACCCCCACCCCGACAAGCACGCCCCATTCAAAAGCGGTCGGCATCACCCAGCCGTCGATGAAAAGCGGCGCGAGCAGGCTGATGGCGATAGGCGGATAGAGCATGACCACCGCCGGGGGCTCTGTCTTGGCCAGCACCCGCACGGACAGAATGGCCCAGGAAGTCAGGAACACGCTGACCAGGGCGGCCAGCAACCCCAGAGGGTCAAGCTCGGGAGCCCCGCCGAACAGGAAACCCGGCCGACAGACCAGCGTCACGCCCGCCAGGGACATGATGATCGAAAACATGGCGCTCTTGGACAGCCGCTCGCCCATGAGCGCCCAGGCGAGCAGGGCCACGGTCACGGGGTGGGAAAAGATCAGCACCAGGGCGTCCGCAAGGGGAAGATGCACGATGGCGTAAAAGTCGGCGAACATGGCTCCGAACCCAAGGATACCGCGTGCGGCAAGCAGGATTTTCCGTTTGCCGAACATGCCCGCCCCGGACTTGCGCAGCATGATGAGGCAGAGCACCACGCCGACAAGCCCGCGCACGAAGAGCACCTCCATGGTGGGCAAACGGCTTCCGGCCATCTTCACGAACAGTGAGCCGACGGAGAAAAAGAAGGTGCCGAGGAGCATGAGCCTCATGCCCGGAGTGAGGAAATTCATGAGCGCACACTATGCCTTTCCAACCCCAAGTCAAGCGAAGACAAGGGGCTGCGAAGACGGGGCTAGAGACCGAAGAACCGGCGGGCGTTGTCGCCTGCCGTGCGCCACACATCCTCAACGGGACGGCCCTTGATCTGGGCTACACGGCGGGCCGTGAAAACGCTCAGAGCCGGGTGATTTCGCTTGCCGCGCCAGGGCTCGGGGGCGAGGTATGGGCAGTCGGTCTCCAGGAGCAGCCGCTCGAACGGGATGCGGGCCACAGCGGCCTGAACGTCGTCGGATTTCTTGCGGAACGTCACCGGACCCGGGATGGAGATATGCCAACCGTTCGCCACAATCCGCTCGGCCAGTTCGATACCCGCGCCGAAGCAATGCCACAGCAGCGGATATTCCCGAAAGCCCTCGGCCTCCAGAATCTCCATGGTGTCGCCGTTGGCGTCCCGCGAATGGATTATCACGGGCAGGGAAAGCTCGCGGGCCATATGCAGTTGCCGGACAAAGGCGGTCTTCTGCACCTCGGGCGGCACGCGGTCCCAGTAATAGTCCAGGCCGATTTCGCCCACTCCCTTGAGGCGCGGGTCCGTCTTGAAATGACCGCGCATCCGCTCCTCGATCTCGTCGGTAAGCTGGTCCGCGTCGTTTGGGTGCACGCCCATCAGGAAACTGATCTCCGGGTGGGCGTCGAAAAGCCCGCGCCCGCGCTCGTAGGCGTCGGGCCCGAGAAAAACATTGATGATCCGGCTCACACCGGAATCCAGGGCGCGGCGAATAAGGATTTCCCGGTCCTCGTCAAAATCCTCAAGATCCAGGTGGGCGTGGGAATCCACCCCTACCGGGGGCAGCTCCAGCGATTCGGGTTCGGGACGATTGGTCTTTCCCATCAGTATCGACTCACAGTTGTTCCCAAAGGTCGAGAACGGCCGTCCTCTGAGCCTCAAGGGAATAGGCGTTGGCGGTTTTCTGGCCTGCGGCCAGGGCGGCCACGAGGGCCGGGTCCTTGTCCTGGAACATGCGCACGGCGTCGTCCAGGCAGAGCGCGGCGTCGAGCACGTCGCTGTCGGCGCACCACAACCCGTTGCCGCCCCAAGGGACCTCGCGCAGGGGAATCCACGGGGTATGACGCGGCGCGGCCTGGATCTGACGCATGTAGTCCCACCCGCCGAATCCGGTGAAACCTACTGGCAGACAGCCGCAGGCCATGGCCTCCAGCGGCGGCAGGGGACACCCCTCGGGGAACCCCGTAACCAGAAATATGTGGGACGCGCGCAGGGTCTCGGCCACGCCGTTCGCGTCCATGCCGTCTATGGGCACCCAATCGACCTGGCTCCCGCCACAGCGATGCTGATGAATGGCCTTGATCTGCTCCACCAGCGCCTTGTTCTTGCGCGGCATGTAGGCCACCCGCACCCGCCCGCCGGGCTTGGCGTCGGGCATACGGAAGACAGACAGGTCTATGCCGGGCCGCAGGATCGGGGCATCCTTGCAGGTGGTCTCCTTGATGAACCGCGAGACCGGATCGGACACGGCCAGAAATTCCACGGGCAGGCTGTGCCAGTCGACGCCGTCGGGCATGGAGGAAAAAAGATAGGCCCAATTCTGGACGTAGCTGAAGCACTGGGCACTCGCGTACAGGCCGGGAGCCAGGGCGTTGATCCACCCCTCGGGGACCACCCAGGCGTCCGACCCGGTCAGCTTCAAAGCTTCCCACTCCAGCACCGGCGCGGCGTCGGCCAGTCCATCAGGACGCCAACTCCCCTTCTCCCTGGCCACGAGGTAAGCCTCGTGACCGGCCTGATGGAGGATGTCGGCTATCCGTCGAAGCACGGTGACGCCTCCGGTGGGTTTGGATACCGGCGGCAGAAAAATAAATGTACGCATGATCGCTTTCTGTGAATCACAAACAGGCATGTTTGGCAAGCAGAGGCTGCGGGGCGGGCTGTGTGGGAGGCCCGCCCCGCAGAGGAGGGAAGGAGTTCTCTTCCGTGCTGGCTGAATGGTTTTTACCCTATGCCAGGGTGACAAGCCTTTCAGCCCCATCACGAGTTGGCGACAATCAAGTCACGCGCGGGGATAACACCGCGCTTCGCGGCGGACGATGCACGTCATCGTTACGTTTTGTTTCGCCTTTACGGCGACTTCCTTTTTTGCTGGCGCAGAAAAAAGGAAGCAAAAACTGCGCTTTTTGGCCCTGCGTGCTCCCGAAAGCAGTGGCCAAGAGCCTGTAGCGGCTTTCGCTGCCCGACAGGATGTCTGCCTTTGGCAGACGCAGTCGGCCCACGCTTCGCCGCTTCAGACAGGCTCTAGGCCCCGGCTTTCGAATGTCTTCCGCGCAAGCGAGGTTCTGTCTTCCAACGCGGGAAGGCTCATTTGGGTTCTTCGTTCTCGAAGGAGCTTCCATAAGCGAAATGAAAACCCTCCCAAAGGCAAGTGTGATGTAGCGCGTGGATATTAGCGCGCTTCGCGTTCGACGGTGTAGGTTATCCTTACGTTTTGTTTCGCCTTTACGGCGACTTCCTTTTTTGCTGGCGCAGAAAAAAGGAAGCAAAAACTGCGCTTTTCGGCCCTGCGTACTCCCGAAAGCAGTGGCCAAGAGCCTGTAGCGGCTTTCGCTGCCCGACAGGATGTCTGCCTTTGGCAGACGCAGTCGGCCCACGCTTCGCCGCTTCAGACAGGCTCTAGGCCCCGGCTTTCGAACGTCTCCCGCGCAAGCGAGGTTCTGTTTTCGGACGCGGGAAAACCTATTTCAGGCTCTTCGTTCTCCTAAAAACACCCAAAGGCGACCGCCCCCCTTAAAGGTCCTACTAGCACTAGCCCTGGATCAGCGGCGTAGAAGCCGACCGCGAAGGGGCGGCGGCTCCTGTGACGATCAAGAAAGTGCTATCGAAAGTGGGGAGCTTTACACCAGAGAAGGCCCTATACTTTTGATCGGGTGGAGCCGACCCGAGCGGATCGGATTCTCGCCGAAGATCCTGCGGGCGGCCGAGCTGGCGCAAGGCCCTTTTTTGGTTCTTTTTTGGGCAAGCAAAAAAGATCCGCCGCCCGCGCAGGGCATGGAAGCTGGGGGAAGGCGAAGCCGACCCCACTGGCTCTCACAGCTCTAACAAGCTGGCGCACCATCCCGCAAAAACACCCCTCCTCCGCAACCAAACGCCTGTGGGGAATTACCCAACCCCAGCCCTGGATCAGCGGCCTAGAAGCCGACCACGAAGGGACGGCGGCTCCTGTGACGAGCAAGAAAGTGCTATCGGGAGTGGGGAGCTGTACACAAGAGAAGGCCCTATACTTTTGCTGGGATGGAGCCGACCCAAGCGGATCGGATTCTTGCCGAAGATCCTGCGGGCGGCCAAGCTGGCGCAGAAAAAAGGAAGCAAAAACTGCGCTTTTTGGCCCTGCGTGCTCCCGAAAGCAGTGGCCAAGAGCCTGTAGCGGCTTTCGCTGCCCGACAGGATGTCTGCCTTTGGCAGACGCAGTCGGCCCACGCTTCGCCGCTTCAGACAGGCTCTAGGCCCCGGCTTTCGAATGTCTTCCGCGCAAGCGAGGCCCTGTCTTCCAACGCGGGAAGGACCTATTTCAGGCTCTTCGTTCTCCTAAAAACACCCAAAGGCGACCGCCCCCCCCTTAAAGGTCCTACTAGCACTAGCCCTGGATCAGCGGCGTAGAAGCCGACCGCGAAGGGACGGCGGCTCCTGTGACAATCGAGGAAGTGCTATCGATAGTGGAGAGCGGGCCACCAGAGAAGAACTTATACTTTTGATCGGGTGGAGCCGACCCGAGCGGATCGGATTCTTGCCGAAGATCCTGCGGGCGGCCGAGCTGGCGCAAGGCCCTTTTTTGGTTCTTTTTTGGGCAAGCAAAAAAGATCCGCCGCCCGCGCAGGGCATGGAAGCTGGGGAAGGCGAAGCCTCCACACTGGCTCTCACAGCCCTAACAAGCTGGCACACCATCCCGCAAAAAGCCCCCTCCCCCGCAACCAAGCTCCTGTGGAGAATCACCCAACCCCAGCCCTGGATCAGCGGCGTAGAAGCCGACCGCGAAGGGGCGGCGGCTCCTGTGACGATCAAGAAAGTGCTATCGATAGTGGGGAGCTTTACACCAGAGAAGGCCCTATACTTTTGATCGGGTGGAGCCGACCCGAGCGGATCGGATTCTCGCCGAAGATCCTGCGGGCGGCCGAGCTGGCGCAAGGCCCTTTTTTGGTTCTTTTTTGGGCAAGCAAAAAAGATCCGCCGCCCGCGCAGGGCATGGAAGCTGGGGGAAGGCGAAGCCGACCCCACTGGCTCTCACAGCCTCAACAAGCTGGCGCACCATCCCGCGAAAACACTCCCTCCCCCACAACCAAGCTCCTGCGAAGAATCACCCAACCCCAGCCCTGGATCAGCGGCCTAGAAACCGACCGCGAAGGGACGGCGGCTCCTGTTACGAGCAAGAAAGTGCTATCGAAAATGGGGAGCTGTACACCAGAGAAGGCCCTATACTTTTGATCGGGTGGAGCCGACCCGAGCGGATCGGATTCTTGCTGAAGATCCTGCGGGCGGCCAAGATCGCGCAAGGCCCTTTTCTTTCGTCTATTTCTTTTGGGCCAGCAAAAGAAATGGACCCCGCCGGGAGGGCATGGAAGCTGGGGAAGGCAAAGCCGCCCCCACTGGCTCTCGCGCCAAAGGCACGCCTGCCCTATCAAACTGGCGCACCTTCCCGCTAAACCAACCTGTCATCAATAAAAGAAACAGCCTGTCCCAAACAAAAAAGCCGCCCCGAGGGACGGCCTTCCGCTTTCCAAAAGGCGATGAAGACGCCGCCTACGGCTTCAACTGACTCAACACCATGCCGCCGAGCATGAGAGCGCAACCAACCATCCCTCGGGTGGTGAGCACCTCGCCGAGCATCATCCACCCGCCCACGGCGGCGAACACCGATTCCAGGCTGAGGATAATGGCAGCATGGGCGGGCTGGGCGTCGCGTTGGGCGACCACTTGAAGGGTATAGGCCACGCCCACGGACATGAGGCCGCCGTACAGGATGGCCGGGCCCGCGCCGAAGATGCCCGCAAGGGTGATTTCCTCGGTGGCGACCGCCCCGATGAGAGACAAAATCGCACAGGCGGCGAACTGGATAGTGGACAGCTTGATGGCGTCCACCCCGTCCAGGCCGGGCGAAAGCTTGCCCACGAGCAGAACGTGCCCCGCCCAGAAAAACGCACCCACGAGAACGAGCATGTCGCCGAAGGAGATGGTCAAATCGGCGGAGACGGAAAGAAGATACATGCCGACCACGGCCAGGCTCGCGCCCACCCAGGTGCCCCAGCCGGGCCGCTGGGCCAGGAGCAGGCCGAAGATAGGCACCAGGACCACATACAGACCGGTGATGAACCCGGCCTTGCCCGCGGTGGACGCCTCCAGGCCGAACTCGGCCAACTGCGGACCGGCCAGCCCGATCTGTTGCAAAGAGGCACCAATGAACAACGCCAGACCGAGGAATATTCCGCCCACGGCCATGCGCTTGCGATCGGCCACGGCGGTTCCGGGAACGCGCCTGCGCTCCATGGTCATGGCGAGAGGAATCAGGGCCACCGCGCCCAAGGCGAAACGGATGCCGTTGAAAGTCAGGGGGCCGACGTGCTCCATGCCGACGCGCTGGGCCACGAAGGCCAGGCCCCAGATGGCGGCGGTGATGAAAAGCAGGACGTCGGCGCGAAATGCGCGAGTGTTCACGGGGAAGTCTCCTTACGGGAAAAACTTACCCCGTGTACTGTATTCGGTGCCGGGCGGCAAGACCGGCAACCCACTATTGATCGGGCTCGTCGCCCCGCTCCGCCTTGACAGCCTCAGCCTCGGCGTTGGCCTTGGCCGCCAGCTTCTTGAGCAGCCCCAGAAGGTACTCCTCGGCTTCCGGGGTCCCTTCCCGCGGCGCCCAGTCAGGCACGTTCTTGTCCGACTCTTCGGCGTAAGGCCCGGTCTTGCATTCGAAGACCAGGGTGTCAGGCTTGAGGGGAACGAACGTATGATAGACATGCGGGGCCACGTCCACCCCGAAGGTTTCGGTGCCGGGCTGAAGAAGAATCTGGTCGGCGACTTCGCCGTCGTCAGTGAATTGAATGAAAAGCATGGACCCGGCCATGACCAGAATGGTTTCGTCCTTGGCCGGTTCGAGATGCCTATGCGGCATGATGTAGGTGCCGGGCTGCATGGCGTTGAACATGCGGTGCGCCGGAGCGTCCAGGGACTTGTGCAGCTTCTGGAGCATCCGCTTGCGCGGGTTTTGCCGCGAACGCGCAAGGAGCTTCCCCACCAGGCTGAGGGTCAGGGAGACGACGTCGCCCGAAGGCGCTTCCAGGGCCGTGGGATGGCTTTTTTCTTCACTCATGCCCCGTTCGTACCCTGCCGGGCCGTTCAGGGCAAGAGCGGCGGCTAGTCGAGCTTGAGTCCCAGCAGGGATATCTCGGAATAGGCCAGATCAATGTCCTCGGGCTGCACCCGCTTGGACTTGTAGAATCTCGGGCACTTGATGACTTCCACCTCGCCCTCGGCATCGCCGTCCACGAATCTCCGGTCCGCAGCCAACACGCATTCGTCGTCCGGCAGCAGGGCCTCGGCGATATCCTGGACACGCTTGGTGAACATGGCCGGATTGGAGCGGTAGAGCACGTCGTAGTAGACCACGCCGTCGTGCTTGACCGCCCGGGACAGGAAAAGCAGGCACTGGGTGCACCGGGTCATGACCAGAACCGGAATGACCGGCAGCTCGCGATGGTCGTCGAAGACGCGGATATCGCCCAGGTCGCAGCATTGCCGAATCTTCACGGGGTCGCTGACCAGTTCGAGATTCTCGTAGGGCTTGCCGGTCTTGCGCCACAGGAGCCGCTCTTCCTCAAGCACGTTCATGCCCAGCTTGCTGAAGAAGTCGATTCGTTTGGGGGATAGGGAAAAGACCGTGCAGGTCACATCGGGGTCGGAGGTGGCCATTTCCACCATGGCCGAGCCAAGACCTTGCTTGCGGTATTCCTTGAGAATGTACCAGGAAGAAAAATTCCGGAACCGCTCCCGCTGGCCGTCGATGACGCGGTAGGAACAGACATGCCCATGCACGCCCACAATGCGTCCATTGTCCTCGGCGACAATGCCCATATCGTGATCCGCCCCGCACCATGAGGGGGCGAAAAGAGCCTTCCATCGCTTCAGGGTGAAATTCGGGTTCATGTGGTCGTGCAGCAAAGTGCAGACGGCATCGACATCCTCAGGCATCATCCGGCGCAGTGTAGCGGTCATGGCAGTCCTCTGGGAAATGGTTCGAAGGGACGGTAGATCGTTCGCCCGCCGTGTGCAAGCAAAAACCTACCGTTCAGGTGCCGGACTGCGAAAACCGAATGTCCTCGGGGCCGGAATCAGGCTCCGGCAGGCCAAATCGAGGCTGGGGAGACCCACTCGGCCGCCGAATGCGCCGTGGTCGCCTCGAACAGCGACTCCACAAAAGCCCATGCATCGGCGTCCATGACCATATGGTGGGTCAGCAAACAGGTGGGTTCAGCCGGGGAAATTTCGCCCGTGCGCTTGTCCTTCAAGTGCTCCACCAACGATTTCAGGCACTTTTCCGTTCCGGCAAAACGCACATGCGGCTTGTCCTTCCAGTGAAGCACATCGCAGCAGGCGTCCGCAACGCGCAATTCGGCGGGCGGCGCAGGCCGGTGCTTCTTGTAGCTGGCGGACAGCCCCCGGTAACCCATCACCGGCAGATAGGGGAGCAGTTCGGGATCGATACGATTCCACGGCGGCACCAAAACGGGCACGAACCGGGTCTTGAACAGTTGGGTGAGCTTGACCATGCCCTGCTTGAGTTCGTCGAGGATCACGGACTTGGGCCGATGATGGCCAAGCTCCCATGCGCCCGCGCCGGACGGGGCGTGGTTCACATGGGCGAAGCCGTGCTGCAGCACCCACAGATTGTGGGCGTGGGACACGCTCTTGCGCAAAGGTTCGCCAGCCTTGGCCGGAACGGTGGCCAGGCCGCAGGGTACGCTGAACCGATCGCTCAGGGCGATGAGACGGTCCAGGGCCACGGTCGGTTCGGCCACGTCGTCGTCGCGCCACCAGAACTCGGCGGTCTTACCCGCGTCCTTCCAGGCGTCCAGCTCGCGCAGCAGCATGTTCATAGAGTCAACTGTCATGGGACGATGGTTGTAACAGAGCTTGTAAATAAAAGCCACTACCCCCACTGGCATTTTTATCGACATTGTGGCAGGACCTTCCACAGAGGACTCATTGCCATGATCGTTCCCAGCAATTCCATCATCTGGAATATGACGCGGAAATGCAATTTCCGTTGTGAATATTGTTACTTCCCACACGACAACTCCCCGGTGACGGAGACCTTGGACGCCCGGCGCATCAAGGACTTTCTCGACGCCACAGGCAAGACCTGGAAGGTCGGCCTGACCGGCGGCGAGCCGTTCATCTATCCAGGCATCGTCGACGTCTGCGAAATCCTGACCGAGAGCCACATCATCGGTATCGACACCAACCTGTCGGCATCCTCCAAGGTGCGCGAGTTCGCGGAACGCGTCGATCCCGCACGGGTCCACAACCTCTACGTCGCCCTGCATATCGAAGAGCGCGAGCGGGTCAAGGGCGTGGACGCCTTCATCCGAAACGCCCGTCTGCTTCTGGACAAGGGCTTCGAGATCATCGTCAACTACGTGGTCCACCCCACCCTGGAAAAACGATTCCACGCGGACGTCGCATTCTTCGGCGGCCACGGCATCAAGATCACCCCGCGCCCCTTCCGGGGCACCTTCGACGGACGCCGCTACCCCGAGGCATATGGGAACCGGGCCCGGTCCATCTTCGCCGACCACCCGGAACAGGGCAAAAAGGTGGCCTTCAATTTCGAAGGGCTGCCCTGCTCGGCGGGCCGAACCCTCCTGCGGATGGAGCCGGACGGAACCATCTTCCGATGCCCCGGCGACAAGACGGTCCTCGGCAACGTCATGGACGAGGTACGCCTCTACGAGGGATATCCGCCCTGCACCAAGAAACGCTGCCCCTGCCGAGGCCTGGACCACGTTCGGCTGACCGCCGCCCAGGCGGCTCTGGTGGAAGGCGTCCAATTCGCCGTGGTGGCCGAGAACGATGCCGCCAAAACCGCTTTCCTGCGGGCCAACGAAACGGCTCCAGGCAACCCGTGCGGAGAGAACAACCTCGGCGTACTGGCCTGGCGTAACGGCGACAGGGACGAGGCCGTCCGGCACTTTAAACGCGCTGCGCAGGCCAGGCCAGGCAACGGGCTCTACACCGAAAACCTGAACGCCGCCCGCCCCGACGCGCCCGGCTTCGACCCCGGCATCTGCCTGGATGTCAACGCCGCGTCATGACGAGTTTTCAAAGACATATCATCGGGCTGGACCGATTCTGGACATAATCCCTGCAACCCTATACGGTGAAGGCGTTATAGAAAACAACGACCCGTTCGGCGTGTTGTGACGAACGAAGGCCCATGAAATCAAAAGCCTACAACATCCTCATGTACTCCCATGACACTTACGGTCTGGGACACATCCGCCGCACAATGGCCATCGCCCGGAACCTGGTCGGACCGGAGGTGAACATCCTCATCATCACCGGCTCCCCCATCGTCGGCCGCTACTCCATGCCGAAGGGCATCGACTTCGTGCGCATCCCCGGGATGATAAAGAAAACCAACGTCGTCTACGTGCCCCACTCCATCAAGGTCGACCCCAAGATCGCCATTTCCATCCGCACCCAAATCATTTCAGCCACCGCCAAAAGCTTCAAACCGGACCTGCTCATCGTGGACAAGGTCCCCACCGGGCTCAAGCGCGAGGTGCTGCCCACCCTCAAGTGGATGCGCAAGCACCGGCCCTGCTCCCGGGTGGTCCTCGGCCTGCGCGACATCCTCGATGACGCCGAGTCCACCCGCGCCGACTGGAAACGAAAAAAATTCCCCGAGGTACTGCGCGACCTCTACTCGGAGATATGGGTCTACGGCGCAAAATCCATGTACGACCCGATCACCGAATACGCCTTCCCCGACGACATCGCCGCCAAGACCGTATTCACGGGCTACATCCCGCGCTTCGTGCCCAGCACCCGCAAAGCCAAGCGCAAGCACAAGCAGGTCATCGTCACCATCGGCGGGGGCGGCGACGGATACGTGGTCCTCGACACCTACCTCAAGATGCTCGAAACAAACGGCTCCGTGGATTTCAAGACCCTCATGATAACCGGCCCGTTCCTCTCCCCCGAAAGGCTCGATGAACTGGCCGACCGCGCCCGGTCCCTCAAGGTCCAGATCAAACCCTTCGTGCGCAACATGGAAAAACGCATGGCCAAGTCCGACCTCGTGGTCTCCATGGGCGGCTACAACACCATGTGCGAAATTCTCTCCCTCAAGAAGCCCTCGCTCATCATCCCGCGCGACACTCCGCGCCAGGAGCAGCTCATCCGCGCGCAGGTCTTCAAGGATCAGGGGCTTTGCGAATTCATCGAATGGGACAAGATCTCGCCCGAAACCATGCGCGAAAAGATCAATGCCCTGCTCGACGATCCGTCATCCTGCACCGCCGCCCTGAACTCCTTCGCCATGACCGGACTGGACGTCATGCGCGAACGCCTCCAATTCTTCCGCGAGAACTGCTGACATGACCGAACATCCCGCCAACAAGACCTTGGGCATGGTGCTCAAGGGCTACCCCCGCATTTCCGAAACCTTCATCTCCAACGAGATCCGCCTGCTCGAAGAGATGGGCTTCAAGATCCACATCTATTCCATGCGCGCCCCGCGCGAAAATTTCTCCCACGAGTCCATCAAACAGATCAAGGCGGGCGTCACCTACCTGCCCTCGTCCATGATCTGGGGACTGCCGACCCTGCTCTATCACAACATCCGCCTCTTCCTGCGGATGCCCAAGAGATACCGCGAATGCCTCGGTTTGATGAAAAAACGATTCCGGCTCGCCCCCAAAAAGCACACCTGGGTCAAGCACATGCTCCAGGCCGGGTATATCATGCAGAAATCCGTCATCGACGACGGCGTGGACCTGGCCCACCTGCACGGGCACTTCGCCCACACCCCGACCACCGTGACCATGTACGCCGCCTGCCTCGCTGGAGTTCCCTTCTCCTTCACCGCCCACGCCAAGGACATCTACACCCAGGACCCGCGCCGCATACAGGACAAGGTGCAACGCGCCAAATTCGTCGTCACCTGCACCCGGTACAACGAACAGTACCTCCGCGAGCACGTGGCCAACGGCAACCCCATCCACTGCGTCTACCACGGCATCAACCTCGACCTTTTTTCCCCCAACGGACGCTCGCCCGAAATCAAGCCGCCCTATCACATCCTCACCGTGGCCCGGTTCGTGGAAAAGAAAGGCCTCGACACCGTGCTCAAGGCGCTGGCCGAGCTGCGCGCGCGAGGCGTCGAGTTCCGGTACACCCTGGTCGGCGAAGGCAAGGCGAAATTCAACCGCAAGATCAAGGACCTCGTCCACAGCCTCGGCCTCGACGACGTCACCACGCTCCCCGGCACCATCACTCACGACGAAGTCATCAAGCTCCTCGGGGCCGCCGACTGCTTCACCCTCGGCTGCCGCACGGCCAAGGACGGCGACCGGGACGGCATCCCCAACGTGGTAGCCGAAGCCATGGCCACAGGCGTGCCCGTGGCCGCCACCGACGTTTCCGGCGTGCCCGAGCTGGTCACCCACGAGCAAACCGGACTCCTCTGCCCGTCCAACGACCCCAAGGCCCTGGCCGACATTATCCAGCGCGCGCTCACCGACAACGGCCTGCGGCGAGCCATCATCCCCGCCGCCGTGAAACAGGCGCACGCGCTCTTCAATAACAAGGTGCTCATCCGCAACCTCGGCGAAATCCACAAAAGCCACGACGTGCCCTGCGGCCGATAACCCCCGGACGGGTCTCAGACCGCGCAAACAACCCAACCTTCCGCCATCCCCCACCCGTGCAACGGCGCCATAAAATTCAGAAGAGTCCAGAGACCCCTTTTCAAAGGGTTCTTTAGCGGATCCAGGGCAGCGCACCGGCCGTCGAAGACGCCCGGCCAGCGAGGCCCCTACTTCGACCACGCCCCCTATCGGGCCTGGCCGAGCATGAAGACGCCGAAGGTGGCGAACAGATTGGGAAGGAAGTTGATGACCTTGCCCTGTTCGTCGTGGTGATGCGTGGAAAGGGCGAGTTCCTTGACTATGGGCACGCCGAGGTGCTTGCAGAAACGTCGGAAGTCGATGATGGGGATAACCCGGATATTGGGGGTGTTGTACCACTCGTAGGGAAGTTCCTTGGACATGGGGGCGCGTCCGGTAAAGAACATCTGGAAGCGGTTCTTGTAGTGGGTGAAATTCGGAAACGAGACGATGCCGAGCTTTCCGACGCGGAGCATCTCGCGGATGAGAATCTCGGGATCGAGAACCTGCATGAGGGCCTGGGAGAGGATGACGTAATCGAAGGCGTTGTCCGGATAATCCTCGATTTCCTCGTAAATGTCGCCGTGAATGACGGAGAGGCCCTTGGCGATGGCGCGGCCCGCGGCGTCCTCGTCGATCTCGATGCCGGTGCCGATGATGGATTTCCTTTCGGCGAGGTGAGCGAGCAGCGAGCCCGTCCGGCAGCCGAGGTCAAGAACGCGGCTGCCCGGCTCGATCCAGGAGGCGATGACTTGAAGATCATATCTCATCATGGGCTCCGATGCGGCAGTGCAGGCAGATTTTGTGGAGAAAGCCGGAAAGCAGGTCGCTGAGGCGTTTGTTGGGCAACAGGAAGGCGTCGTGTCCCCAGGGGGCTTCGATCTCGCAGAAGGAAACGTCGAGGCCGTTCTTTTTCATGGCCTTGACCATGTTCTTGGACTGGTAGGTTGGGTAGAGCCAGTCCGAGGTAAAGGAGACCACGAGATAGCGGCAGGAGGCGCGGGAGAACGCAGCCACCAGCGAGCCGTCGCCGTAATGGTTTTCGAGATTGAAGTAATCG
Organism: Pseudodesulfovibrio thermohalotolerans; assembly: GCF_021353295.2. Lineage (NCBI taxonomy): Bacteria > Pseudomonadati > Thermodesulfobacteriota > Desulfovibrionia > Desulfovibrionales > Desulfovibrionaceae > Pseudodesulfovibrio > Pseudodesulfovibrio thermohalotolerans. The sequence continues at coordinate 214,189 of NZ_CP120635.1, read as the reverse complement.
GCGGCCTTGGTCAGGTAGAGGAAGGAATTGGCGTCGAACCTGTCCACGAACTTGTTGCCCTGATAGCGCAGGTAGGACTCCACCTGGAAGTCGGCCTCGAAGTCGAAGGAGAGTTCCACGCGATCCTGGAGCCTGCGGTCGAACTTGTGGCGCATGGATTCGTCGGACAGGTAGGTGATGTGTCCGACCATCCGGGCCACGGCCAGCCCGTGCTCGGGCCTGCCGGTTTCGTAGTAGTCGCCCCGGTTCCATTTGGGATCGGCCATGATGGCCTGGCGGGCGACCTCGTTGAAGGCGATGGCCTGCGCCGAGTGTTTGGTGGTCGTGGCCAGGGGTATGGCCGCATGGACGCGGTGCGGGTAGCGCACGGACCATTCCAGAACCTGCATACCGCCCACGGAGCCGCCGACCACGGCGAGCAGCGTATCGATGCCGAAGGAGTCGACGAGATGCCGTTGCGCGCGGACCATGTCGCCGATGGTGACCACAGGGAAGGACGCGCCGTAGGGTTGCCCGGTCTCGGGGTTGGCGGACGTGGGGCCGGTGGAGCCCATGCAGCCGCCGATGACGTTGGAGCAGATGACGAAATACTTGTCGGTGTCGATGGGCTTGCCCGGCCCGACCATGATGTTCCACCAGCCGGGCTTGGGCTCGTTCCCGGAGTAGACCCCGGCCACGTGGGAGTCGCCGGTCAGGGCGTGACAGACCAGAATGGCGTTGGTCTTGTCCGCGTTGAGGGTTCCGCAGGTCTCGTAGGCCAGCGTCACCGGCCCGAGCCTGCGCCCGGACTCAAGCTCCAACGGCTCGTCGCCGCCGAAGGTGAAGAACCGCTTCTCCACCAGCCCCACGGACTCGCCGGTCTCGATCTGATCGACATATTCACTCATGGCGGAGAAAATAAGGCAGGGAACGGGTGCGGTCAATGGCGCACTCATCGGGATGCCTTATGGGAGGGATGGACAAGGCTTAGAACTGGGCGTTCATGGAGACCAGGCAGCGCAGGAGGACCTCGCGGTCCTCGGGGGAACAGCCCGCCAGCAGCTCCTCGGTGAGACGGAGATGAAGGCGGTCATGCTCCTCGAACAGGATGCGGCCCTGATCGGCGAGTTCCACGTTGATGGACCGGCGGTCCGTGTCGTGCGGAACCCGGCGAACGCACCCCTTGTCTTCGAGACGGTCCACCAGCACGGTCAGGGTGCCGGTGGTGACGCCCATGGCCTCGGCCAGCTCCTTCATGCGCATGGACCCGTGTATGCCCAGCACTTCCAGGGTGTGCATCTGCGGCAGGGTCATGCCCTTTTCCCGGACCACGTCGTGCTCCCAGGATGAAAGCTTCTCGAAGAACTCAACTATGGCGTGATTGATTCCGTCGACCATTCCGTCCCCCCCCTTTTTAGATGGACACATACAGGCTGTAGGCCCCGAAGGCGATGGTCATGACCCCGGCGGCGCGCATGACCGCCGGTTCCACCCAGTCCCGGGTCAGGGCGCGCATCAGCCCCGCCGCCTTGTAGATGGCGTAGATGACCGCACCCAGCGTCAGCCCGGTGCTCACGGCGTAGACGGCGAAGACCGCCGTGCCCTTGAGCACGCTGCCCGAATCGAGCGCGTAGGTGTACATGAGCGCCACGGTCGGGCACGGCACGATCATATTCACGAAGCCGATGGCGAACAGCCCCCAGGCGGTCACGGACCGGGCCGACGGCATACAAGCCCGGCCGGAGCAGGCGCGGCCGCGATCATCGTGGTCATGGTGATGATGATCGTGATCGTGCCCGTGCCCGCCGTGATCGTCGCGGTCATGGTTGTGATCGTGATCGTGGTCATGACTGTGCAACAGGTGCGGCCGGACGATCAGAATCAGCCCCAGGACGAGCAGAACCGCGAAGGTGGCCACGTCCACGTACAGGGCGAACGACTCGGGGATGGCCAGAGAGACCGAGCCGAGCGTCAGCCCGATGAGCAGACAGGCCAGGGTGGTGCCGGTGATGAAGGAGAGGGTCAGGGACAGGACCCGCCCCCCGCGTTTTTCGCCATACACGAACGGGGCCAGAACCAGCCAGGAATGGCCGCACGGATTGATCCCGTGCACCAGCCCGAGAAACACGCTCGATTGCAGGGCCACCTGAAATATGGAATCGATTTGCATTGTCCGTCCTGCTTGCCGATGGCATTATTGTTTGACTTTCAAACTTTCTATCGACGGCATAGTTTGATTGTCAAGATAAAATGCCGGACGGACGAAGCGCGGCTCACTCCGAGGGGGAATAGACGGCCAGCCGCTCGTCCAAGGTGCCGGTATGCAACTCGAAAAGATGATTGTCGTGATCGTGGAAGTAGAGGGAACGGCCCTCCCCGGCGATCCGGGAACGGCCCACTCGGACGGATACGCCCTGTTCGCGCACGCGCCGTTCATAGGCGTCGAACTCGCTGTCCGGAATCTTGAAGGCCACGTGGTTGTAACTCCGGCTCTCCAGCGGATCGCCCTCCATGGTCGCCACCCAGACCCCGCCGATGAGGAAGAACCGCTCGCGGGACAGGGAGTGCGTGTCCGCCCCGCTGTCATAGACCCGCTCGGCATCGAAGATCGCCCGAAGGAACGCCTCCATGCGATCCAGATCACTCACGATGAAGGTGATATGGCTCAGTCCCTCGATCATTCACCCGACTCCGTGCCGCCGCCGATGAGCTTCCAGGCGGACATGCCCCAGGTGAGGTTCTTGACGTCGCTGAAGCCGTCGCGTTGCAGGTGGACCGCGGCGGGCTGGGAGCGGTGCCCGGTCATGCAGACCACGACCACGGGCCGCGCCGGATCGTCGAGGGCGTTGGACAGGGCTTCCGAGGTGAAGGGGTACGGCAGGTTGACCGCACCGGGAATGTGGAAGAGGCGGTATTCCGCCGGGGTGCGCACATCCAGGACGGTCGGGGCGGGGTCTTTGCGCAAGGCCCGGCGCAACCCCCAGGGACTCATGGGGCGCACGCCACGAAGCAGCAGCCAGCCCACATCCCACAGAACCAGAACGGCGAAGGCGATGAGGATGGCGGCCAGGAGGCGCATGGCTATTCCCCGCTTTTAACGGCCCCGTCAGGCGAATCGTCGGATGTCCCGGGCTCGGGGGAGCCCTCCCCTTCCCGGGCCACGGTCACGGCCAGGGCGGAACCGGCCTTAAGCAGCACGTCGCGTTGCGGGAAAGGAAATTCGATGCCGTTCTCGTGGAAAGAATTCCAGATGCGCAGCAGGACCTCGCTCTTGATGTTGGACACCCCGTCGTTGGCGTCCGCTATCCAGGCGCGCAGCTCCAGGTTGACCGAACTGTCCCCGAACTCAATAAGCAAGGCGCGCGGCTCGGGCGAAGTCAGGACGCGCTTGAGCCCATGGGTGGATTCCTCCATGAGGCGCATGGCCTTGTTCACGTCCGAACCATAGGAGATGCCCACCGGAATGCGCAGCCGCACGTCCGTGTCCGAGTAGGTCCAATTGATGACCTCGTTGGTCACGAAGTGCTCGTTGGGGATGAGATATTCCTTGCCGTCTCGGGTCTTGACCGAGGAGAACCGGCCGTAAACCCCGCTGACCACGCCGTACACCCCGCCGACCTCAATGGTGTCGCCCGGCTTGATGGATCGGTCCGTGAGCAGAATGACCCCGGCCACGTAGTTGGAAATGATGGTCTGAAGGCCAAAGCCGATGCCCACGCCGAGCGCGCTGGAAAAGATGGCCAGACTGGTCAGATCGATGCCCACCCCGGACATGGCCAACAGCACGGCCAGGGTGAACAGGACCACCTTGACCGTTTTGCCGAGCAGCTCCTGGCCCGAGGGCGAAACGCCCTTCAGACTGGAGATGCGGTTCGCCGCAAAGCGCGACAGCATGGACGCGGCCTGGAGCAAAACCACGGCCAGGACCAGCCCTTTGAGCGCGCCAAGGGCGGTGAACCGGGTGTCGCCCAGGGAGAAGGAGAGCTTTTCCAGAAAATTGGTCAGGGGAGTGAGCAGGCCGAGGATTTGCAGGGAGACGAATACCCAGACCACGGTGGCCGTGCCCCGCGCCAGGACCTTGTTGGGCATGGTGAAAGACAGCAGCCGGAGCGCGATCCCGGCCGCGGCGAGCTGGCTCACGGCGTCCAGCACCCAGGGTGAATACCCCAACAGCTCGAACGCCCCGCCGCCTGCCTGGACCAGCGCGATGAACAGGAACATCCAGCCCGTGCTCTCCAGGCCCGTGAGCACGGCTCGGCCCAGCGCATTGCCGCCGGGCCTCTCCCGCCACCGGGCGAGGCCCGGCCGGACGAGCCGCCACACGGCCAGGGACAGGAGCAGGGCCGCGACAGCGGCGGCCCACTGAACGGCGGTCTGCCAGGTCAGGACATTGGCGCGAAACCATCCTTCCAGGAATCGGTAAGCTTCCGAAAGCTTGTTTAAAACCGGCTCAAGCTGTTCCTTCATCGCGCCTCCAGGCCGTCGTTCACCAGCTCCCGACAGCCAGATCAACCGCCGTGGCAACGAACAGGACCACGGAAATGACCCCGTTCATGGTGAAGAAGGCCACGTTCACGCGGCTCATGTCGTCAGGCTTGACCAGCAGATGCTCGGCCATGAGGGTCACACCCATCAGGGCGGCCACCGTAAAATAAATTCCGCCCAGACCGGCCGCCCAGCCCGCAAGCAGAAAGAAGGCGGCAGCGGCGGCGTGGCTCAGGGTCGAGATGCCCAGGGCCGCCGGGATGCCCAGCCGTGCCGGGATGGAGTGAAGCCCGCGCTTGCGGTCGAAGTCCGCGTCCTGGCTGGCGTAAAGCAGATCGAACCCGGCCACCCACAGGGTCACGCCGCAGAAGAGCAGCACCGAGGGCAGGGAGATGACCGGCTCCACGCAAATCCAGCCCGCTACCGGGGCGAACCCGAGCACCGTGCCGAGCACAAAATGGCACCAGTAGGTAAACCGCTTGCAGAAGCTATAGGACGCGGCCATGACCAGGGCCACAGGCGACAGCTTGAGGCACAGCGAATTCATCAGCCCACAGGCGACCACGAAAACCAGGGCCGTACCCCCGATAAAGACCAGGGTGAAGCGGGTGGACAGTTCGCCCGTGACCAGCTCGCGCTTCTGCGTGCGCGGATTCTCGCGGTCGATGTCCAGGTCGGCGTAGCGGTTGAAGGCCATGGCGAAGGAACGCACGGCCACCATGGCCACGGTCAAAACGACCATGTTGTACAGCCCCGGCCATCCCCCGGCGGCCAGAAACGCGCCCATGTAGGCGAACGGCAGGGCGAAAACCGAATGCTCGATCTTTATCATCCGGCAGACCGTGGCCAGATTCTTGGCGAAACTCATCGTCTTTCCTCTCTAATACTTGTTGACCAGCATGGCACCGGCCAGGAGCAGAACGACTCCCAGGATGCGGGGCCAGGACACGGTATGCACCTGATAACTGAGCAGCCCGTAATGGTCCAGCACCAGGGCGGCCGAAAGCTGACCCGCCAGGAGCCACGCCATCATGGAGGTCGCTCCTATCTTTCCGGCCAGAACAATGGTCGCGAAGACGAAGAACGCCCCCAACGCACCGCCCGTCCAGGACCAGACCGGAGCCGTCCCGGCCATGGCGAGGGAAGGCGCTGGCGCGCGCACGGCCAGCAGATAGCCCAACAGGACCAGGGTGCCGACGCCAAAGGAAACCGCCGCGGCCCAAACCGGGTCGCCCAGGGAACCGCGAAGACGAAGATTGATGCCCGCCTGTACCGGCATCAATGCCCCGGCGAGCAGGGCAAACAGTACGAATATCCACTTCATAGCAATAATCCCTTTCTTCATCTGGAGTTTTTCGAGAGTCATTCTGGAATATCGCCGAACCGAATCTGAATGGTATCGGTCTTTGCCAACGGCGTCCACGATTTCACAAGTATTGAATGCACGTAAATGTCGAAAGCCCGTCACCGGAACGCCACCCATGGAATTGGCGGAGGGTCTAGGAAAGATCAACTCGAACTCCAACAGCCGGAGGAAATCATGACCCGAAACCAGATCAGGGAAATACGGTCCCATCTTATTCAGGGACTGCACAGCATCAACGGCCAATTGGACAGCGGCAGCACCGTTCTCGAGAACTGCCCGGACGACACCGACTTCGCAGCACAACTCGCCCAGCACGGGCTCAACGTGGCCATGCAGCGGCGCCACGTGACCCGCATCCGCGAGCTCGAAGCGGCCCTCAAACGCCTTTCCCATTCCGACTACGGCATCTGCGAGGAATGCGGCGAGGAGATCGGAGTGGCCCGGCTCAAAGCAAACCCATCGGCCCGCCTCTGCGTGGCTTGCCAATCCGCGGAGGAGGACGGCCTGAGTCGCCGTTGCGCCTAGGCCGCCGAACGCATTACCACGCGGCCCCGAGCCGCAACGGAGAGACCCATGGCTGACCCCATGTTCAAGGTGGACATGCATGTCCACTCCCGCTATTCCACGCGCCCGTCGCAGTGGATTCTGCAAAAGATCGGCTGCCCCGAGAGCTTCACCGAGCCGCGCCGACTCTACGACATCGCCATTGCCCGCGGCATGGACATGGTTACCGTCACCGACCACAACACCATTGCCGGGGCGCTGGAGATCGCGCATCTGCCGAAGACCTTCATCAGCGAGGAGATCACCACCTACTTTCCCGAGGACCGCTGCAAGCTCCACGTACTCGCCTACGACATCACCGAGGCCCAGCACGAGGACATCCAGCGTTGCCGGGAGAACGTCTTCGAGCTGGTTCCCTACCTTCGCGAACAGGGCATCGTCCACGTCCTGGCCCATCCCCTTTTCGCCGTCAACGACCGCCTGACCCCGGCGCACTTCGAACAGGCCCTGCTCCTCTTCAACATCCTGGAGGAGAACGGCACGCGCGACGCCCGGCAGAACAAAAACCTGCGAGACATAGTCACCCGGCTGACCCCGCTCGACATCGACCGGCTGGCCAACCTGCACGGCATCGAGCCCTGGGGCGACGAACCGTGGGAGAAGGGCCTCACCGGCGGCTCCGACGACCACAGCTCGCTGAACATCGCCCGGATGCACACGTTATTTCCCGGCCGTCCCACCCTGAACAACATCCTGACCGGGCTGCGCGACAACACCTCCAGACCCGCCGGGACCCCGGCCAATCCCCGGACCATGGCCCACAACCTTTACGGCATCGCCTACCAGTTCTACAGGTCGCGCACGGGCTCACTCGCCCCCGAGGTCTCGGAGCACCTCTGCTTCCGGTTCATCAAGTCCGCCCTGGCCCCCGGCGTGGACCCCAAGCCGTCTCTCTCCTCCCTGCTCCAGCGCATCATCGGCCGGGGCAAGGCCACCCTTCACAGGGAATACGGCCCCACCGACTCGGTCCAGGGCCTGCTCCTCAAAGAGGCCGCCGACATCATCGCCCACGACCCGTCCCTCCTGCGCATCGCCAGGGGCAAAGTCGACGACGTCGTCACCCTGGAACGCGAATGGGCCCGTTTCGTCTCCCTGGCCGCCAACCGCGTCCTCGCCCAGTTCGCGGACCGGACCCTCAACTCGGTCCTCGGGGCCAACCTCTTCGACGTCTTTCACTCCATCGGCTCCGCAGGCTCCCTCTACACCCTGCTCGCCCCCTATTTCGTGGGCTACGACCTCTTCTCCACCGAGCGGGCCTTCTCCAACTCGTGCAGCGACAGGTTCCGCAAGAAAAACACGCGAACCAACGACGACCTCAAAATCGCCCACTTCACCGACACCTTCGACGAAATCAACGGCGTCGCCCGGACCATCCGCCAGCAGTTGAAGATGGTCGCCCGCCACGGCAAGGACATGACCGTCATCACCTGCGGCGCCAAGGCCGACGTGCCCGGCGCGGTGTCCTTCGAACCAGTGGGGCGCTTCGACATCCCGGAATACCCCGAAATTTCCCTGGCCTACCCGCCCTTCCTCGACATGCTCACCCACTGCTTCGAGCAGGAATACGACTGCATCCTGGCGGCCACGCCCGGCCCGGTCGGCCTGGCGGCCCTGGCCATCTCCAAGATTCTCAAGCTCCCGTTCCACGGCACCTATCACACGGCCTTCCCCGAGTACGTCGGGGCGTTCACCGAGGACGCGGCCCTGGAAGACGGCTGCTGGCGCTACATGTCCTGGTTCTACAACCAGATGCAGATCATCTACGCGCCGAGTGAAGCCACCAAGTTCGAGCTCATCGACCGAGGCATCGATCCCGGCAAAATCGTCACCTATCCGCGCGGCGTGGACACAGAGCGGTTCCACCCCTCCAAGCGCAACGGATTCTTCAACCAGTTCGAAGTGGGCGGCGGCGTCAAGCTCCTCTACGTGGGCCGAGTGTCCAAGGAAAAGGGCCTCGACGTGCTTACCGAGGCGTTCCGCAAGGCGTCCCGTATGCGCGACGCCATCCAACTGATCGTGGTAGGCGACGGTCCGTACCTGCCCGAAATGCAGCGCGCCCTGCGCTCCACGCCCACGACCTTCACCGGCGTGCTCAAAGGGGAGGCCCTGGCCCAGGCGTATGCCAGCGCGGACCTCTTCGTCTTCCCCTCGGCCACGGACACCTTCGGCAACGTGGTCCTCGAAGCGCAGGCCTCCGGACTGCCCGTCATCGTCACCGACAAGGGCGGCCCGGCCGAAAACGTCCTGGCCAACGAAACAGGGCTCATCGTCCCGGCAGGGGACCCCGACTCCCTGCTCCGGGCCATCCTCCACATGGTCGACAGCCCCGAGCGCATCCAATACATGCGCCGCAAGGCCCGCTCCCACGTGGAGAAGCGCACCTTCGACGCCACGTTCCTCAAGACCTGGGAAATCTTCGGCTCCCACGTGGCCGCCTAGGCCTACGCGGACCGGAAATAGCCCGGGAGCCATCCGCCTTACAGGGCAACCCGTCGAAAAAAACGAAGCCCCCCGCTTCGCCCATGGGGCGCGGCAGGGGGCTGCGAAATGCCGGGCGGATCAGGAAGACAGTCCCTTTTCCCTGTCCGACCAGTGCGTCTTGATGTCCACGATGTCCTTTTCGGCGGCGCAGAACGCCTCGGCCAGCCTCGGCTCGAAATGACCGCCGCTGTCGCGGATGTATTCCAAGGCCCGCGCCACGGGCCACTCTTCCTTGTAGGGCCGCTTCATGGTCAGCGCGTCGAACACGTCGGCCACGGCCACGATCCTGGCCGCCTCGGGAATGGCCTCGCCCTCCAGATTCTCGGGATAGCCGCCGCCAGCCCACCGCTCGTGATGGTACAGGGCGATCGCCCCGGCCATATCGAAGAGGGGCGAGGTGGCCACGGACAGAATCTTGTGCCCGTATACCGTGTGCTTCTTCATGATGACCCACTCGCTCTCGTCCAGCTTGCCGGGCTTCTTGAGGATGCTGTCCGGAATGCCGATCTTGCCCGTGTCGTGCATGGGAGCCGCCAGAACGAGCATTTCCTGCATGTCCACGGACCAGCCTATCTCCTTGGCCAGTCGCTTGGCGTAATTCGCCATCCGCCAGATATGAACGCCCGTGTCGTCGTCGTTGTAGTGCCCGGCCAGACCGAGCATGTGGATGGCGTCCGTCTGGCCCCGGCGGATCTCGTGAACCTGCTCCTCCACCTGATTGCGGCACATGCGGTGCTGCTGAGCGAGATGCAGGTGGTTGGCCACCCGGACCCGGACCATGTCCGGCGAGATGGGTTTGGTAATGTAGTCGATGGCCCCGAGGGAGAGCCCCTTGGTCTCGTTGCCCACATCGTCCATGGCCGTCACGAATATGACCGGGATGTCCGCCGTGCGGGCATCGGCCTTGAGCCGCCTGCACACCTCGTAGCCGTCCATTTCGGGCATCATGATGTCGAGCAGGATGATGTCCGGGAGGTCCTCCAAGGCCGTTTCAAGGGCGGTCTCCCCGTCCAGGGCCACCAGTATCTCGTACTGGTCCTCCAGGGTCTCGACCAACACGTCGATGTTGGTCGAGATGTCGTCCACGATCAGAACGGTCGGCTTGTCGTTCAGAGGCTTGTCATCCAGGGGCATGTCTACTCCTTGAGCTTGTCGTCCATGCTTTCCACCAGCGAAAGCGCCGCCTTGAAATCGTATTTCCCGACGAGCATCCCGACTCGGGAGAACTCCTTTCGGAGGGACTCCGGCCACTGGAGCGCCTTCATCCTCTCCAACGCCTCGCGGCACAGTTTCGGCTTCCGAGTGCGCAAGGCCTGCCGCATCTCCTCAAGGGCCTCGATCAACATCTCGAAGGAGGCCGGAAGCGCGCCCTTGTCCGCCTCGTCCCCCGCGTCCGGGATCGCGGCGAGAGCCCGCACGGCCTCGCCAAAGACCTCGTCAAAGGCGTCCAACTCGGCGGTGAAATCCGTTCCCGCCGTGGCTGCCGCCTCCACGGCCCTGGCCGTCTCCTGAAGCCTTTCGGCCCCCAGGTTTCCGGCAACACCCTTGAGAGCGTGCGCCAGGTGCGACGCTTCCGGGAAGTCGCGGTTCGCCAGAGCCTGCCGAAGCTCGCCAGGGGTTCCGACATAATCATTACGCAATTCGAGCAGCAATTTCCTGTATAATTTCTCGTTGCCGCCGACCCGCGCCAGCCCTGCGTCGAGATCGAAGCCCGGCAGGCTCTCGGGCAGACCGGCCCCGCTTTCGTCCGAGCCAGCTTCGGGCAAGGCCTGTTCCGGCCCGCCCTTGCCGCGCACCCACCGGATGAGCGCGCCGTACAGCTTGTCCACGTCGATGGGTTTCGTCAGGTGCCCGTCCATTCCCGCCCTGAGGCTCTTCTCCTCGTCGCCGCTCATGGCGTGAGCGGTCATGGCCAGAATCGGCGTGCCGCTGTTCCGCGCGGACTCGCGAATGATACGGGTCGCCTCGAAGCCGTCCATCTCGGGCATCTGGATATCCATGAGGATGATGTCGAAATCCTCGCGCCCGGCCAGCTCCACAGCCTTTCCGCCGTTCTCCGCAACGGACACGAAAAGGCCCGCCTGCTCCAGTATCTCGGTGGCCACCTGCCGGTTGACGGAGTTGTCCTCCGCCAGCAGGACCCGCGCACCGCCGGCCTTTTCCCTTGCCTCGGCCAGCATTCCCCCGCCCCTTTTCGCGCGCGACTCCACCTGGAAGGATTCGCCGAACACTTCCATGATGGTGTTGAACAGCACGGACTGGCTGACCGGCTTGAGCAGGATGCCTTCCAGGCCGAGATTGTCCGCCTGCTGCATGACCTCCTCCCGTCCGTAGGCCGTAATCATGATGATCGTGGGCGTGTCCTTGAGATGCCGGTTCTCCTTGATCCGCCGGGACGCCTCGATGCCGTCCATGCCGGGCATCCGCCAATCCATGAGCACCAGCCTGTAGGGCGGTTCGGCCGCCTCCAGCCGATCCAGGGCCTCGGCCGCGCCGGACACGGTGTCCACCTTGAAGTCGAAGGACCTGAGAATGCCCGACAGAATCTCCCGAGAGGTCAGGTTGTCGTCGACCACCAGAATCTTCATGCCCTTGAGGGAATCCCTGACCTTGAACCGCCTGAGCGGCTTGTCGAGCAGGCCGAAGCGCACCGTGAACCGGAACGTCGATCCCACGCCCTTTTCCGACGTCACCCCGATCTCGCCCCCCATCATGGCCACGAGCTGCTTCGAGATGGTCAGACCGAGCCCGGTGCCGCCGAACTTGCGAGTGGTCGAGACATCGGCCTGGGTAAACGCCGTGAACAGCTTCTCCATCTGCGGGCCGGTCATGCCCATGCCGGTATCCCGGACCTCGAAACTGAGCAGGACATCGTCATCGGACGATTCCACTTCCTCCACACTGATGTGGATTTCCCCGCTCTCCGTGAACTTGACGGCGTTGCCCGCCAGGTTGGTGAGAATCTGGCCGAGGCGGAGGGGATCGCCCACCAGGTTCTCGTGCACGCCCGGAGCCACGGAGACCAACAGCTCCAGTCCCTTTTCCTGGGCCGGGACGCCGACCAGATTCACCAGGCTGTCGAGCACCTCCTCCAGATGGAATCCGGTTTTCTCGACCTCCAGTCTGCCCGCCTCAATCTTGGAAAAATCCAGGATATCGTTGATGATCCGCAAAAGCGCCTTGGCCGAGGAATCGATCTTGCCTAAATAATCCACCTGCTTGGGCGACAGCTCCGTCTGCATGGCGAGGTGGCTCATACCCAGGATGGCGTTCATGGGCGTGCGGATTTCGTGGGACATGTTGGCCAGGAAGTCGGACTTGGCCCGGGTGGCCTCCTCGGCGAGATTCTTGGCTTCGACGAGCTCCCGCTCCATCCTGCGGCGGCCGGTGATGTCCGTGGCGAGGACCACCAGCTTGTCCACCTCGCCGGTCTCGTCCTGCAACGGAACCTTGGTGGTCAGATAGGTGTGAACCGTGCCGTCCGGGTGCGGCACCTCCTCCTCGCAAACGCGCATCCGTCCGCTCTCCAGGACCTCCCGGTCCACGGCCATGAGCGGACCGGCCGCTTCGGGGGGCAGGCTCTCGGCGTCGGTCTTGCCCAGCACCGCCTCCACCGGGACGCCGACGGCCTCCTCGAAGAATTCGTTGACCATCAGATACCGGCCCTCCCGGTCCTTGAGGGCGACCATGCTCGGCAGGTTGTCGATAATGGCCCTAAGCTGACGCTGCTTCTCGCGGAGCGCCTCTTCAGCCTGCCTGCGCGCCGTGATGTCCTGGAAGACCAGGACCGCCCCGATGGTCATGCCGCCCCGCCGCATGGGCACGGCGGTGTACTCCGCGGCGAACCCGGTGCCGTCCTTGCGCCACAGGCATTCGTCGGCCACCCGGCAATTGCGTCCCTGGGAATAGGCTTCCCGCACGGGACAGAGTTCCGCCGGGTACGGGCTGCCGTCAGGGCGCGAATGATGGATCGTCCGGTGCAGGTCGGCCCCCATGAGCTCGTCCTGCCCGTATCCGAGCAGCTTGAGCCCGGTCGGGTTCACGAAGATGATCCGGCCCTCGGCGTCCACTCCCATGACGCCCTCTCCCACGCTTTCGAGAATGAGCCGGCTGTCCTCCTGGGCCTCGGCGAGCGCCTGCTCGGCGAGCTTTCGGTCGGTGACGTCCTGCTTCACGGCCAGGAAGCTGGCGATGTTTCCATCCTCGTCCTTGAGCGGGGAAATGGTGGCGTTCTCCCAATGCAATTCGCCGTTTTTCTTCCGGTTGACGATCTCGCCGGTCCATATCTCGCCGCGAGTGATGGTCTCCCACATCTTGCCGTAGAATTCGGCGTCGTGCCCGCCGGATTTCAAAATGCGAGGGTTGCGGCCGATCACTTCCTCGGCGGCGTAGCCGGTAAGCCGGGTGAAATAAGGATTCACGTATTCGATTTTGCCGGAGGTGTCGGTAATGAGGATGGACACCGGGCTCTGCTCCACGGCGTTGTAGAGCCGGGTCAACTGCCTTTCGGCCTCCTTGCGCCGGGTCAGGTCCCGGATGGTGCCCACCGCATACCAGCCGTCGTCCAGGCGGAAGGACGACACCGCCAGCTCGGCCGGGAATTCCGTGCCGTCCCCCCGGATAGCGACTATTTCCCGGAGGCTGCCCACAACCGCCCCCTGTCCGGTCTCGCGGAAACCGGCCAACCCTTCCCGGGCGGCCTCGCGGCTCCATTCGGGGCCGACGAGATCATGCAGATCGCCGCCCAGGGCCTCTTCGGCCGTGATGCCGAACATCTGCTCCGCCGCCAAGTTCCAGTATTTGACCTCGGCCTGGCCGTTTATCATGACCATGGCGTCGTGCACCGCCCCGCTCATGGCCTGCAGCTTGCGCTCAGCCGCTGTGCGCTCGGCCACCTCGCGGGCCAGCCTGCGGTTCCAGGCCAGGACGGCCCACAGGACGGCTCCGCCCACGGCCGCCACGCCGAGCACGATGAGCCATACCCGCAGCCAGTCCACCTGGGTCTCCACGTGCACATTCACCCAGCGGTCGAAGAAACTGCGCCGCTCGGCTTCGGGGATGGTCTTCAACGCCTCGTTCAAAATGCTCACCAGCTCCGGCCAGTCCTTGCGCACGCCGAAAGCGAGGTTCAGCTCGTACTCGGTGGTCGCGGCGACGATGAGCCCCTTCATGTCGTTGAGCTTGATGGCGTAGGTGATGGCTCCCATATCGTCCATCATGGCGTCCGCGTCGCCCTCCCGCACGGCCCCCAACGCCTCCTTCAGGGTTTCCCGGGGCAGAACCGATATCTTTGGATGTCCCGTCCGAAGATACTCCTCCGTCACCCGGCCTCGGACCACGGCCACGCGCTTGCCGCGCAGATCGTCCAGGCTGCGGATGAACAAGGCCTCATCCCTGGTCACGAGCACGACCGGGACCTGAAGAAAAGGCTTGGTAAAACGCAGATACCGCTGCCGCTCAGGAGTGGGCGTCACTCCCGCCACGACGTCGAGCTGCCCCTTGGCGGCCATGTCCATGGCCGTTTGCCAGCTAATGCCGGTGGCGGCGGTCATCGAAACGCCCAACTTCCCGGACAGGGCCGAAACGTATTCGGCAAGGACTCCTTCAAACCGTTCGCCCGCGACGTCGGAGTAAGGCATCCAGCCGGGTTCCACGCCAACCCTGATGTCGCCGTGGCTTTCCAGCCACTTGGCCTGCTCCGCGGTCGGAACGAACTTGCGAAAGTTCGCGTCCGCTCCGGTCCACCGCCTCTGGATAAGCAGCCAGTCGGCCGGGGTCATCGAATCCAGTGCCTTGTCGAGAATGGAAACCAGAAGCGGCTCGTCCTTGCGGAGGCCGATGGAGAGAATCGATCCGGGTTTCCTGAGCTTGCCCTGAACCTGTAGATTCGTCAGCAGTTCCTTGGCGATCAGGTAGGTGGCGACCGCCCTGTTTCCCGCATAGGCGTCCGCCCTGCCTGTTGAAACGGCGGCAAGGCACGCGCTGGTGTCTTCGAGCTCCAGAATCTTCACCCGGGGATGACGCTCGCGGAAATAGGCCACATTGCCGAACCCTTTTTCCAACGCCAGCACATTCCCGTCGAGCAAGGACTCGTCATAAAAATAGTCGTCCCCGGCCCGGCCGATGATGACGTGCGGAATATTGAGATACGGTTCCGTGAAGTTGAGGTAGACCGCCCGCTCCGGCTTGGGCGTCACATCCATGAGGCCGTCCAGCCGTCCTTCCCGCACCGCGTTCAGATTGTCGCCGAACGCGCCGCCCTGAAGCTTCACATCCAACCCGACGCGCTCGGCCAGCAAGCGGATGACGTCCACCCCTATACCGGCGGGACGACCTTCGTTGTCCACGAAATTCAACGGCGGCCAGGCGGCCATGACCGCGATGTCTATTTCGGGATGGGCCGCGATCCACGCCTCTTCCTCGGTCGTCAGTTCCACGCGGGCCTGGCCGCTCCCGGCCCCGGCCTCCCGCCGTCCCCGATTCTGGATTTCCAGCGCCACGTCGCGCGGAATGGCCGCGAGCGCCTTGTCCAGGATGGTGGCCAGCTCGGGCAGATTCTTGCTCACGCCAATGGCCAGCCCCTGCGGCGCGTCGGCCAGGGGAAAGGCCACTTCCACGTTGCCCAGATTGTACTGGTCGACGATCCATGTAGCCGTGGAAAGGTTGTCCACCACCACGTCGATCTCGCCCGCGCTCAGGGCGAGAAAGGCTTCCTGGGCCGATGGATAGAGAATGGGGTAGCTGTCCTTCATGGAGCTGACCCAAATGTGATTCAGCGAGGAGTCCTGGACGCCCACGAGGAGATTGCCCATCTCCTCCTCGGAAGCGGGACGCTTGCCTCCCTTGCGGGAAAAAACCACCTGCGGAGCGGTCAGATACGGCCGGGTGAAAAGGAAAAACTGCCGCCGCTCCTCGCTGACGCCCACGCAGGCGAGCCCGTCCAGGTCCCCGGCCTTGGCCTTGCGCACCGTATCCCGCCATTCGCCGCCCGACTCGACCTGAAATTTCACGCCAAGCATCTTCCCGAGAAGTTCCAGATACTCCATGACGATACCGCGATAATTGCCGTCGGCGTCCAAATACTCGAACGGAGCGAACCCGGGATCGCCGCCGAGGCGGACGACCGGATGCGCGTCGAGCCATTGCCGCTCAAGAGCGGTGAGTTGGGGAGACGCCGGAACAGCGTCATCGGACAAAGCCCTTCCCGGTGAAACGAGAAGAGAGAGCAGACAGCAGACAATGCAGAGCAATCGGCTAAGCGGCATGGTCCCCCTGGCGATAGGGTTCATGGACACCCGGCAAGGAGCCTGCCCAAAACAGGCGGCTCGCGCCGAACGGACGCATTGGCCCCGGCTCGCCAACGGCGAAAAGGTCGTCCGATCACCCGATCGACGAGCAACGTCCGGAACGATACATCGTATTGATTATATTGGATTGGAAAAGGAGAAAAGTCAAACCGCGAGTAGGGTCGAATCCCCCTCGAAACGAAAGCGGGAGCCCCGGACGGAGCCCCCGCGTCACGCGCCATGAATGCACGGCGGGACGGCGCGAACCGTCCCGCAAAAACAATTGCAACGCTCCGGCGTCCCGAGGACGCCGGGACGATTATCCCCGCACCTTCTCCAGGAAGGCGGTGGTGGAGTATCCCTCAAGCAGCGGCAGGCTGTGCACCTCGCCGCCCGCCTTGGCGACCACGTCCGCGCCGACGATCTGGTCCACGGGCCAGTCGCCGCCCTTGACCAGGACCTTCGGTCGGCACGCCTTGATGAGTTCCAGCGGAGTGGATTCGTGGAAGATGACGATGAAGTCCACGCAGTCCAGACCGGCGAGCACGAAGGCGCGCTCCTCGGCCGTGTTGAGCGGGCGGTCGTCGCCCTTGCCGAGCATCCTGACGGACTCGTCGGAGTTGAGCCCGAGGATCAGGGAGTCGCCCAGGGCGCGGGCGCGCCGAAGCAGGTCCACGTGACCGGGATGAAGCACGTCGAAGCACCCGTTGGTGAAGACGAGCCGATGGCCGGGAGCGAACTCCGCCTTCCGCTTGAGGAAGGTCCGGATGCTCATGAGCTTGGCATTTTCGGGCAGGGCCATGTTATTCTCCTCCGGGACGGACGCCCTTGCGACGCAGGGGCACGTTCTTGGGCTTGAGCTTGGTCATATCCTGAAAGAGCACAAGCTCGAACCAGTCCATGGCGAAGGACAGGGCCACGTTCTCGTTTTCGAGAATGGCCTTCTGCCGCTTCTCGTCCACCTCCACGCGTTCGAAAAGCTGCATCTTCTGGATGAAGCCTTGGAATTCGTCGATCTTGTAGAAGGCAAGAATGGCCATCTGGCTGAGCTTGTCCGAAATGGGATGGCCGAGCTGACGGGTACGGGACAGGATGTTCATGTACCTGTCGTTGAAGGCGGTGTAGTCCTTGAAGCCCTGGTCCTGTTTCCAGGATTCGCCGGTCCATTCGTCCTTTTCGAGGAATCCCCTGCAATGGTCCTCGCGCACGATAAAGAACTGTTCCAGCACGCCGCCCTTGCCGTCGGGCCGGGTGGCCCGGCCAAGCGGATACATGCGACATGCGCCGGGCCGGTCCTCGTAAATGCGGCATCCCTCGGGAGTGACGAAGGCGCAGGAGCGTTTGGCGTTGTCCAGCATCTTGAACTTGAACACGGGGAAATTGGTGTCCGGCGCATGGTGCCCCACGGCGTGGACGCGCAGGAAGTCGAGGGACGACATGCCCAGCGCGGCCCGCATACGCAGGATGTCATAGGGGGTCAGAACCATGTCCAGGTCCGAGCAGCACGCGTTGAAGCACTCGATGCCCGGGTAGCACTTGAAACAGTATGTCTTGCCCTCTTCCAGTTCAGGAAGAGAGTCCAGAAATTCCTTGGTCTCGTCGCTTTCCATGTTGTTCTCCGGGGATGTTCCCATTTTCGTCCGCCGAGCGGCGGCGGGCGTGAGTCCTCCTAGCACTTGAGGGGAGGAAACGCAAAGGAAGGGCGGGCTTCCGCTACATGGTGGAGGCCGTCCTTCCTTTGCATTTTTGGGGGGGGGAGGGGTAGCGCGGTTGGGGTTGCCGCGCTTCGCGTTCGACGGTGCGCGTCATCCTTACGCTTTATTTCGCCTTTACGGCGACTTCTTTTTTTGCTGGCGCAGAAAAAAGGAAGCAAAAACTGCGCTTTTTGGCCCTGCGTACTCCCGAAAGCAGTGGCCAAGAGCCTGTAACGGCTTTCGAATGATCTTCCGCGCAAGCGAGGTTTTCTGCCTTCTGGCGCGAGAAGGCTTATTTGAGGTTCTTCGTTCTCGGAAAGAGCTTCCATAAACGAGACGAAAACCCTCGCAAAGGCGAGTATGATGTAGCGCGAGAATATTAGCGCGCTTCGCGTTCGACGGTGCGCGTCTTCATCACGTATTATTTCGCCTTTACGGCGACTTCCTTTTTTGCTGGCGCAGAAAAAAGGAAGCAAAAACTGCGCTTTTTGGCCCTGCGCACTCCCGAAAGCAGTGGCCAAGAGCCTGTAGCGGCTTTCGCTGCCCGACAGGATGTCTGCCTTTGGCAGACGCAGTCGGCCTACGCTTCGCCGCTTCAGACAGGCTCTAGGCCCCGGCTTTCGAACGTCTCCCGCGCAAGCGAGGTTCTGCCTTCTGGCGCGAGAAGGCTTATTTGAGGTTCTTCGTTCTCGGAAAGAGCTTCCATAAACGAGACGAAAACCCTCCCAAAGGCAAGGTGATGTAGCGCGTGGATATTAGCGCGCTTCGCGTTCGACGGCGCGCGTCATCCTTACGTTTTATTTCGCCTTTACGGCGACTTCCTTTTTTGCTGGCGCAGAAAAAAGGAAGCAAAAACTGCGCTTTTCGGCCCTGCGTACTCCCGAAAGCAGTGGCCAAGAGCCTGTAGCGGCTTTCGCTGCCCGACAGGATGTCTGCCTTTGGCAGACGCAGTCGGCCTACGCTTCGCCGCTTCAGACAGGCTCTAGGCCCCGGCTTTCGAACGTCTCCTGCGCAAGCGAGGCCATGTCTTCCAACGCGGGAAGGGCCTATTTCAGGCTCTTCGTTCTCCTAAAAACACCCAAAGGCGACCGCCCCCCTTAAAGGTCCTACTAGCACTAGCCCTGGATCAGCGGCCTAGAAGCCGACCGCGAAGAGGCGGCGGCTCCTGTGACGATCAAGAAAGTGCTATCGATAGTGGGGAGCGGGCCACCAGAGAAGGACTTATACTTTTGATCGGGTGGAGCCGACCCGAGCGGATCGGATTCTTGCCGAAGATCCTGCGGGCGGCCGGGCTGGCGAAAGGCCCTTTTTTGGTTCTTTTTTGGGCAAGCAAAAAAGATCCGCCGCCCGCGCAGGGCATGGAAGCTGGGGAGGCAAAGCCGACCCCACTGGCTCTCGCGCCAAAGGCGCGCCTGCCTTATCAAGCTGGCGCACCATCCCGCAAAAAATCCCCTCAAACCCACCCCCATTCCGCAACAAACATTGCAAAAAAAGGGAAGGCGGCCGCTTAGCGCCCTTCCCCTTGCCGCCACGCTCTGATAGGTAGGGAACGCAAGGAGAAGACATGGAAAAGTTGAAACTGGTCCAGATGGTCAAAGCCGCGGGCTGAGCGGCGAAGATCACTCCGGGGGACCTGGAGACAGCACTTTCGGGCCTCAAGGTCCGACCTGACGACCGCGTACTCGCCGGTGGCCCCGGCGACAACGAGGACGCTGCCATATTGTCTTTTCCCCCGGGCAAGGCCCTGGTCCAGACCGTGGATTTCTTCACTCCCGTGGTCAACGATCCCTACAAGTTCGGCCGCATCGCGGCGGCCAACGCCCTGTCCGACGTCTACGCCATGGGCGGCGAACCGTGGGCGACCATGAACATCGTCTGCTTCCCGGCTGACAAACTGCCCATGTCCGTGCTGGCCGAAGTCCTGCGCGGGGGCAACGACGCCGTCGAGGAAGCGGGCGCGGTGCCCAGCGGCGGGCACAGCGTGGACGACCCCGAGATCAAGTACGGCCTGGCCGTATCCGGGGCCGTGGACCCCGGCCGTTTCGCCTCCAACCGGGGCGTCAGGCCCGACGACGTGCTGATCCTGACCAAACCCGTCGGAACAGGGGTGCTGGCCACGGCGGTCAAGGGCGAGATGCCCGGCTGTGAGGAAATGGAGGACCTGCTCTTCCAAACCTGCGGCAAGCTGAACAAGACCGGCGGCATGATTATCCGCAAGCTCGGCCTGACGGGAGCCACGGACATCACCGGGTTCGGCCTGGGCGGCCACATGATCGAGCTGGCCGAAGCGAGCGGCGTGACGCTGGAACTGCGCATGAAAGACGTGCCGCTGCTGCCCGGCGCACTGGACATGGCGTCCATGGGCCTTTTGCCCGCCGGGTCCATCTGCAACCGCAGGCACTACCTGCCGAAGGTCAACGCCGACGACGGCCTCGACCCCATCCATTTCGATCTCATGTTCGACGCCCAAACCTCGGGTGGCCTCCTGCTGGCCGTGCCGCCAAAGCTCGTGGATCGAGCACTGTCCATGCTCGAAGCCGCCGGAGAAACCGGAGCCGTTGTGGGCCGCGCGCTAGCCGCGCTTCCGGGAGCCCATCCCCTTTCCGTGATCTAGGATTCGGTCCGGCCCAGGACCCGCTCGATTTCCAGTTTCAGGCCGTCAATTTCGAAGGGCTTGGCCACGTAGCCGTTCATGCCCGCTTCGATGAAACGGTCCCGGTCTCCCTGCATGGCGTGCGCGGTCAGGGCGATAACCGGGATATCCAACCCCAACTCGTTGCGAATGACCTGTGTGGTGGCCACCCCGTCCAGGCCGGGCATCTGTATGTCCGTAAGGAAAAGGTCGAAAGACCGCCCTCTCAGAATTTTGAGGGCCTCCTCGCCGCTTCCCACGCACTCGACCCGATGACCGAGCTTTTCCAGAATGCGCTGAATGACCACGCGGTTGACCCGCTCGTCCTCGGCGACCAGAATGGACAGTCCGTCCTCGGCGGATGTCCGGCATTCGGAATCGCCCGCGCCGAACATCGGCTCCACGCTTCGGCTGTCGATGGTGAAGTAGACTGTGGTTCCCACTTCCTCCTCGGTGTCCACGCTGATATACCCGCCCATAAGATGGACCAGCCGCCGGACGATGCCGAGTCCCAGGCCCGTCCCCTGATACTTGCGGGTCGAGGATCCGTCCACCTGGGTGAACGGATCGAACACGGTGCTCACCTTGTCGGCCGGAATGCCGATGCCCGTGTCCGAGACTTCGAAAAGCAGCCGGCCGGTCTCGGTGTCCGCGACCGGCTGAAGCGGATAGGCGCGGACCTCGATGGACCCGGCCGGGGTGAACTTGACCGCATTGCCCACCAGATTGAAGAGAATCTGGCGTAGCCGCCCCTTGTCGGCCATGAAATGCCGGGGCAACGTCTCGTCGATCTCCCATGTCATGGACACGCCGCGCTCCTCCACCTCGTGGCGGAAGGTGGAGACCACCTGATCCAGCACCTCCCCCAGTTCGAAGGGGGCCGGCTCCAACTCCAGCTTGCCCGACTCCACCTTGGAAAGATCGAGGATGTCGTTGAGCACCTGGAGCAGACTGCGCCCGGAGTTGAGGGCCGTTTCCAGATAATCGCGTTGCAGGGGTTCGAGGCTGCTGAGCTGCATGAGCTGCAACATGCCGAGCAACCCATGAAGGGGCGTGCGGATCTCGTGGCTCATGTTCGCCAGGAACTCGTTCTTGGCCAGGCTGGCCGCCTCGGCCTTGGCCATGGCTTCCTTCAGTTCGGAGGCCATGGTCTTGAGCTCGGTGATGTCCGCGGCCATGTGCATGTGCACGAGCCTGCCCTCAAGCCAGCGGATGGCCCGGTCATGGTTGAGGTTCCAGCACTTCTGCCGTTCGTAGTACCGCTCCGTGACCAGAGTACCCACTGGCACACCGTTTTCGTCCACCAGTCTGGGCTTGGGGCAGTGAGGACAACGGCTGTCCAAATTCCGAACGAGCTTGTGGCAAAGCATTCCGTTCTTGATGGGACCGTAATGCCTGCCCATCCTCGCGTTCATGAACAATATCTCGTCGGTCGCGAAGTCGGTCACGTACACGTCCGCGCTGATCCCGTCCAGAATGGTCAACAGCCGCTCATGGGCCCGCTTGACCTCGGTGATGTCCGCGATCATGGCGAACACCCCGAGCAGTCTGCCGTCCTCGGCCATGAGCGGCGTGGACGAGACCATGCCCCAAACCTCGGCCCCGTCCCGCCGCAGGAAACGCCGCTCATATCGCTCGCGCTTGCCCGACAGGCGCAGCTTCAAACGCTTTTCGCTGTCCTCCAGCTCGGCCGGGGCCACGAAATCAAGGAGGTTCCGGCCGATGAGATTCTCCACCTTGCAGCCCAAAAAGTCGGCCACGATCTTGTTGGCGTAAGTGACCATCTGGTTCGCGTCCAGACCGAGGATGCCCTCGTTGGCCGTTTCCACGATGAGCCTGTACTGCTCCTGGGTCTTCTTGCGCGCCTCCTCGGCGAACCGCGCCTCGGTCACGTCCCGGCCGTACACGGCGATGGCCGTGATCTCGCCGCCGTCCATCACGGGATAAATAACCCCGTCGAGAATCTTGCCGGACCAGACCACCTGCTCGGTCAACGGCTTGCGCGTCTCCACTACCTGTTGAAAAAAACGGCGGATAAGGGGTTGGAGGATCTGGGGGATGAAGTCGAAGACGCTCTGCCCGGCAGCCTTGCCGGACAGGCCGAAAAACCTGGCCATGTTCTTGTTCATGGCCAGGACCGTGCCGTCCACCTGGAACAGCCCCACCGAATCCTCGGTGGCGTTTATCATGGCCTGGAGGAAATGCTCGCTGGTGCGAAGCCGCTCCTCGATCCGCTTGCGCTCGGTAATGTCCCGCGTAATGCCGATGTAGCCTTCGGGAATGCCGTCCGGCCTCAAAAGCCTCCGGGACATGGACTCGCCCCAGATTCTGACGCCGTCCTTCTTCAGGAAGCGCAATTCGAGCCGAATGGTCGGCGACGAGCCGGGAAGGCGCTGCATGGCTTCGTCGGCTTCCTCCCAGAGCGCCCAACTCTTGTCCAGAGACTCGGAGCATACGGCCTCCTCGGCCCGCATCCCGATCATCTCGTCGGGCTTGTATCCCCGAATACGCTCCACGGACGGGCTGACATAGGTGTACCGGCCCTCGTTGTCCATGGTCCAGATGATGTCGGCGGCATTTTCCGCCAGGAAACGATACATCTCCAGGCTCTCGTTGCTCACGCCCCCGGCCGGACGGAGGTCGGTGATATCGCGGAAAAGTCCCCACAGGGCCACGGCCTTTCCGGACCGATCGCGCTGCGGCCGGCAACTGACCCGGACCAGCAGCTTCCTGCCGTCGCGGGAGATCAGCCCCTTCTCGAACTCCCGGGACTCGCCGTCGGACTCAAGCATACCGAGGATCATCTCCTCCTCGCCCGCCCGTTCGTTCTCAGGGGTGAAATCGAGCACGGTCCGACCTATCACTTCGCTCCGATCATAGCCTATCAGGGAGCAGAAAGCGGCATTGGCCTCGTGGATAACGCCGCAGAGATCGGTGCCGACCACGCCGTCGCCCAAGGCGCCGCACAACCCCACAAAGCATGCGGAATCGACGAACGGCTCATCCCGCGCGCCGGGATAAGACGAATCCTTGGAGGGCTCGGCGGCCCATTCGCTCGTTTCAGGATCGATCATAGGCTCGTTCCATTTGACAGTATTTAGCATTTACCGGAAACCACCGCTTTTTTCCACTTGAAACAACGTATTTCTTCCAATCCTGGTTGAACGCGCGGGAAATGAACGGTACGTTTCAAGAGCCCTTCTCTTCGCAGCGGGGCTCCCGAGAACCTCAACCCGCGAGGAACGCCATGCAATCAGACCGCTTCATCCTGCTCGAAGACGAATTCGGCGCACACAACTACAAACCGCTCGACGTGGTCCTCGAACGCGGACGGGGCATTTGGGTATGGGACGTGGACGGAAAAAAGTACATGGACTGCCTGTCCGCCTATTCCGCCGTGAACCAGGGGCACTGCCACCCGAAAATCATGCAGGCCCTGACGGACCAGGCCGAGAGGCTCACCCTGACGTCACGCGCCTTCCGCAACGACCAGCTCGGCCCGTTCTACAAAGAGCTTTGCGACCTGACCAGATCCCACAAGGTTCTGCCCATGAACTCCGGGGCCGAAGCGGTGGAGACCGCCATCAAGGCCGTCCGCAAATGGGGCTACCAGGTCAAGGGCGTGCCCGAAAACAAGGCCGAAATCATCGTCTGCCGCAACAACTTCCACGGCCGGACCATCTCGATCATCTCCTTCTCCACCGATCCGGTGTCCACAACCGGCTTCGGCCCGTTCACGCCGGGCTTCAAGATCATCGACTTCGGCGACGCCGAAGCCCTCGAAAAGGCGATCACCCCAAATACCGTGGCTTTTCTCGTGGAGCCCATCCAGGGAGAAGCCGGGGTCGTCATTCCGCCGGACGGCTATCTCGGGGATGTGCGGCGCATATGCAGCGAAACGGGCGTCGTGCTCATCCTGGACGAGATCCAGACCGGGCTGGGCCGAACCGGCAAGCTTTTGGCCGAGGAGCACGAAGGGATCGAGGCCGACCTGACGCTTATCGGCAAGGCTCTGTCCGGCGGATTCTACCCGGTCTCGGCAGTCCTCTCCAATACCGAGGTTCTCGGGGTGCTCAAGCCGGGCGAGCACGGGTCCACCTTCGGCGGCAATCCCCTGGCATGCGCCGTGGCCCGGGCGGCCCTCAGGACGCTCACCGAAGAGGGGCTCATCGATAACGCCCGCGTCATGGGCGAATACTTCATGGAAGGCCTCCGGCGAATCGACAATCCCAAGATCAAGGAAGTTCGAGGCCGGGGCCTGCTGATAGGAGTGGAATTCCATGCCGACGCGGGCGGCGCGCGCCGCTACTGCGAACGGCTCAAGGAAACCGGGCTCCTCTGCAAGGAGACCCACGAGACGATCATCCGCTTCGCCCCGCCCCTGGTCATCGCCAAGGAGGACATCGACTGGGCGCTGGAACGGATCGCGCCCGTGCTGTCCGAATAGCGCGGCCCCTGGCCGCTCCCCCGAAAAAATCCGGACCGGGAACCGGGCGGCCGACGGCCGCCGGGAACCGGTCCGGCTTCATGCGGGCACAAGCCCCGCGCGGGCGGTCCGGGCCGCCCTAATCCAGTCCCATGCCCGGATGGTGAACCGGGTCCTCCATGCTCTCCACGTGACAGACGGTGCAGGTTCCGCCCGCGCCGAGCGCCTGAGCCTCGCCCATGTACTGCATGGGCTGCATGTTGTCGCGCGGCGAAGCCGGATAAACGGCATGGGGCGAACCGTGGCACGCGCCGCAGTTCATGGCGTCCATGTCGTCGCGCCGGGCGGCGAAGAGTCCGTCCGCGTCCTCGGTCCAGACGTTGAAGGCCGAATCGGTCTCGGGCGGCGCGAAGTCCACATGACAGGTCAGGCAGTCGGGCTGGTTGACCCAGGGACGGCGCGGCTTGATGGCCTCGCTGTTGGTCATGGTCCGCGGCGTGATCCGGGCCAGAAGACGGTCCGCGCCGGGGACGCCCCGTTCCTGTTCCGCCCTGAGCAGGGAAACGGCCAGGTCCTCGATCTCGCCGTGGCAGTCGGTACAGGTGAAACCGAGCAGCTCGTGCTGGCCCCGCAGGGTGGACTGGGGATGGCACTTGAGGCAGGAGCCTTCGGCCTCGCGCCCGGCCATGTAGACGGCGTGCACACCGTGTATGGCTGCGGACAGATTGGGCTTGTCGGCGTTGTTCTCCACTCCCTGGATGGAATCGTCGTGGCAGGAGACGCACTCCACCACGCCCTTGGTCTGCGCCAGCTTGGTGGAATTCATGCGGTCATGGGTGGCCAGAATGTTCTCCACCGTGGCGGAGGCCATGCCGGACCCGTCCTGCATCATTCCGCCGCTGTGGCAGTTGAAGCAGCCCATCTGGTCGGAGGTGGGCGCGGCGACCATGGTTGTGGCCAGAACCGCGCCGGAGCCGTCCTTCGCGGTCAGGGTGACCACGGGGAGCGGATTGTATTCGCCCTTGGCGTAAGGCGGGATGGACACCCTTGCCTCGAAACGGCCCGCGTCCGCGTCGGCCTCAAGCGTGCCGGTCAGGGCCGGGGAATCCTGGTCCGCCTCGATGGAATAGGTGATGGTCACGCCGTCCATGACCCGCTCGGGCGCGGGGTCGCGCAACACCAGTTGGGCGCGGATGACGTTGGACGGCGGCAACAGGGTCCACTTGTCGTTCTGCGAGAAGAAGCCCATGCCGCGCGCGCACCAACCCACCAGGACGTATTCCGAGGTATCGGGATCAAAGGGTGCGGACGGCGGCTCGGCCATCTCGGGCATCGCAACGGGTTCCTCTGGGGCGTGGCCGTTCAGGTCCTCGGCGATGTACCGGGCCAGGAGCATACGCTCCTCGGAATTGCCGATGAAAGGCGGCATGTATTTGTTGAGCTTGCCCATGCCGGTCAGGAAGGCGTCCATGCCGTCCACGTTATACTGGGCGGTGCGCGCCGTGATCTCGTTCATGGGGCCGTGAATCGAGTGACAGGCCGAACATTCGAGCTGGAAAAGGAACGCGCCCGCGATCTTGGCGTTCTCCTCGGTGATGCCGTCGGCCAGCTCGGGCGGAGCCCACTTGGCCGAGGCGATGGCCCCCTGCTGGTTGATTACCGGCACGCGGGCCTTGAGGATGGAGGAGGAATAGACCGTATCCCAGATGAGGTACGGCTTGCGCCCCGCCTCGCGGATGAACTCGAAGGAGCCGAACAGCCCCTGGCCGACCACCAGGACCACCAGGGCCAGGGCAAAAGACATGCGCCGGGGCGTCTTCACGGCCAGGAGCAGACCGCCGACCAGGGTGGCCGCGCCGAATATCCAGAAATACCGCATGAAGTCGGACACGCGGTTCGACTTGAACACGATCATCTCATACTGCTCGGGCGGCATGGCGGCCACGTACCACCAGCCGGACAGAAACACGGCCAGCACGCCGAACACGGTCCAGGCCGAGCAGACCCGGACGGTGCGCAGCCGGGTGGCCTCGTCCTTGATGCGGGTGGCCGTGACAAAGCCGAACAGCCCCGCGCACACGGCGGAGAAGAAGGAGCGGAAGACCAGCGAGGGCCAGAACGACGGGTTGAAGAAGCCGTCCCAGAAGCTCTTGGTCTCGATCCACCGGCCCGGGGTGAGCATGAAGCCGACGATCCCGTTGATGAGGAAGAGGGACAGCCAGCCGAACAGGAAATAGAGCCAGCCCACGGCCATATGGTCGCGGCGGTCCATGGAATCCCAGGCGTAATAGTAGATGATAAGAGCGACGATCTCGCCCAGGAAACAGACCCACTCGGCGGCCCATCCGAACACGAACTGATGGATGAGGGTGATGGTCGCCTCCGGCGCGAGCAGGGCCACGGTCAGCCAGATGGCCACGCCGGACACGCCGCCGAAGGCCATGGTCAGGAGCAGGAAGAAGCGGGTGTGCTTCTTGGCATACTGCAACAGATGAGGGTTATTGGACTTGTAGGCCGCCCGCTCGGTCAGGACCAGGAACAGGCCGCCGCCCACCGCGAAGTGGGCCACGTAGACATGCAGGGTGGCGATGACGGCGATCCAGAAGCCGCCGCCCAGAGTGGTCAGTTGCCAGATGGGATATTCCATGACTTACGCCCTCCCCTGCCGCGATTTGAAATAAAGCTTGAGCATGTAGGCGACGAGCCCCCCGCCCGCAACGACGAATCCGAGAAAGAGATAGAAGGAGCCGTACTGGTTGGTCACGGGCACGGTCTCGATCTTGAACCACGGCTCCAGGTACAGCGTCCGCACCCAGTGGCGGGCGCAGGCCATGAAAAACACGGTAATGACGGCCCAGGCCGCGGTGCGCCGGGGATCGGCCCGGAAGCCCGCCACGAGCATGACGCCCGCCGAGAGGACTCCGGCGGCCAGGGTCAGGGTGGCAGGGAGGGAACCGCCCATGAAGGCGAGAAGCACCCGGGTCGGCAGCGCGACCAGGAACCAGACGCCCACTGCCAGATTGACGATGGTCGCCCGGGTGAACCACCACATGCCGGTCTCGACGAACTCTTCGTTCCCCTTGTGCCGTCCGAGCAGGGCTGCGAACAGGCCGCCCACGGCCACGGTCCCGACCATCATGTGCAGAAAGCGGGGATAGATGGCCGGATCGCGCCAGTTCAGGAAGCCGCCGTGGCCGTCGAAATACGGCTGCCAGCCGTCGGGCCGTAGCATGAGGGTCATGTTGTTGGAGAACATGAAGGCCACGTAGAGCAGGCCGAGCACGGACGAGCCGAACAGGGCCAGGCGCAGGGTCTTGCCCATGGCCTCGTATTTGAACTTGTACAGGTAGAATCCGTAGTAGGAATAAAGCAGCACGAAGACCACGGCCAGCCACCAGCCGCCCATGAGCACGGAGCTGACGTAGTCGAAGTTGCCGTAGTTGACCTGGAGGAAGAGGAGCGGGGCCACGCCCAGGTTGATGGTCAGGGCGAGCAGCGGGGGCAGTTTCATGCCCACGGCGCGAATGAGGGAATCCCGGCCGCGCGCCGCCTGCGCCAGGCCGATGACGGCCGAGCCGAGCATGGCGTTCATGAACAGCACATGGGCCGTGAAGGTCACGATGAGCAAAACGTCGAACCAGGCCCAATGCACGGGTATGGGTTCGGCCAATGGTATGAGGGAAGCGGGATTCACGACGTCACTCCTTGTGAAGGGCTTATATGACTTCGCCGTTATAGGTGATTTCCCCAACGGACACAACTCAACCGATCTCTTCCCCGGTTCCGCGCCAAGATCGTCCGCCACATTATAATTGACCGCCGCATCGCCCTTGCTACGTTTTTTCCCATCATTACTCATTCTCGCAACCAAAGGAATACCAATGAAAATAGGCCCCAAGCTGACCTTGCTCGGAACCGCCCTCGTGGGCACGACAGTGGCGTGCATTCTCGGCATTCTCCTGTGGCAGAGTTCCAAGGTCTCGGAAACCCTTTCCACGCATTTCGACCTCCAGGCCCAGGCGCAGATGACCCTGGCCGTGGACGATGCCCGCAACCTGCTGGACACCCAGCACGCCACCCTGGTCAAGCAGCTCGAAAACGACATGCGCGTGGTTCTTGACCTGGAACGGCGCGGCGGCGGGCTCAACATCCTCCCCGAGACAGTGGAATGGAAGGCGGTCAACCAGATCAGCAAGACGACCTCGACCGTGTCCCTTCCCAAGCTCGCCCTCGGCTCCACCTGGCTGGGACAGAACAGCGCCCCGGGAGTTCCCACCCCCCTGGTGGACGGCATAATGAAACTGACCGGAACCACCTGCACCGTTTTCCAGACCATGAACGACAACGGCGACCTCCTGCGCGTGGCCACCAACATTCTCAAAACCGACGGCACGCGGGCAGTGGGGACCTATATCCCCGACTCCTCGCCGGTGGCCCGAGCCATCAAGTCCGGCGAGACGTTCCGGGGCACGGCCTTTGTGGTCAACGCCTGGTACCTCACGCAGTACCGGCCCATCCGCGACTACTCGGGCAAGGTCATCGGCTGCCTGTACGTCGGCATCCTCCAGGAGGGCGTGGAGCAACTGCGCCGCGCCTTCAAGGAAGTCCGACTCGGCGACACCGGCTTCCTGACCGTGTTCGCCGGGTCCGGGCCGTCCGCGGGCGTCATCAAGATGCACAAGGACAACAAGGCCGAAGGGACCGACATCCTGTCGCGGACCAACGCCTCGGGCGAGGCCGTGTACAGGGATCTGGCCGCAAAGGCCAAGCAGGCCAACGGCAAGGTGGTCACCATCGAGACCGGCCTGCCCTCTGACGGCGGACCGCGCACGGCCATCCTCAGCGCCGTGTACTTCGAGCCCTGGGACTGGGTCATCCTCGGCACCGGCTATCTCGACGAATTCATGGAAGGACAAAGGGCCACCGAAAGCGCGCTGGCGTCCACCAAATGGTGGACCGTGGGCATCGGCGTGGTCATGCTCCTTCTGGGCGTCCTCGCCTTCATTCTCTTCGCCCGAAAGATGAGCGCGGCCATCGGAAGCACCGTGACGGTCATGGCCGACATCAACGAGGGCAGCCTCGACGTGCCCAGGCTCGACGTGCGCAAGGGACGTATGCGCGACGAGATGGACGACCTCGGCGAAGCGGTCAACGCCATGGGCGAACGGCTGCGCGAAGTGGTCTCCCAGGTCCAGGCCGCCGCCGAGTCCGTGACCATGGGCAGCGCCGAGCTGACCAACACCTCCCAGGCCCTGGCCGAGGGCGCGTCCAGCCAGGCCAGCTCGGTCGAAGAGGTATCCGCCTCCATGGAGCAGATGACCGCCAACATCGAGCAGAACTCGGCCAACGCCCAGCAGACCGAGCGCATCGCCCGCCAGGCGGCCGACGACGCCAAGGAGGGCGGACGGTCCGTGACCCAGACCGTGACGGCCATGCGCCAGATCGCGGACAAGATAGCCATCATCGAAGACATCGCGCGCCAGACCAATCTCCTGGCGCTCAACGCGGCCATCGAAGCCGCCCGCGCGGGCGATCACGGCAGGGGATTCGCCGTGGTCGCCGCCGAGGTACGCAAGCTGGCGGAACGAAGCGGCGTGGCCGCCGCCGAGATAAGCGAGCTGTCGGCCAACTCCGTGGCCATCGCCGAACAGGCGGGGTCCATGCTCGACAAGATGGTCCCGGACATCACCCGCACCGCCGAACTCATCCGGGAAATCTCGGCCAGCTCCGACGAACAGAACGCGGGCGCGACGCAGATCAAGGACGCGGTCCTGGAGCTGGACCGGGTGGTCCAGCAAAACGCGGCCGAATCCGAACACGTGGCCGCCGCTTCACAAACCCTGTCGGGACACGCCATGCAGTTGCAGCGGATCATCGGTTACTTCCGCCTCAGCGATGCCGCCGGACAGCCGCTGGCCAGGGTCACGGTCAAGGCGGTCCGGCCCGAGGCCAAGCCCCTGCCCCGCCGCCCAGCGCCCGCTCCAGCGCCTGTCAGTCCCGCCCCCTCCAACGGCGGCGTTGACCTGAACATGGACGACGACAACGACTTCGAACGGTTCTAGCGGCCCGCACAGCCGCAGGCCCGCGCCCTCCCTCCCGGGCGCGGGCCTTGTTTTTTGCTCCAAAAAGGATAGAACAGCCCGCAGAGGAGACACCGACATGGGCAAAACGCTGCTGTTCGACGCGGGCAATACCAACACCAAGCTCTGTCTGGCCGACGACCAGGGACTGAACGAGAGCTACACCCTCCCCACCCGTCCGGCCAACACCGACGACGACTGGGGTCTCAAGATCGAATCCATCCTCCTGCGCGAGGGGGTCGTCCCCTCGGACATCGAGGCGTGCGTGATCTCCTCGGTGGTCCCGCCCCTGGACCCGCTCTTCCGCAAAATGGCCGCCCGCTTCCTGGATTGCGAATGCCTGTTCGCGGGCCGCGACCTCCCGCTCGACATCGACAACGAGTACGCCCACCCCGAACAGGTGGGGGCGGACGTCCTGGTGGGCTGCTACTCCGCGCGCATGACCTACGACGACAGGAACCTCATCATCGTGGACTTCGGCACGGCCACCACCTGCGCCTGTGTTCAGGATAACGCCTTCAAGGGCGGCCTCATCTGCCCCGGCCTGCTCTCCTCGGCCTCGGCCCTGGCCTCGGGCACGGCCAAACTCCCCAAAGTGGATCTCACGGTCAAGAGCGATGCCCTCTCCTGGGGCCAAAGCACTGCCGAATGCCTCAATCAGGGCTTCGTCTTCGGCTTCGCGTCCATGGTGGACGGCCTGGTCAAGAAACTCTCCGCCAAACTCGAAGACCCCTTTGTGGTCGCCACCGGCGGTCTGGCCCCGACCATCGCCCAGGTCTCCGAAACCATCAACGAGCTGCGCCCCGATCTCGTCATGGAAGGGCTGTGGATGGCCTACTACAACCGATAGGCCGCCCGGCTCCCGGCAGCGGAGCGGAACAGGCGTCCGAGGCCTGAACGAAACGCCCGTCGCCGAAAGCGAAAAGCCCGCTTGGCGCGCAACGGCGGACGATGCCGGGGAGCGGCCCTGTGCCGTTTCCGTGTCAGTCTTCACCCCCGCCGAAAAATAACTGCCCATTACCGCGCATCCGTAGTAAGGAATTGAGCATCGGGGGAAAATCCTCTAGACTCCGCCCGTTTTTCACTGTTTGCAACGTGTACAACCCTGATTTCAAGGAGATCGATATGAGCATCATCACCGGCGTCTGGGCGCGAGAGATTCTGGACTCGCGCGGCAACCCCACCGTGGAGTGCGAAGTGGTTCTGGAATCCGGCGACATCGGCCGGGCAGCCGTGCCTTCGGGCGCATCCACCGGGTCCCGCGAGGCCCTGGAACTGCGCGACAAGGAAGAACGCTACAACGGCAAGGGCGTGCTCCAGGCCGTTGAAAACGTGCGCGGCGAAATCGCCGGCGCGGTCATCGGCATGGACGCCGTGCGCCAGGTGACCCTGGACAACGCGCTCATCGACCTCGACGGCACCGAGAACAAGGACCGCCTGGGCGCCAACGCCATCCTCGGCGTGTCCATGGCCGCGGCCCGCGCCGCCGCCAGCTTCATGGGAATGCCGCTCTACCAGTACCTCGGCGGAACCAACGCCAAAGTGCTGCCCACGCCGATGATGAACATCATCAACGGCGGCGAGCACGCGCCCAACAACCTGGACATCCAGGAGTTCATGATTATGCCCGTGGGCGCGGAGACCTTTGCCGAAGCCCTGCGCATGGGCGCGGAAATCTTCCACAACCTGAAGTCCATCCTGGCCAAGGACAAGCACGTCACCTCCGTCGGCGACGAGGGCGGCTTCGCCCCGAACCTCGCTTCCCACGCCGAGGCGTTCCAGTACATCATGCGCGCCTGCGAGGCCGCCGGGTACGAACCCGGCCGCGACGTCGCCCTGGCCATCGACGCGGCCGCGTCCGAGTTCTACAAGGACGGCAAGTACGTCCTGGCAGGCGAGGACAAGATCCTGACCGCCGCCGAGCTTATCGACTTCTACGACGACCTCGCCTCCCGCTTCCCGCTCATCTCCATCGAGGATGGCCTGGCCGAAAGCGACTGGGACGGCTGGGAGGCCCTGACCGACAAGCTCGGCGACCGCCTCCAGCTTGTGGGCGACGACATCTTCGTCACCAACCCGGACATCCTTGCCGAAGGCATCGACCGGGGCATCTGCAACTCGATCCTCATCAAGCTCAACCAGATCGGCACGGTCTCCGAGACCCTGGACACCATCGAGCTGGCCAAGACCGCCGGTTACACCAACGTGGTTTCCCACCGCTCCGGCGAAACCGGCGACCACTTCATCGCCGACCTGGCCGTGGCCGTGAACGCGGGCCAGATCAAGACCGGCTCCCTGTGCCGCTCCGACAGGCTCGAAAAGTACAACCAGCTCCTGCGCATCGAGGAAGAACTCGACGAGGATGGCATCTACTACGGTCCCGTCCTGGCGAGCAGCTTCTTCGAAGAGTAGCCGTCTCCACGAATAAACGAGGGGAAGAGGGAAGCCTTTTCAACAAGGCGCTCCCTCTTCCCCTTTCTTGTGCTCCCATCTCCTCTCCCCTCCAGTTTTTTTGCCGCCGCTCCGATGGATAGCCGGGGCGTTTCCACATCCGGCCGGTCCCCGGCGGTCCCGGAATATCATGCCCGCGGCTTGCCTTCCGCGCCCTTTTTCTCTACGTAGCGACCAGCGCTAGTACGGCATTCCAATATTTCAAACGCGGAGAGAGACATGATTCTGCTTGACGGAAAGGAAACGGCCGCGACCATTCGCGCCGAAATCAGGGAAGAAGTTGAACAGCTTGAGGCCAAGTACGGCCGCAAACCCGGACTGGCCGTGGTGTTGGTGGGCGAAGACCCGGCCAGCCAGGTCTACGTGCGCAACAAGGAACGCGCCTGCGCGGACTGCGGCATCCGGTCCATTCCCCATCGGCTCGAAACAGCCAGCCAGCACGAGCTGGAAGGGCTCATCCAGGAACTCAACCGCGACGTCTCGGTGGACGGCATCCTGGTCCAGCTGCCCCTGCCCAAGGGGCTCGACTCCCAGAAGATCCTCGACCTGATCGACCCGGACAAGGACGTGGACGGCTTCCACCCGGTCAACGTGGGCAAGATGTCCCTGGGCCTGCCCGGCTTCAAGCCCTGCACCCCGGCGGGCGTCATCAACCTGCTCAAACGCTACGGCCTCGACCCCGCCTGCAAGAAGGCCGTGGTCATCGGCCGGTCCAACATCGTGGGCAAGCCCCTGGCCATGATGCTCTCCCAGAGCGGCCCCTGTGCCAACGCCACCGTGACCCTGTGCCACTCCCGCACCGCCAACCTCAAGGCCGAATGCCTCGAAGCCGACTACGTCTTCGCCGCCATCGGCCAGCCCAACTTCGTGACCGCCGATATGGTCAAGGAAGGCGCGGTCGTGGTCGACGTGGGCATCAACCGCACCGACGAGGGACTGGCGGGCGACTGCGACTTCGAAGGGCTCAAGGACAAGGTTCACGCCATCACCCCGGTCCCGGGCGGCGTCGGCCCCATGACCATCGCCCAGCTCATGGTCAACACCCTCCAGGCTTTCAGGATGCACGTGGGCGCGGAATAGACGCGGTCCCAAGCGCATTGAATCATCGGAAGGCCGGAGAAATCCGGCCTCTTTTTTTTGCCTCCGCATTGCAGCTTCCCGCCATGTTGCGGCGCAATTAAACATGGACATCCGATGGGTTGGGCCATACCCGACCTTGGAAGTCTGTTTTTTTGACTTTTCGGAAATCACGGTATAGAAAACAGTAATGCGAATCGTTCCGAAAATGGCGCTGTGCCTTCTCCTCATCGCCGGGTTGCTTGCGTATCCCGCCGCGTTCGCGAAGACCGTCCAGGCCGGGGACACGGTCTGCTCCGGTCAGGCCGGATGCGCCCATTGCGCCAAGGGAGATTCGCCCCGCCCCATGCCCATGCATGGGAAAGCCCCGGCCCCGGCCGGGTCCTGTTGCCCCGTGCCTGTCATGGAGCCGGTCGACGTTGACGGGGATTGCATCTGTTCGCACACCCCGGGGACGCCCCTGACGAACACGGACGGGTTAGTGCCCGCGCCCACGACGAAGCAGCTCGTCGCCCACCACGGGGCGGCCGACGCCCGAAACGCCCGCCGTGCGGACGCCCCTGCCCACCAGGACACCGTCAGGCCCGCGCGAGGCACCCCCTTGCCGCGTCTTTTCCTCTTCCTTCGCATCATGTCCTTCCGGATTTAGACTCCCCGCGTTCCGACGCCACCACTTTCCTTTCCGATTCATTGCCCGTTTCCCGTACGAACATGATGGGAAACACTTGATTCCCAATCGGGACCGACCGTTTTCGCGCAGGCAAACCACTGCGCGCAGACATGCGAGGAGCTACAATGCAAACTTACCGATTCACTCGAAATATCGTCTGTTGCCTGGCCGTCTTCATGGCCGCGATCCTTTGGACTTCCAACAACTCCTTGGCCTTCAGCCTGTTCAGCGACGGCTACGAGAGCGTCACCCCCAAAGACGGGGCCGTCATCATTCCCGTCGACAAGGTCGATGACGGCGACATCCACTTCTACAAACTCGCCGACAACGGCAAGGACATCCGGTTCTTCCTGCTGCAAAGCAACGACGGCGTGGTTCGCGCGGCCTTCGACGCCTGCGACGTGTGCTACGAATCCCGCAAGGGATACAGCCTGGAAGGCGATTTCGTGCGGTGCAACAATTGCGGTATGCGCTTTCACTCAAGCCGCATAAACGTGGCCGAAGGCGGCTGCAACCCGGCCCCGCTGAAACGAACCCGGGATGACGGCTCCGTGCGCATCCAGACGGCGGACATCCTGTCCGGCGCCCGTTTCTTCTAGGGGCGGTCATGAACATACTGACCATTCCCTTGAGGAATTCCCGGCGCAAGCCATGGCGTACAGGGCTGTTGGCGCTCGTCTTCACCCTGGGTGTGATGAGCGTGGTCTCCCTGGACGACGTGTCGCGCGTCATAGGAGACAGCCTGGAAAAGAAACTGACGGCCTATGGCGCCAACATCCTGGTGGCCCCCAAGGTGGAGACCCTGGCCGTGTCCTACGGAGGCTTCACCCTGGGCGCCATGAACATGGGAGAGCACTCCCTGCCCGGCGCGGAAACGGTGGAGGCCATCCGATCCATCGGTCTGAAGGACCGCATCGCGGCAATCGCGCCCAAGTTCATCACCTCAACGGTGATCCGGGATCACCGCGTGGGCGTCGTGGGCGTCCATTGGCAGGAGGAGCTCGGCATAAAGAGCTACTGGGCTATCGACGGCGCGTATCCCGAAGCGGAAAGGCAGATGCTCGCTGGATCGGTGGCGGCCGCGCGGCTGGGGCTCGGCATCGGCGACGTGGTGCGGCTCGGCCCCGACGCCTACACGGTCACCGGCATCCTGCACCAAACCGGCGGTGACGACGACAAGATGCTCATCACGGACCTCGCCTCGTTGCAGCAGACCATGGGCACGCCGGACCGCATCCACTTCGTGGAGGTGTCCGCCCTCTGCTCGGGCTGCCCCATCGAGGACATCGTCGCCCAGATACGGGAAGCCCTGCCGGACATGCGCGTCAACGCCCTCCAGAGCGTGGTCAAGCAGCGCATGTATTCCGTCACCTTTGTCAAGGATCTCGCCATGATCGTCAGTCTCGTCATCCTCCTGACGGCCTCGGCCATGGTCGGCGTCTCCATGCTTTCCGCCGTGAACGAGCGAAAGAAGGAAATCGGCATCCTGCGTTCCCTCGGCTATGCCAGGGGACAGGTCTTCGCCATCTTCTGCGTGGAGGCCTTTTTCATTGGGGTGCTGGCGGGGGCCGCGGGCTATGTCGCGGGCTACGCCGTCTCCTTCCGCATACTGGATGTCCTGGACGTGGCCGCCGATGCGGACATCGCCTTCGACTGGCTGCGATACGGCGGCGTCTGCGCCGTCATGGCCGGCCTGTCCGTGACCGCGGCCCTCATCCCCGCATGGAAGGCTGCCAAGGTGGAACCTTCCGAAGCCCTGCTCAGCCTGTAGGAGGCGACATGCTCAAAGCTGAAAACATATCCAAGACGTTTTATGGCGAAGGGACCCCGACAAAGGCTCTGGCGAACGTCTCCCTCACCGTGGAAGAAGGAGCGTTCGTTTCCATTGTCGGAAGATCCGGCTCCGGAAAAACAACCCTGCTGCACATCCTCTCCACCCTGCAAAAGCCCGACTCCGGCAGCGTGTTCTACAACGACGCCGACATCGTGCGGATCGGGGACGGAAAACTGAACACTATCCGGCACAAGGACTTTGCCGTGATCTTCCAGTTCCACCACCTGCTCCCCTACCTCTCGGTGCTGGAAAACGCGCTGCTCCCCTTCATGAACGGACTGCGCCCAGTGGCCCGGCGTCATGTAGAGGAAGCCAAACTATGCCTTGAGCGCGTCGGCCTGGGCGGCAAATGGGACCGCCTGCCTTCCATGCTCTCGGGTGGAGAGCAGCAGCGGGCCGCCATTGCGCGGGCGCTTGTCAAACAAGCGCGTTGCCTCTTCGCGGACGAACCCACCGGCAGCCTGGACAAGCGAACGGGCGAGGAAATCCTGACCCTCCTGAAGGAACTCAACGACGAGGGACTGGCGGTGGTGATGGTGACCCACGACCAGCAATACGCGGCCTATGCGGACACCGTCATCGAAATGGAAGACGGCTCAATCAGGCGCATGGCCAAACAGTAGGACGCCGTCAAGGCGGGCGGTTTCACCTGCCGCGCGACCCCATCAAAAAAGGACGAAGCCTGTCCGACAAGCGGCCCCTGCCCGGTCTTCCGGGCAGGGGCCGACCGCCGTAAAACGCGATGAACCGTTTTTTTGATAATGAAGGTATAAAGAATTCGTCGGGGACACCGATAAGAGGTGCATGATTATCTCCGGCGCACATATGAACTATGGGTTCATGCATCAGCTCAAGACGCGGGCCGACCAGGGCGAGGACCTGGGGAACGCGTCCAAGCTGCTGGACGACAGCCATGGGCTGCGCCTGGGACAGATCGCCGTGTCCAACCCGGCCAAGGACGGACTGACTCCGGCGGCCAGGGCTTTGGCCCATGCCCCCGGACAGGCGGACAAGCAGTCGGGAGATTTCCCCCGCACGCTGGGTGAGACCTTCGCCAACGAGATCATCCGCCGCATGGGCGATGTCACGGACGAAAACGGCGAGGCCAAGGACACCGACGGGCTGCGCGACCAGCTCGCCTCCACCATGGACTGGCTGCGCGAACGGTTCGGCGACGACACCGCCGCCGCGGCCGCCGGAATGATCGTTCAGGCCACCTCCTCCGGCGTGAACGAGGACACCCTGGGCAACGGCCTGCTCAACGTCCTCAAGTTCATCGACCGCAATTTCGGCGTTGCCGCTGGCGACGCGGCCATCTCCCAGTTCAATTCCGGCATCAACACGGCCCTGAACGAGTTCTTCGACAACGGCCAAAACGAGATTTTCCACGTCGCCGAATCTTCCGGCGGCGACTCAGCCACCCAGGACGTCAACGCCAGATTCTTCCTCAAGGCGGCGCAAGACTCGAACGAAGCCGACGCCGACCCCCTGGAAGAACTCAACAATCTTCTGGAGCAGCT
Source organism: Pseudodesulfovibrio thermohalotolerans (assembly GCF_021353295.2). Classification (NCBI taxonomy): domain Bacteria; kingdom Pseudomonadati; phylum Thermodesulfobacteriota; class Desulfovibrionia; order Desulfovibrionales; family Desulfovibrionaceae; genus Pseudodesulfovibrio; species Pseudodesulfovibrio thermohalotolerans. The sequence goes on along the minus strand of NZ_CP120635.1, from coordinate 175,644 downwards.
CAAGGGCGAACTCGACAACGTGGCCCAGCTTCAGGACCTGACCACCCGGCTTGAAGCGCGGTTCAATCCAGCCAAGGCGAGCATGAACCAAGCCCTGGAAGCCTATCAGGCAGTGCCCGGTGACGCCGCCCCGCAGCTGGCCAGCATAACGGTCTAGACCCCACCCCGCGCTTTTTGCAAGCCGACTCGAAAGGGTCGGCTTTTTCCTGCTCCGCCCGAATTCCGTATCAATACAACATTCCTCCGCGCCCCGCCCCTTCCGCCCGACAGAGCGGCAATGAAGACGCAAGCGGTCCCACCTCTGTCCGCCGGAGACAAAATCACCTGGCATCCCGAAGGCGGCTCCAACGTCCGCCCTTGCCCACAAAAAAACGCCCCGGCCGACGATGCGGCGGGGCGTTTTTCATTGGGCTTGGTACGGGCCTAGTACAGGCGGTGTTCGTCCACGTAATCCAGGACAAACCGTTCGGCCTCCTCAAGGGTGGCCACGTCGTCGCGGACCTGAGCCTCAAGGAGCTGATCGCGGATCTTGCCGATGGCCGGACCGGGCTTGAGCTTGGCCAGCTCCATGATCCGATTGCCGTCGAGCAGCGGTTCGAGTTCGAGATCCGGGATATCGGCGCGCTCGGCCATCTTGAGGTTGTGGTTGAATTCGCGCCAGGAGCCGTTGCGTGCCTTGATGTCGGCGCGGACCATCTCCATGATGCGCGGGTATTCGTCCAGGGAGCGCAGCCGCCGAATGCCCTTGTCGGTGAGCATGAAATGGGGGCGCATGTGGTTCTGAACAAGCTCGCAGATGAGATCGATATCCTGCTCCTCGAAGCGGAGACGCTTGAGGACCTTGCGGGTGACCTTGGCGCCCACGCGGTGATGCTGGAGGAAATTCCAGCGGTCTTCGTAGAATTCGGCGGTGTAGAGCTTGCCGATGTCGTGGAACAGACAGGCCACGGTGCCGAACCAGTCAAAGGGAAGCTCCTCGGGATAGGCCTTCATGACGTCCAGGGTGTGTTCCAGAACAGTCTCCTCGACGCCCTCCTCGGCATTCTTGATCTGCCGGACGCGGGACAGGGCCGCGATCTCCGGGATAAGCCCGTGCAGGAGCATGGAGTCGAAAAGCAGGCCGAAGAACTTGTGCATGGATTCGGCCTCGACCTTGCGCCATTCGTCCAGGAAGTCGGACATGGGCACGTAGTCGAGCACGCGGCGGGAGTTGCGCACAATGGCGATCCAGGAGTTGGCCTCGATTTCCTTGTCGAAATTGGCCGCGAAACGCATGGCGCGGTAGGCCAGGGAGTAGTCCTTTTTCAGGGCCTGGTCGGGCATTCCCTTGAAGCGGATCTGTCCCTCGGTGAAGTCCGCGAAATCGGCGTAGGTCTCCTTGGCCCGGGGAATGAACGGGCAGACGGCGGACAGGGGAATGTCGCCGCGCCGCTCAAGCCGCTTCATCAGCCGGGGGGTCATGGTGGAGACCTCCTCGTCCGTGTAGGCTGCCACTTCGGTGGACGCGGGGTAGAAGTAGTAGGTCACGCCCCCTTCCACGAGGGTGCCGAGGATTCCCTTGTCGCCGGACTCCTCCATGGTGGGGAAGTATTTCTTCAACTCGTCGAACGTGGCCTCGGTGCAAATGTCCAATTCCTGCTCGCTGCCCGTTTCGTCCAGGGTAAGCGCCTGGAGTCGGGCATTGATGATATATGCGTCAAACCCGTTGCGCATGATGGTTTTGCAAAAGCCGACAGCATCTTTGAAAGGCTGGCTCATATCATTCCTCTCTCGGCCGTCCCGACAGGCTCGAAACGGACGGCCTCACTTTGAATCGTTGGCTGGCCGCGCCGCAAAAAAAGGCATCGCCCCGACGCGGCTCCCGGGCCTTATAGGTTACCGGGAAATCCTGCTATACAACCTTTTTGCCCGCAATGAAATGGGTTTTTACCCGTCCCTTCAGAACGGAGCCGAGCAAGGGAGTGTTCTTGCCCTTGGAATGCAGGGTGGCCGGAGAGACGGTCCAGTCCTCGTCCTCGTCGAACAGGAAGAAGTCCGCCGGGTCGCCGGGCTTGAACGCGTTCACCGGCAGCTTGAATATCCCGCACGGGGCCGTGGTCCAGGCGCGGAGAAAGGCCTCGCGCGTGAGCACGCCGTCGCGAACCAGCCCCCAGGTCACGGAAAGCGCCGTGTCCAGTCCGGTGATGCCGCAGGGAGCCACGTCGAACTCGGTCTCCTTCTCGTAGCCCGCGTGGGGCGCGTGGTCCGTGGCCAGGCAGTCGATGGTCCCGTCGTTCAGGGCCTCGATCATGGCCTGCCGGTCGTCCTCGGTGCGCAAGGGCGGATTGACCTTGGCCAGCGCGTCGAATTCCGTGGCCTCGGCTTCGAGGATGTTCTCGGTCATGGTCAGGTAATGCGGCGTGGTCTCGGCGGAAATCTTCACGCCGCGCGACTTGGCGAAGCGGATGAGGTCCGCGGACCGGCGGCAGGAGATATGCGCCAGATGAATGGGCAGGTCCAAATATTCGGCGAGCAGAATGTCGCGCGCCACCTGCATGGCCTCGGCCACGTCGGGCTGGCCGGGCAGGCCCAGGCGGCTGGACACCTCGCCCTCGTTGACGCCCGCGGCGACGCCCAGATACGGGTCCTCGCAATGGTCGATGACCACGCGGTCCCAGTCAGAGGCGTATTCCACGGCCAGACGGAATATCTTGGTGGACTCCACAGGCACGCCGTCATTGGAAAAAGCAGCGCATCCGGCCTCGGCCAGCTCGCCCATGGGCGCAAGCTCCTTGCCCTGCAACCCCTTGGTCAGCGCGCCGATGGGGAACAGCCTCGGGCCGTCGGGCCAATGTTTGCGCGCCTTGTCGAGCATGAACTCGGTGACCGCGCCGTTGTCGTTCACCGGCTTGGTGTTGGCCATGCACATGATGTTGGAGAACCCGCCCCAGGCGGCGGCCCGCAGGCCGGACTCGACGTCCTCCTTGTATTCGAACCCCGGCTCGCGCAGATGCACATGCACATCGGTCATGGACGGCAAAAGAGTCAGCCCGAAGGCCTCCTCCACCACGGCGTCGCCCGCTTCGAGGGTCTCGGCCGAGGGTTTCACTTCCGCGATCTTGCCTTCGGAAACAAAGACGTCCACATCCTGTCCGTCCAATTTGGCTCGTCTGACAATCAAATCTATCTTGGCCATGTCTGCCTCCTGTATATGCCTCCGGCGGCCCTGCCGGGGGCCCCTCCGGGGGCCCAAGAACCTTTTGGAAAAGGTTCTCGGGAATCTCCAAAACTTTTTGTGCCGCTTCGCGGGGTCTGCCGCCCGCGAAGGGATTGCTTTTCCAATGAACGACTTCGCCGGAGGCGGTATTCTACTCTTCGCCCTTCCTGGTCATGTACAGGAACAGCAGGGCCATGCGCACGACCACGCCGCTGGCCACCTGATCGAGAATGAGGGAATTGGCGGTGTCGGCCAGCTCGGAGCTGATTTCCACCCCCCTGTTCAGGGGCCCGGGGTGCATGATGCGCACGTCCGGATTGGCCAGCTCGACATGCTTCATGCCCAGCCCGTAGGTCCTGGCGTATTCGCGCAGGTCGGGCAGCAGACCGTCCTTCTGGCGTTCGAGCTGCAAACGCAGGCACATGACCGCGTCCACGCCCCTGACCGCCTCGTCCAGGTCCGAGTAGACCTCGACCGGCCAATTCCTCACCGCCGGAGGCAGGAGGGTACGCGGGCCGCAAAGCCGGACCTTCGCGCCGAGCATGTTGAGCAGGATGACGTTGGAGCGGGCCACGCGGCTGTGGGCGATGTCGCCGAGAATAAGAATGGTCCTGCCGCTCAGGTCGCCCCACTCCTGGTGCAGGGTGAAGGAGTCCAAGAGGGCCTGGGTGGGATGGGCGTGCCGTCCGTCGCCCGCGTTGATGACCGAGCAGTCCAGCCGGTCCGCCATGAACCGGGCCGCGCCCGAGCACCAGTGCCGGATGACGATGGCGTCCGGGGCCATGGCCTGGAGGGTCAGGGCGGTGTCCTTGAGGGACTCGCCCTTGGTCAGGCTGGATGAACTCTTGGCCAGCGAGAACGTATCGGCGGACAGCCGCTTCCCGGCCACGTCGAAGCTCGTCTTGGTGCGCGTGCTCGGCTCGGCGAAGAAAAGCACCACGCTGCGGCCCTTGAGGGTGGGCACCTTTTTGACCGGCCGTTCCTGCAATTCCTGAAAACGCCCCGCCGTCTCGAAGATCGCCATGACCTCCGCCTTGGAGAGCCGGGACACGTCCAGCAGGTCCTTGTGTAACCATTTCATGTCGTTTCTGCCTCCGACAATCCTAGAATAACGCTTGTAGGGTATCCGGCACCAGGGCAAAGGAAGCGACCTTGCCCGGTTCCAGCGTGCCAAGGGTGTCGCCCGCGCCCAGAATGCGCGCCGGGTTGCGGGTCACCATGGCAAGCACATCCTCCAGGGACAGCTCGCCGTCGAAATTTTTCTTGATATACAGAGCCTCGTTCCACAGATCGAGGTCATGGTTGGAGGCCAGAGAGTCCGTTCCCAGGCAAAGGGGCGTGCCCGAGGCAAACCACTTCTCCCACGGGGCGCGGCCCACGCCGATGAACTCGTTGGAGCGCGGGCACAGGCATACCGTGGCCCCGGTTTCGCGCACGGCGACGATGTCCTCGTCCGTGACCTTCACGCAGTGCACGGCCAGGGTGGTCTCGTCGAGCAGGCCGAGATCAAGGGCCTGCCGGACCGGCCGCTTCCTCGGCGGCTCGAAGTCGAGCAGACGGCCGCGCGCCTGGAGCAGGTCCAGGAAGGCGCTCGGCTCGCCCGCCATGATGGCGACCTCGTCGTCATGCTCGGCCAGGTGCAGGGAAAAGGGCAGCCCCCGTTCCCGGCTCTCCTTCTTGGCGGCCCGGAGCACGTTCCTGTGGGTGGTGTACAGGGAATGCCCGGCCACGGACAGGAACCCGGCCTCGAACTCGCCCGAGGGAATGAACGTCCGCTTCGGAACGGTCTCGCCGATGGCTTCGCAGAAAACCGCGAAAAAAAGGCCGGATGCGGCGAGCATTCCGGCCATCTCCTTGGCGAAACGGGTGGCGATGTCCCCTACCATAACGGTCCCGGTCCGCTTCAATTCCTTGACGGCTTCGTCCAGGGCGTCCGGTTCGAGATCGAATATGGGCTGCTTGAGCAGATCCTCCACCCAGACGACGAATCCACGGCCCGAAGGGCACTTGCCCCGCAGGTGCGCCAGTTCCAGATGGGAATGGGCGTTGACCAGGCCGGGACAAAGGAAAACGTCCCCGAGATCGAGAACGTCGCCAGTGTGGACCTTGCCCAGGGACGCGAACGTGCCGACCTCCCTGATTATCCCCTGATCGACGAGAATGGCCGCGTCCTTGATGACGGGCGCGCCGGGTATCATGGTCGCGGCTTTGGCCGCACGAACGAGTTCAACCATCCGGTTTCGCGTGCTCCCCTGCTTCGGTTTCATGTCTTCGGTGATGTGTCCGCGCACGGACTGAAAATATCTCGTAGTATGTTTTGCGGTGAAGGTCCACACATATCAAACGGGTTCCGGCGGCGGCGCGTTGCGCAAACACGCCAATGACTGTAGAGGTTGCGCCATGCCCTGACCGACAAACCTTTTTTACCTGCGCGGTTAAACGGCCATGACGGTTCGAGGCAAAGAGGAACAATGTTTGCACGAACATCTGGTCACCGTCACAAAATGATCAGCAGGAGGATGGAGTGCAGAGATTCGCCTCGATGGGGTATAACCGCATCGCCCAAAAATACGCCCTGATTCCGGCCAACCGGGATGTGAGCAACGCCGCGATCGCGGCGATATGCGACACGGTAAAGGAGCGGGTGCGAACGCTCGGTGATTCATATGCCCTGCCTCTGTTTACAGACGCACACGAGATGATGCGCACCGCGCCGGTCGATTTCGAGGCGGAGATCGGCGGATTCGCCGTCAACGAAAGAACGGTCAGGAATTTCGAGGCGCGCCTTCCCGGGGATAGGAAGGCGTGGCCCCGCTACCGCGCCAATCCCCTGCACGTCTCGGGCCTCGCCCCTGCCGCCTGCCCGGAACATTTGGTCAACGGTATCGAGCAGGCAACCGACAGGCCGACCGCCCTCCATGGGGCCTCCCCCCGGCACCCCGCCACGGCCCGGCGCGCGAGGCATGCATGAGGATCATATCCATCACGCCGGATATCGACAGCGGGGGCGCGGCTAAAAGCCTGTTCGTCCTTGCCAGGGCGTTGGCTGAACAAGGCCATTCCCTGTGCATCATGAGTATCGCAAAACCTTCCAGGACCAAGCGTAAGGTGGAAGAACTCACAGCCATGGGCGTTGACGTCCGGTTCTTCAACATCCCCTATTTCCCCATAAGGCTGATCGCCTGCCCCATACCATTCTGGAAGAACGTCGGTCGGGCCCTCGCCAGACTGGGCGAATTCAAAAGGCTGGCGGCGGAGGTTCGAGCGTTCAATCCGGACGTGATCCACTACAACAGCTACACGACGCTGCACATAGCGTCCTTGCTGAAAGGCTACAAGGCCGTCCTGCACGCCAGGGAGGTCCTTGTGGAACCAGCGGCATCGCTCCCGCTGACAAGGCTTATCATGAAGTCCAGGGTGGCGAGGGTGATCGCCATCTCTCCCGAGGAAAGAGAACAGGCAAGCCGCCTTTTCTCCCTGCCGGTCAGCATGGTATTCAACCCTCCGTTGGGGCCGTTGCGCTACGCGCCCCTGCCAGAGGACCACTCGCTGGTCTACGGAGCCTTTTCCCACATCACCCCCATCAAGGGGCAGATGGAGCTGGTAAAAGCGTGCGCGGCGGCAGCCGGGGAGTTGCGCGCAGCGAATGTCCAGGTCCGCATCTGGGGAGGAGCCGTGGGAATCCACCAAGGCTACCATGACGCCGTGGCCGAGGAAATCGAACAGAACGGCCTCAGGGAAACCGTCGTGTTCAAAGGCTTCACGGACCAACCGGAAGAAGAGATGAAAAAATGCCACTTGATCGTGCGCCCGGACGCGGCGGGCCAGCCATGGGGCAGGGACGTCATCGAATCGCTGAGCATGGGACGCCCGGTTCTGGCCACCGGAAGCAGGCAGACCTTCATCCGTTCCGGTGAAAACGGGATACTTGTTCCGCCCAGGGACGTGGACGCCCTGGCGCGCGCCCTGGTCCGGTTGGCGAACCGCCGCGTGTTGCGGGAAATGAGCGAGGCCGCCTTTGACTTCGCCCGCAGGAACCTCGATCCCGGGATAAACATCGGGAAAACCATAGACTGCCTGCGGCTGGTGGCCGGACAGGCGGAATAGCCCGCTTCATCGGCGGGACGCGGCCCGGTTTCGCTAACGCGCGCGGCATCACTTTATTCTTGAGCTGACGGCGGCCGGGCAACGAACAAAGACAAGGAGCAATTCCTCATGGCATATACACTCGAGGACTCGCAACGCCACATCTCACAGACATATTTCAAACACGATCGGATCAGGGCGGAGCAGTACGGGGAATACATGTCCGGCCCCCACGACAAGACCGTGGTGCACATCCCCGCCCGGGCAGGCTCCACCCGCATCGCCCACAAGAACATCCGGGAAATATGCGGCGTCCCCCTCATCGCCTACACCATCGCCATCGCCAAAGCGTTGCCGGTCGATCGTGTCATCGTCAATACGGACAGCCGGGAATACGCCAGGATAGCCGAACAGTACGGCGCCGAGGCGCCCTTCATCCGCCCTGCGGAACTGGCCAGCGACGACGCGTCACCGGGCCTGGCCTCCTATTACGCAAAGCACTTCCTGCTCACCGAGGGATATCCTCTCGGGGTCTTTATCGATCTGTATCCCACCTCGCTCTTCCGCAACGTCAAAACCATGACTCGCTACGTCGAGATGACCCGCAAGGCGGGCTGCTGCTCCACCGCCGTCATGCCGGATGTGGACCTCAACAGGCTGTTCACGGAAAACGACAGGATCGAGCTGCCGCCCTGCACACGCCGGGACGAACTCAACCTGTATTGCCGACTCCTTGGAAATTTCGTCGGGGCGAGAGTCCTCAACCGGGAAATGCGCTGGCTCCACTATGAGCTCATCGACAACCCCGTCGAGCTCATCGACATCGACGAGGACGAGGATTTTGCGCTGGCCGAATACATCATTGAACATGAACTCTACGATTTCGGGGTGTCCATATGAAGGCGTTCCTCTCCTTCGGTTTCTACGATATCCGGGAGCAGCAGCTTGTCTCCTCGGCCGTGATTCTGAAGCACCTTGTCGAAGTGGCCCGTGACGCCGTGGCCCAATGCCCGGGGCTTGAAATGAGCGGGATTCTGACGCCTCACGCCCTGGATTTGCCGGATGACGAGGACATCCCCTGCCACGACATCCGGCCCTGCGATCGCTTTCGCGCAGAATTCGAGGCCATGCGCGCCCTCACGGCCGATTCGGACGACACGGACCGCGTGCTCGTCCTGCGCCCGGGCCAGGGGGCCCTTTTCCGCTCTCGGGTGCACCATTTTCATGAGGCCGTGCAGGGACGCGGCGAGCCGCTGATCGTCTCCACTATCCAATGCACCTCCACGGTGCATCCCATGTGGAATCTCAGGGTGGCGGACCGGCGCTTCTTTTCCAGGACCGCGGTGCGTCATCCCCGCAGCGGCACGAACTTCGTCCAACCCCTGAGCACAGTCTGCCCGGAGCTATGGGAGGCCGTGGGCAAACAAACAGGCGACCGGCCCACGGGTTCCCAACACCTGGACCCCCTGTACCGATACGACGGTGCGCTTTACGGAATCTCGCTCCGGAGCATGGACAACATGGACGGAACCATGCCCGAAATGCACCCAGTGCCGTGCCCCGAATCCGGAGGGGCCAAGGAAAACCTGCTGCTCCGGCTACCCGTTTTCCAGATGAGCCGGGAGACGGTCATCAACATTTCCACCCTTGAGGCCCTGCTCATCAAAAACCGGGAAAACGGCGGGAATCAACTATAACCGCCCCGCCGGGCGAGGCTGTGTCATCCCGCCGGGGGGCCAGCCTCTTCCTGCTGCCTGAGTTCACCCCAAATCTCATAGTCGCGGTCCTGGTACACTTCGACATGGTTGCGCTGCAACGCCTGGTACAAGGGTATCGCCTTCAGTTTAAACTGCTCGATATCAAATTTCCAAAAAACAAAAAAAGAGATGTTGTTTTCCCGTATCAACGTCTCCACATGCTCTATGGTATCGGCTCGAAGCAATGGGAAATACGCTTCCGAAAAGAGGTACGCGACCCGATGCGACAGGAACGGAGAGGGGAAGCCGGTATTCGAAACCGCGATGGAGCCGTCCCAAGGAGCATCCTTCTCCATCCCTTCAAACAGTTTCATTCCCTTTGAAAAGGGATCCTTGAAATCGCAAAAGAGCGCCCCCCATCGCTTGAACGCCCTCATCGCCGTCCAAAACGCCAAAATCACGACAAGCGCGGCAACGCCCTCCCGCAAGACCGGCCCATTGCCGGGAGGCGTCAGCAGGGAGGCGGCCGAGAAAGCCGTTATCATGGCTATGGGGTACCAGTGGAGGGGATACCGGATGTTGGAAACGAAGAAATCGGAGAACTGGTATGGCCCGATGTCCAGGACACCGGTGAACGGCAACAACAGGATCAAGGAAGTCGCCGCCGTGAACATGACTCCGAAAGGAACGGCGTGATGGAGGGAAAAGGCGCAGATGCCGGCAGAGGCGAGGACGCCCAGTGCGGTCATCGGCAGATTTCCCTTGAACACATGGAACAGCTTCCTTTTCCAACTGGTCGAATCGGAAGGCAGGCGGCAATTGAAGGCTGTTTTCATGTACGTTTCATGCGGCGTTCCCTTGAAGGCGCATCTGCGCCATATATTGCCCATGAACTGCCCGGTCTTCAGATATGCATGGATGTACTTCCTCAACGACAGGAGCATTCCCGCTCCACAGCTCAAGGAAGCCAGCACAAGCATGGGCGTGGAGGCGAGAGAGTCCCCGCTGAAGACAAGCGTAACGATCCACCCCAGAGCGGCACAGCCCAGGAGCAGCACGTTCAACGCATGAGCGTCGCCCACAAGGTAGCAAAAAACAAACAGGGCGATCACATAAGGAACGGCATTGTCCACGGCCATGAGCGTGGGCGCGCTCGCGAGAAAAACCAGCAGGCAGGCGGCCATGTTGAGGCGGTAGGCGTCCCGGCTAAACGACTGGACCGCGTAGTGGAAGCTGCGCGGGACAAAGGCCAGCATGGCCACTCCGCAAGCGGCCCAGACCGACCCCGAGATGACGAGTCCGGCCGCAAACGCCGAAAGAAAATAAAATATATTGTTGAGTTGCAATGCGCTGTTGATGGTGCATTGCCTCTCTAACATAGTCCCTTCCGTCATGAAATTCTGGGCAAACGCGAGATAGGCCGGATACGATGCGCCATGGGGCTCGCTCACAAAGTTCGGGAATATCGAGGTGAGATTGCAGAGCGACCGCACCTCGCGATTTTCACTGATGTATATGGCCATATCCATGTACGCATTCGCGTCATGATGGATATTGTTGGTCCTTGCGTAGGCAAAGAACATCCGGCATCCGAGGAGGAAGACGATGCCCACGGCGCAGAGCCCCGCGTAATCGCCGAAGGTCAACCTCGGCATCTGAAAATGAACAACACCTGCATAGAGCCGTCCCCCTCCCCAAAGTCCCGCGACCAGAAGCGGAACGGCGGTCAACAGCCACGGCGTCCACTTCGGGCGGATTTCGGTGAGGAGCAGCGTCCAAAAGCCCAGCACTGTGGGCGTCAACGCCGCGCCGACGAGGAACAGGACGACGGAGGAAATGTGCAACGTCGCCGACAGGGAACTCAGGACGGCTCCGAAGTTCGCGGCCAGCAGCGTCATATAGCCGATAAAGAAATAGCAATTCACTTTGGGATTCATAAGCTTTCTAACGTGCTCAGCCCTCAATACATTGGTGCATCCGCCATGAGCGGACGCCATGCGATTGATCTTTTCCATGACAGAACCGGGTTGCGACCGGCTCAATGAAAGACCTTCATTCTCTTCAACAGATGGAAGGCCCTGTAGACCAAGAGATAAAGTGGCCGATTCAACGTCAGATAGTATTCAAGCCTGTTCATCACCCTTCTTTTGACGGGTTGGGAGCGATCGTATTCTCTCGCTATTTCCTGGAGAGAAACATCCTTGTCGCGAAACATCGCCAGCAACTTTTCCGGTGCGGTTTTCCGCTTCGCGATGACGACGGAAGGCGTCGTTTCCGCCAATTTCAGCCGAGAAGAGGCTTTTGAGACGAAATCAAGGCCCTTTTCCGTAAACGCGGTGATTTGCGACAAACCACGCTTCCAACTGTCGCTGGTAACCAGGGTCATCTTGTGCCACGCATCTTCGAGCCTGATGTCGGCTTCGGAGGCATTCTTGAAATACACGCAGGAATGGCATGTCTGGTGCACACAGCCGTAGACGTTGAATATGCGACCGAGCAGGTCCTTATAGCTCGTTTTCGCGTAGACGCCCCCGTCCTTGAACTCGACTCTGGGCCCCCACGCCTTCCAGCTGATATCCTTGCCCCGGAAGTTGAGGGACTTTATCCCGGACGGATTGATCCCTTCAAGATACCGCACATACTTCTCCAAAGCCAAATATCCCATCGGCCCGAAGCATTTCAGATCCGCGTAGACGAAATTCTTGCTCTTGTAAGCCTTTCGCAGCGCACTGATCTGGCATGGGGTTGCGATGACCAACGCCTTGTCGACATCCTGCAAAGCCGAGAACGCGTCCAGCGTGTAGCTGGGGAAATACTTTGATCCCATGATGCGTCCGATCTCGCCCGAGTCCGTGATAAACACGTGCTCGACCCGCATCGTGTCATAATTCATTTCCGCGCCGACAACGGTGTAGCCTTCCTCCAGCGCGGTCAGGACCAAAGCGCTGGCGACGCCTCCGGAGGAACTGGAAAACCTGATCGATTCGTCCAAGTTGTACCCGACATAACTTTTCAATGCGGGGGGCGGCGTCGAGCGCTCCTGAAACTTATAGCAAACGTCGACGCACTTGCCGCAATCAACGCAAAAATCGCCGTCAGCGACGGCTACGGGATAGCCGTCTTGATCCCTTTGGATCGATATGCACGATGTGGGGCACACGATGGCGCAGACCATACAACCGCAACACGCGCGCTTACCTTGGGCATTAATATTCATTTTTTATGATGACCCCCTGTCCTGACGGTAAGGAAATGATCCTACACGCATTGTACTCGCCAAATTCGTCAGCGGCTTCTTTGACGCCGAGGCATGAAACAAGCCCGTACTCCTCAATAAAATGGCCCGCCGCCAGCGCAATACGAGGATAGGCGTATTGCAGGGCGTCCTTTGCGCCTTGATACGGGTTCAGGCGCGCATGGACAAAAGGCCACACCGCGCTCCCGATGCGTCTCTCCCATGCCCAGCGCAGACTTGATAGCTCTTTTTATCGAAAACACCGCACACACTCCTTGCGCGTCAAAGCGACCCCAGCAGTTCCGCGACCAACACGGCGTTCATCCTGGCCTTGCCGATGACCTCGGGAAGGCGTTCCCCGATCGCCTTCCGGCGGACTTCGCGCTGCTCCCACAGTTGCGCGACCGAATGCGCCAGGCCGTCCCGGGACATGCTCTCATGGGAAATGACCATGTCTTCCTGTCCCACCATCCGCATCATCTCGTGATACTTGTGGCTCCAGGCTATGGCCAGGGAAGGAACGCCCGACGACAAGGTCGCCACCAGAAAATGGAAACGGGAGCCCACGGCGATCTCCGCCCCGGCGCATATGCCCTTGGCGAGCTTCGGATCACTCACGGGCGGCACCAGGTGGCAGCGCGACGAATCGGCCAGGGCCGCCGCCACGGCTTCACACACGGCATAGTCATCCTCAGCGTCGTTCTTTAGTTCGTGCGACAGCAGGACGACGTGTATGCCCTCCTTTTCCAAGACCCATTTAGCGGCCTGGACAAGACTTTCGACGTAGAGATTCCTTTCGGAGGCGTCTATGTAGCTGTTCACGATGTGGCTCGGGCCCAATATGCAGTACCTGGCGTCCTCGGGCAAACCTATCCGCGCGAGCAGCGCCCGCACTTCCGCGTGTTCCGCGGGGGCCAGCCCAAAGGCGGAATCCGGCAGTTGCCTGACGTCCCGGCCGGGCAGAAGCTCTTTCACATACGATTCGCTGGCCGCGCCCCTGGCTATCAGCAGGCGCATACGGGACAGAAAGAATTTCGAAACGCGACGGATATAGCCCGTTTCGAACGGTCCCATCGCCTGGGAGGCTTTGACAATCGGTATCCCCGCGCCCAGCGCGGGAACGAACCAGAGGCAATTGATGAGCAGCCCCAAGCCGGGACGGTAATCCGTAAAGGAAATCCCGGACATGTCGACGAGCACGTCTCCCGTCGCGTAGGGCGCGAAATCGCCGCGAAACACCCAGCGGTAGGGCAGCTTCATCAGCCGGAGCAGCCATCCCGCGAGGCCGATGGGCACTCCGGGGAGCAGTTGGCGCACGGTCCGCATATTTTTCATCTCCCAGCCGCGCTCCCGGCAGAAGGCCTCATCGCCCTGCGGGTACTTGGACAAAACGGTGAACCGAACGCCGGGAAGATGTTTTTGCGCCTCCTCGGCAAAGGAAATATACAGGGCCGGTCCGCCGATATTGCCCGACATGCAGGCGCCGCAAAGCACGATTTCCCGATTGTCCTTACGCATTTTCCCCATCCTGGATTCCAATCTCCAACAACAACGTGTGGCAAAGCCGGGGGAACCTGCGGAACAGCCGTTCCATGGGCAAGAACCGTATTTCCCCGGTGACCTTGCCATACGCCGCCAACTCGTCCACGGAGTATTGGGTTACGATATTTTCCTGATCCCACCAGCCGTCCATGCCCGCCAGCTTTTTCAACCAATCCCACGGAGAACGCCCGTTCGGGACCAGCAGCAGGATTCTTCCGCCCGGACGGGTCACTCTTTTCAACTCCGCCACGAAGGAATCCAGATGCAGGTATTGGGCGACGGCACATGCCCAGACACCGTCGAAACTGTTGTCCGCGAAGGGCAAGGCGCTACCGTCGCCGCACACCTTTTCCCCATGGCGCAAACCGGCAAGGGCCGGGAGAGAAATATCGAAGACCACGGGCCTGCTGTCGACGAAATACGGGAGATATTCGCCCAGCCCGCCGCCGCAATCCAGAATTCTTCCCCGCAGACTTCCGGCCGCGGCGATGCGGCAGGGGCTGAGAACGGACTTATGCAAGCTTTCGTTCCTGATTCCGGAAGTCATGACAAATCCCCCTTCCTCCAATGCGACGCTATCTTGCCCATGGTGCTTATCCAAGCTCCTTGCCGACGCGCCTCGCACAAAACGTCCTTGTAAAATCCCAGCCGCTCGGGAAACAGCGTGGCGTTGCAAACGCATTGATGCCAATCCAAGGTGACGACCCCACCCCGCCCGGCTATATCTGCAACAACCTCTTCACTCCGTTTGCGGATCGCCGGGTTTTCAAGCCCGATGGTATCCATCAGGGTGATCGGCAGCTCGACCACCCCGCTTCCCTCAAGGGTATACGGCATGACGCCGTATCGCCCGTCATACGGTTTATGCGAATAGCCCCGCGTCGAATCAACCGTAAGCCCCACCCGGTCATACAGAGCAAACGTGACGCCTTCCTCCAGGCGAAGATAGTGCTGCCTGCCGCTGACCACGGGATGCCCCACGATCCGCTCCAGCCGATCTTTTTCCTGTTCCAGCAATGCCGGGGAGTTGTAGGAGAAAAGCGAGCCATGCAATCCTATTTCCCAGCCCCCGGCGTCGAGCTCCCGGATCACGGAGGCGACCGACGGGTCGGCGAAGCGGTACCGCCCCCAATACTTGGGGCCGAACCCCTTAGCGGTCTCATCCAGGAACAGGAAGGTGGAGCGCACCTGGTACGCCTCTTCCAGCTCGGCTAGCCGCTCAAAATTCCAGGCCGAGCTTCGCCTCCCCAAGGTCGCTGCCGCGTCACGGAATTCCCTAAGGGCCACGGCCGGGCCGCACCGGGCGCCACGCCAGAGCCGCTGATAAAGACAGCGCGTCACATGGTCCACGTCATGCGTGAGGCACAGGGCGTAGGGAGCGTTGTCTGGCCATGCGGTCATCCGGCGTTCTCCCGTATGGCGCGCAGCGTGGCGTCATGGATGATACTGGTCAAATCGTCCATGTCGGACAGCATTTCCCGCCGAAGGCCCTGGTACTTTTGGTTGTTCTCCTCATGCATGACGAAGTCGATCAGCTCCAAGGCCGACCCGAAATCGGATTGCCTGTACAGCAGCCCATAGCGTTCCTGCGCCTCAAGCGTCCCCGCTGACAACGGGTTGGTATAGATTGCGGGCACCCCCAGCATCGCGGATTCAGAGGCCATGGTCGCCCCTTCCCCGACGTACAGGCGGGCGAATGCCAGGACGTGATGTATGCTTTCGGGAGGCACAACCACGCACTTGGAGCGCAGTTCCCTGGAGAGCGGGGCCTCGCTGGTCAGCACGACCTTGCCAAAGGAGGACAGCCGGTCCACCAGGGCCACTTTCTCGCTGTTTGACATGCCCCGGCGTCCCAAATCGTGCGTTGCCTGCCAGGAAACGAAACGGGCAACACTGAAGGGGCGGGTGGCGGAAAGCCCCAGCGAAGATATGACCGCTTCATCCGGGGCAAACACGCTCGGATGAAGGTAGGCGAGTTCATGAAAGCCCTTGTAGCGCAGTTGCTTTTTCCCCAAGTCCCGTCGAAAAGCCGTCGAGGTCAACACATACCGGGTGAACGGAAGATAGAGCAGAGCCTGCTCCGTGGAATGCTCCGTGTCCTCCAAGGCGATATGAGGCACGCCGAGTATCCTCGAAGCCCACGCCGCCGGAGGGGAACCGAGGCTGACGATCGCCTCCGGCCTGAACTCCCGCGCCCGCTTGACTATCGCCCGGGTCTTGACGAGCAATTCCCACAGCAGGGAAACCATCCCGCCCTTACGCGTTGAGCACATGGCGAAGGGAAGCTTCCCGGCCTCAAGCAGCTTGCGGGTCACATCCTTGTCCCGCGCAGTGATAAACACCGCCCCGTCCTCGCCGATAATCCTTTGCGCCAAGGGAGTGAACAGATGGACCTGACCGGGGTGATTCACGTCGATGAGAAGCCTCATGCCACCTTCCTGGCCGCCACGAAAACCAGCGGGCTGTATTGCGGCAGGCGTTCCAGCCGCAACCCTCTTTCAACGGTCCCGCACATCCTTACCAACGGCGCATTGTCGCAATCACGGGGAAGCATGTTCCAATTGTAGCCCCACACATGGTCCACAGCAAAGGGAAACGCCAGCAATTCATCCAAACACTCGGAAAGGGTCCTTTCATAAAAACGGGCCACGGCCCGGCGATTCTTGTAAGCCAGATAGCGTTTGTATATCAGTCCCTTGAGACTGTTCCTGTTGGTCATGGTCACCAAAAACAGACCGCCAGGCCGCAGAACGCGCCACACATCCCCGAAAAAGGCCGCCCGATCCTGGAAGTAGTCCTGAACCTGCACGGCCGAGACCACGTCAAACGCCTCGCTTTGGAAAGGCAGGTGCTGGCCGTCGCTCTGGACCACCTTCGCCGCAGGGTCGCGCTGAAGGAAAATCGAAAGCGGGGTCCGGTCGTATTCCAGTCCGACCGCCGAATACCCCAGCCCCTCCAACACGTGGACGAACTTCCCCGCGCCGCAGCCGATATCCAACGCCAACCCGCCGCGCACGGGCCGCAAAACCCGATGAAAAAACTCGATCTCCCGGGAAGTCAGATAATGGCTGGTTGCGGACATGCACGCATCGTCCCACGCATATGGCGAAGCGCCTTCCATGAAATCCACCTTCTCGTTTTGTTTACTATCCGATGCCGTCCGCCGGGCCGAACCGGCTCCCTGCGGGCGCAACCGGACCTCACGCAAGATATTTAAAGAGACGGCCGCTGCACCAGGCCAACACGGAAAGCGGCATCCTGCGGATGCAGGCGGAAGCCGCGCGCCCCGCAACCGTCGTTCGCGGATCGTTCCTCAAGGAGGACACGGGACGGCGGCTCCAGACGACATGCTCCAATGGTTCGGAAAGACACCCCCACTTCTCCTTGAAACGAAGAAGATCGGTATGCCAGGCGGGCGTCAATCCGAAATCCAAAACAGCGGCATCCTCCTCGGCAAGTCGGCCGATCACATAAGAGAAGAGTCTATCGGCACCCCTGAGCGCATATGCCTGCGCTGTGGAGCCGCCGTACATATATATGCTGTGCCCGCCCAGCGTCAGCAAAACCACGACCGAAACGGCCTCCCCCTTGTACTCGGCGAAAAAGAGACGCGCCCCGGGATGCCGGGACAAAGCCGCGAACAGGGACGCCGGATAGGACGGAACGCCCTGCCTCCGCCGGGTTTCCAACAAAATCCGATAAGCGCCCATGTAGGCGTCGGGCCCCGTGCGCTCCACAGCGGCCACCCCCAGCCTGCCGGCTTTCCGAGCGTTCCTTCGGGCCGTGGACTTGAACAGCCGTTCGCCCTCGGCCCGGTAACGATCCAAGTCCAGGACGGACACATATTGCCCGCCGCGCCGGTGCCAATGCCCGGCCACGCCGTCCGAACGCGCCTTCCCGGCCAGCCCCAGGTCATCAGCCGGGGCGTGAAAAGCCGCCTTGGCCGCGCCGGTCCGGCTGGCCTCGACCGCCAATTTCATGGCGAGCAAGGGCGCGATTTCCGACGACTCCACCAACGGAGGCGTCAGATGGCTCAACGGCAACGCATGAATTTTCACGCGCCCCGCCAGGGTGCGCCCCCGCATGGCGGGCAGGAGACCAACCAGACGGTCTTCCTCCCAGGCCGCCACATGGCACGGCCGCCATCCGTACACCTCGGCCAGAAGAACGCTCCAATCGGGATGCAGATAAGGCGACTGGGCCGGACGGCCCGCCAACAGCCCTTCCCATGCCTCGACACGAGCGCGGTCAAGGGAGTCCCATATCTCAAGACTGGGCATGGCGCACCTTTTTCAACATAAATTTGATGAGATTGCACACGGCGTCCTGCATGGCACCCATACGCTGCGCCGCCACCCCTTCCGGCCATCGCTCCGGGTGAAAAGACAAATACAGGACGGGATGCCCGCCGTCCGCCATTTCCGCCACAAGCTGCTCGGTCGTCCGGATTTCTCTTGCCCCGAAAGGGGCGGCACCGGCTTCGGAGGTACAGACATGGCCCGGAACCATTCTGTCGCGCAAGTTGCAGGCCCCGTCACACCATGTCCGTCCGGTATCGTTCAGATAGGGGATACCTGTTTCGCGAAAGAACAGATAGGCCTCCCCGGCCAAGCCAAAGTCCTCCAGCGAGGCATGGTTCCAAAAATCCAGCTCGCAATACGACGACAACGGACGGCCGTGCATGGCGGCCGTGGCGACCGGGACCACCCGCCGCATCGCGACGATGTTGGCGGCGAAAAGGGCTTTGGCCGCGTCGATGTCCCCCGCGCTGTCTGCCAGGACCTCGTAATGGTATCCGACCTCATGCCCCAAAGCATGGATCTCCGCCGCCATCTCCGGAATGAACACCCTGCGCTTGTACCGGAAATAATACGTTGAACGAACCCCATGATGGCTTTCTATCCTCGCAAGCTTCAACGCGCGGCCGGGAAAGCGGTCGACGTCGTGGCGCAGGATCACGGCCTTGGGGGGCCGAATCCCGGAGCACCAGTCTTCGAGCGCAAGCGCCTGATACCCCGCCTGCCGCATCGCCAGCAGGAACCGAGCGTACATCTGGCAGGAGAAATCACGCATCCACCGCTCCACCATACAACTTGACGCGCTTGTACGGCAATCTGATATACAAATGCTTGTTTTCTTCGTAGTCCATCGCAAAAGCATTCAGCAGCAATTGGTTCGCCAATATACTAAACGTGCTCAATATGATTAATGCGGCGATGGACAAGTTCCCGGAGACACAAGCCACAACAACCAAATATGCAAATGTTAAAACGGCAAGAATGGAGCTCATGATCCCGCAACCGTAGCAATAAATCAGCGGATGGCCATCCAAATAAATATGCTTACGGTATATGCGCGTCATGAACAGGGAAAAAAGCAGGGCCAGGAGCGGCCCGGCGATTTTCCAGACTTTCATCTTGGAAGCCCAGCTCTGGCCGTAACGAGCGCACACGGGAACCTCCGCCACCCTGGCGTTGACAATGTTCAGGCGAGTCAGAATGTCGTTGGGACACCCGTAACGGGGGTACACTTCGTCCCAGTCCACATAATCGAGAAACTTCCTGTTGATGGCGGTATACCCGCATTGGGTGTCGGAAATATGCCAGTAACCGGACACAATCTTCGTCAAGGCCGAAAGGGCCATATTGCCCACAAGCCGGACCGGCGGGATAGCGCCAACGCCCACCCGATGAAAGAAGCGGTTCCCCTTGATGTAGTCGGCGGAGTCATCGACCAGCGGGTTCAACAGCTCGGGCAGATCCGCCGGGTCCATCTGGCCATCCCCGGCCATGACCACAGCGATATCCTCCCCGCTCTTGAGCACTGTTTTGTACCCTGTAGAAATGGCCGCACCGACGCCGCGGTTCTTCTCGTGCTCTATCAGAACGAACCGGCAATCCTCCCGCGCCCGCCTGCGGACCACCTCAGCCGATCCATCGGTGCTGCAATCGTCCACGACATATATTTTATCAATGTACTCGGGCACTTCTTCCAGCATGGGGCCGATTTTGCTTTCTTCGTTGTAGCAGGGCACAACGACCGCGACTTTTTTTTCTTTGTACATAACAGCTCCAGCCCGCCCGCATCAAACATGCCCGACAGGTTTTTACGGCAATAATTTCAATCCAACATCGGCCGATCGGGCCGCACGAGCAATCCGCTGCGCAAGGGTGCCGGACAGCACTCGATGCTCGGAATCACTGGACGTCCCCTGCACCGGCGGCCGTGGACAAGCCGGAGGACGCCTCGCTACCCTGCGGGGGAAGGTGATCGTACTGTTTCCGGCAAGCCGGGCATTGCCCGTCGTCGTCCAGCTTGTTGCCGCACTCGCACATCCACCCGTAAATGCGGGCCGGAGCCCCCATCACCAGGGCATGGTCCGGCACATCCGAAGTCACCACGGCACCAGCCCCGACAAAGGCAAACGAGCCAACGTTGTTCCCGCAGACGATGGTGCAATTGGCCCCCAGGGTGGCCCCTCTACCGACATGGGTTTCCCGCATCTCGTCCATGCGCCGGATGTTGGCCCGGGGATTGAACACGTTGGTGAACACCATGGACGGGCCGCAGAAGACGTTTTCCTCAAGCGTCACGCCCGGATAGACGGAAACGTTGTTCTGGATTTTGCAGCCGTTCCCGATGGACACGCCTGCACCCACAAACACATTTTGTCCCATGTTGACATTCTCGCCGATGGTCACCCCATTCATGATGTGGGTGAAATGCCAAATTTTGGTGCCCTGGCCGATCGTCGCACCCTTGTCGATCACGGCGGTCTCATGCGCAAAATAGGGCGGCTTTGCCGCTGTCTTGGCCTTGTCCAACAGGAAAACCCGCTTCCCGTCGCCATTCAATGACTGTTGGCTCGCATTGAGCACCTTGAGGACGGCGAGTCCTTCCTTGCCGTCGGTCCTCGGCCGATTCCCTTCGGCTATGCAATCAAGAAAATGCTGGCATTCGAGCTTGAGGGGTTCAGCGTGGCCCAGCTCCAGTCGATAGCCTTCCGCCTTGGAGGGTACGGGAATGCCATTTTCCCACCGTATCTCGTGAGGATACAGCAGCAACTTCTCGTCCCAGGGCAAAGTGTCGTCGAAAACGGCCATCTTCTTTTCCCCGACGACGACGAGCTTCTGCTCCTTGAACGGATGCAGCCAGGAAACGAATATGTGTGCCCTCATCCCGGAGGTGAATTCCAGGTGGGTCGTCGTCACATCGGCAATCTGCTGGTGAAGGTAGTTGGCTCCCGTTGCGATGACGGACTCCAGCCTGGAGTCGGCCAGAGAAAGGATCATGGAAATGTCGTGGGGGGCGAACGACCACAGGATGTTCTCTTCCCTTCGTATTTTGCCCAGGTTCAGGCGGTGGGAACAGATATAGTTGATCTTGCCCAACTCCCCTTCGCCAACAAGCCGCTTCAGTTCCAGAAAGGCGGGATGATACTGGAGCAGATGCCCCACCATGAGCACAAGCCCACGGGAGTCGGCGAGCTCAATGAGCGTCTCGGCCTCGCCTTCGTCGAGGACGATGGGTTTTTCAACGAAAACATGCTTGCCCGCGAGCAGGGCCTGACGCGCCTGGCCGAAGTGGGCGACCGCAGGCGTGGCGATGACTATGGCCTCGACATCCTTGCAATTGAGCAGGTCGGAAAACTCCGAGTGGCAGGAAACGCCGGGGTACTCGGACCGGAAGGTGTCAAGGGCGGCCGCATTGGTGTCGCAGATGCACTTGAGCACCCCCAAATCATTCAGGTTGCGAATAAGATTTTTGCCCCAGTACCCCGCGCCAATAACGCCAACATTTGTTTTTCCCATCGTTCAACTCGTTGTTGTCACATTTTTATCATAATATATCAAAATGTTATGTCATAAAAACCCTTACGCCACAAAACAGCATCTCACCTCTCGCTCCCGACCTACTCCTTATCGACCATTCACCCACTGACTTAATGCTTTTCGCAAAAGCCGGGCCCCAGGTGATTGGAAAGGGGGGGTACCGTACGGGCCGGAGGCGAGAAAAGCAGCGTTGCATGCCCGTCCCGGCAGACTTCCCGTTCTATTGCCCGTTCCGGCCTCGGCGACGGAAAATTGTACTGCGGAGACAAAATTGCAAAAAACGATCCAATGTTCACTCACCTATTGATTTTTTTGCCCCGGGAGGGGAAACGGCGACCAATGGCCGGATCAGCGAACAGGAGCTTGCCGCTTAAGCCAGGCGCGAGCTTTCAGGGTCAGCTCGACCGAGCAGGCCAGCAAGCTGTTGAAGGCGGAGGGGGCATGCAGACCAACCTCTCGATCATGGTGGGAACGCACGCTGTACAGGGTCTTGGGGATGTGCATGAACCGCGCGCCGTTCATGGCGAAGCGGAGATAGCATTCGTGGTCGTCGGCTTTGGCTTTTTCGTCGTAAAACCCGAACCGTTCATGCAGCGAGCGTTTGTAGAGGGTGGCCACGCCGCAAAGGTACCAATCCGCGAAGCTGCGTTTGAAGTCGTAATCCGGCAATTTGAATTCGCGCAGGATTCGATGGGCGTCGTCGATCACGAACATATCCGCATAAACAAAATCAGCCTCGTCGGCCTCCAGCGGCGCCGCCAGGGTGGAAAACATCTGCGGATGGCAGATGTCGTCCGAGACGACAAAGGTGCAGAACTTTCCCGTCGCCTCACGGAATCCCCGGTTATAGGTCCATGTGGACCCCATGTTCTTTTCGTTGAAGATGGCTTTGACGGTGCGGCCTTCCTGGGGGTAGCGGGCATAACTGTCCCGCTCCACCGTCCGCGTCCGTTCATTGTACCGCGCGGCATGGGAAGCGGTCTCGCAGACAAGCCCGTCCAGGTAGTTTGTAATGACCCGGCGCGAATCATCGGTGGAGCAATCGTCCACGATAATCAGCTCGATGTCGCCGTAGTCCTGGAAGAGAATGGAGTCCAGGCACGCCTCTATGTATTGGGCATGATTGTAGCTCGGAACGATGACGGATATCTTTTCCATGGTTCCCTCCAAGGTTCGTCGACGGCCCGGACGGATACGCCGCACCATGCCGAAGTGTTCCATTTGGGTAGTTGATTTGCTTCTTTGCTGTCAATAAATCCCGCCCGCCGTGGTCCTGGCACGGCCCTGCGCGCAACACTCATGCCAGGGTAAAATTCGCCGTGTCGGCAAAGCGCACCGCATTTCGGGGCAGTCCGAGCGCGGCGTAGGCCGGGGCCAGCTCGTTGGCCTGGCCGAAGAACTCTCCCTGGTAGCGGCGTGGCGCGATAAGGGAAACGGGCGGACGGCCCAGGGCGGCGACCTGTTCCCGGATGATCCCGAAAAGCGCCAGGGAGCGGGCCGACTGGCCCAGTGCCGGGTGCCACGGCCCGGCCAGAATGGATTCCGCCAAAGTCCCCTCCGGCGCGAGCCCGAGGCGGATGACCCGCACGCCCCGCGCCCACAGGACCGGCAACGCCTCGGCCAACTCGGCCTTGGCACGGTCCACGGTCCAGGGAACGTATCCGCCCCGCCGCCAGGCCTCGGCCAGGGCCGTGCCCTCGATGACCAGACAAGGATAGAGGCGGGCGGTCTCGGGCCGGAACGCGGCGGCCTCCCACACATCCTGAAGGAAAAGCCCCTCGCGGTCGCCGGGCAGGCCGGGCAGGAGCTGCACGCCAAGGGCGAGCCCGCTCTCCGCGACCCGCTCGCACCCGCGCCTGGCCGCGTCTCCGTCATAGCCCCGGCCGGAAGCGGCAAGCGCCGCGTCGTCAAAGGACTGGATGCCCAGCTCCACCAGGTCCAGCCCCAGGGCGCGGCAACGGTCGAGGACGTCGGGAGCCGTGCAGTCGGGCCGGGTGGAGCAACGCACGCGGGTAATCAGGCCGCGTTCCCTGTACCGGGCGGCCAGGGCGAGAAAGGTTTCGGGCCACGGCTCGGGCAGGGCCGTGAAGGTGCCGCCGTAGAAGGCCAGTTCGTACGGGCCGCGACCAGCGGACAGGGCCCCGTCCAGATCGTGGTCGAGTTCGGACAGGACACGGGACAGGGCCGCGCCGTCCCGGCCGGTCTGGCGGTCCTGGGCGCAGAACAAACAGCGGTGCGGACAACCCGCGAAAGGCAGGAACACGGGCCAGACCCGCGTGGAGGCGGGGGCGGGTTCGGGATGGGCGAAGACAAGCGGTGCGGGCATGGCCGCACCCTACACCACAACCCTCCGGCAGACCACAGATTCCCCGTCACCCGACCGGGAAACGGTTGCCCGGCGTCCGGCTTTGGCGTATCACGGCCCCATGAAAATAGGCGTCCTGCAACTCAATCCCATTGTCGGCGATCTCGACGGCAACGCGGCCAGAATCCTGGCCGCCGCGCGCCGGGCCAAGGACCTCGGCGCGGAACTCTGCCTGACCTCGGAACTCGCCCTGACCGGCTATCCGCCGCGCGACCTCCTGCTCTACGGCGGATTCGTGGACCGCGCCCGCGAGCGGGCCGAAACGCTGGCCCGGGAGCTGGCCGACTGCCCTCCCCTGCTCCTCGGGGCGGTGGAACGCAACCGCACGGGCCAGGGCAAGCCGGTCTTCAACTGCGCCTTGTGGTGCGAAGGCGGCGAGATCGGGCGGACCGTGCGTAAGACCCTCCTGCCCACCTACGACGTGTTCGACGAGGCGCGCTATTTCGAGCCCGCCCCGGCAGGGGACCCGGAGGCCAACCTCATCCGGCACAACGGCCACACCCTGGCCGTGACCATCTGCGAAGACGCCTGGAACGACAAGGACTACTGGGACGCCCGGACCTATGCCCGCGATCCGCTTGAGGAGGCCGCCGCGGGCGCGCCGGACATCATCCTCAACCTGTCCGCCTCGCCCCTCTTCCTGGGCAAGCAGCAGCTCCGCGAGGACATGCTCGGGGCCGTGGCCCGCAAATACGCCGTGCCCCTGGTCTACGCCAACCAGACGGGCGGCAACGACGATCTGGTCTTCGACGGCCGGTCCTGCGCCTTCGCCCCGAACGGCGAGCTCCTGGCGCGGGCCGCCGGATTCGAGGAGGATGTGCTCATCGTGGACACCGCCGATCCGGCGGCCAATACCGTTTCCAATGACAATTTCAGCCGCGAATCCGAAACATGGCACGCCTTGGTCGCGGGCACCCGCGACTATGTACGCAAGAGCGGCTTCTCCACGGCCCTGGTGGGGCTTTCGGGAGGCATCGACTCGGCCGTGACCGCCGTGGTGGCCGCCGAAGCATTGGGCGCGGAGAACGTGACCTGCGTGCTCATGCCCTCGCCCTATTCAAGCCGGGGCTCAATCGACGATTCCCTGGAGTTGGCGAAAAATCTCGGGGTGAAAACCCTGACCCTGCCCATCGAGCCGATCATGCGGGCGTTCGACGAGGCCCTTGCCGAACCGTTCGCGGGGTATGCCGAGGACACGACCGAGGAGAACATCCAGTCGCGCATCCGGGGCAACCTGCTCATGGCCCTGTCCAACAAATACGGCGCGCTGCTCCTGACAACGGGCAACAAGTCGGAGCTGGCCGTGGGCTACTGCACCATTTACGGAGACATGTCCGGCGGGTTCGCGGTCATCTCGGATGTGGACAAGACCGGGGTTTTCAACCTGGCCAGGTGGTACAATGCCGAGGTGGCCCCGCACATTCCCGAGGCGATCATCACCAAGCCGCCGTCCGCCGAGCTCAGGCCCGACCAGAAGGATCAGGATTCCCTGCCCGACTACGCGGTGCTGGACGCCATCCTGGCCCTGCACGTGGAGCACCAGAAATCCCGGCGGGAAATCATCGCGGAAGGTTTTGACGCGGAGACGGTCGGAAAGGTCCTCAACCTGGTGCGGATCGCCGAGTTCAAACGCCGCCAGGCCGCGCCCGGCATCAAGCTCACCCCGCGCTCGTTCGGCACGGGCTGGCGTATGCCGCTGGCCTGCCGCCGCAACCTCTAGACGGATTCGAGAGCCCGCTTCAGCAGGCCGAGGAACTCGCCGCTCATGGCGAAGACGTTGCGGAAATAAAGACGCAGCCCTTTTCTGCGGTCCGCTTCGTCCCCCTCGAAGACCAGCCTATAGAACTGCTCGTTCCAGAACCCTTCGCGGCGTTCCGTCAGGTAAGTGACGTTGTTGGCGTCCAGCTGATCGAGGATGGCCATGCCCTTGGCCGTCATGGCCGGGCTGTCGTCGGCCAGCAAGGTCCGGGCCGCATCCCGCACGCTGGACCACAGCCGGATTTCGCCGCGCAGCCAGCGGGCCGCGCCCGCGCGGTCCACCCTCGGTGGCTCGGGCCGATACAAATCCTTCATGAGCGGCGGCGCGCCCTGCGGTTCCGGCTCGTCCTCGTATTCGATGCCCTCGCCATAGAGGATGCTTGCCCTGGAGGTGTTCACGCAGCGCACCCCGGACACCCGGATTTCCTCGGTCAGCCACAGGGCCGCGTCCAGGAAGTTGAGGGTGGTGTAAAGCCGTTCCCCGAAGGGCGTGTCCACCGGCGCGAGCTGGGGGAACGCATCGGTCAGCGGCCGCTCGACGGCCTCGGCCGAATTTTTCAGCGTTCCCTTGGAATAACCAAGGCTCCAGGGGTTGTCCGAAGCGAGCTGGGCGCCGATGAACACGCAGCGCGAACAACCGAGCAGCCGGGCCAGGGAAAAGGCCGTGGAGATGACCGAGCCGTGCAGGCGCAGGTCGTCCCGGGGGCCGAATAATTGCGGCAGCAACGAGCCGAACAGGTATTTCCGGCGGAACCTGTCGCCGCCCAGATCGGAAAGGCAGTGGCCCACCAGGATGGTCTCGGGCAGCTTCGGGATATGCTTGAAGACCTGGCCCGAGGCGATGGAGGTGTCGTTGATGACGACGAAATGCGGCTTGATCCCGGCCTCGACCAGCGGTTTGACCGCGTTGTTCACGCAGATGATCGCGACCCGGTCCCGGACCCGCCGTAGATAGTCGAACCGGGCGGGCAGATCCGGCCCGGCGGCCACCAGCACGGCGTCGGTCCCGCAAAGCGTCTTGCGCAACGCCGAG
Organism: Pseudodesulfovibrio thermohalotolerans; assembly: GCF_021353295.2. Taxonomy (NCBI): domain Bacteria; kingdom Pseudomonadati; phylum Thermodesulfobacteriota; class Desulfovibrionia; order Desulfovibrionales; family Desulfovibrionaceae; genus Pseudodesulfovibrio; species Pseudodesulfovibrio thermohalotolerans. The sequence goes on along the minus strand of NZ_CP120635.1, from coordinate 148,900 downwards.
ACGGGCGGCGCGTTCAGATAGTCGGGCACGTTCTCGTAGGCATGAACCTGCTGGTCGTACAACAGCCCCCGATGGATGTTCCGCAGGGGGCGGGAGCGAGACAGGGCCTGACCGGACAGCCCGTAGATGGCGTGACGGTAATGAAGGGTCTCCAGATACTCGACAACCCGTCCGGCCCATTCGCCGTAAAGGGTTCGGACCCGTTCCGTCAGGAAGAAGGCCGGAACGCCCATGCGGAACATGTCGGCGGGCAGCAGTTCCTGAAGCGGCGGATTGAAGGAGCGCGGGTCGCCGGTGAAACAGAACAGATTGGGCCGGTTCAGCCCGGCCAGCTTGAACCGTTCCAGGAATTGAATGAGCACGCGCTCGTCCGGCTCGAAGACGACCACCACCGTGGCCCGGGAGGCCAGCGCCAGGCGCAGCTCGGGAGAATCGGCCGCGCCGAGCAGAATCACAAGACGAGTGGCCATGATGGCCGACTCCATGGTCGTATCCGGCGGCAGAGGCGCAAAGGCCTCCTTCGAACGGTCGCCGAACGGGCGGCGGAAGGCCGGATTCTCGAAACGGCACAACTGGGCGTGGTCAGAAAAGCGGTGCGGGCCGGGATCGGCATGGCCGGGCCCCACCGGGTCCACCTGCTCCCCCCGGCACAGGATGCCCAACTCCACCAGGGCGGCTATCTGGCTGTTCTCCATAGGTTCGGTCATGGTTTCACCACTGTGGAACTTGGCCCCGGCCCATATTTTTGTCAAGGCGACCGGGCTTCTCCGGCCATTGACGGCAGGCGAGGCTTTTTTCTTCCGGAATTTCATAGTATACGGTTCCACGCGAAACACGGCTTTTCAGGGGGAAACGCATGAACGGGAAGCGACGGCGCGACAAATCGACCGAATGGGCCAGGAACATTCTCCTGATCCTGGCAGCGGCGGCCGTCGTCTATGTCTTCTTCAACCTCGACATCGTCCGCAAGGGCGAATCCGTGTTCTCCAACACCGCTGCCAAGAAGCTCAAATTCGCCGGCGCCTTGGGGCAAAGGGACTACACCGACCGGGAGATCGCGCGCATCCTGAAATACATCGGCGCGCGCAATACCCTCTTCCGGGAGGTCAAGATCAATGCCTCGCCCCAGGACAGCTACCGCGAGGTCACGCCCTCCACGGATATCGTCTATGAGCTTCACGTGGCCCTGGCCGACGGGTTCACCTTTTCCACCCCGGCGCGGCGCGCCGCCAGACGCGATCTGGTGGCCGGCCTGCTGAACAAGCTGGACAAGGACCTGCGCGCCTACCAGAAGATGAAGAAAGAGGGGCGCAACCCCTCATCCATGATTAACACCATGTGATCGCCTCCCCGGGTACGCGAACGACATGAACAAGACCTTCGACACCATCGTCTGCGGCGGATCGCTGGCGGGCAGCGCAGCCGCCCTGACTCTGGCCCGGCAGGGCCGCTCCGTGGCGGTTCTCGACAAGGCCTCCTTTCCCCGCACCAAGCTCTGCGGCGGGCTGCTCACGTGGAAATCCGTGCAGCTCCTGGACGCCCTGTTCGGCGAAACGCCCCGGTCGCTGGGCGAAGCCGGGATCGTCCGGGACATGTCGGACCGCTACTCCATCCGCACCTTCTCCGCCGACCTGGCCGACGGAAAGCTTTCCTACCCCTTCCACTTCGTCGACCGAACCGAGCTGGATTCCAGACTGCTGGAACACGCGCGCCGCGCCGGGGCCACGATCTTCGAGAATGCCGAAGTGGCGGGCTGCGACCCGGACAGCGGCGAGGTGCTCCTCAAAAGCGGCGACACCTTCCGGGGGAAATACGTCATCGGCGCGGACGGGGCGCACTCGGTGGTGCGCGCCTCCTTCCCGGAGGTGGACCCGCACCGTATGCGGCGGCTCACGGCCGCGACCATCGAGGTCAAGATTCCGGCCCGGGACTTCCCTGTCCCGGTGAACGCTCCGATCCTCTACATCGGCTTTCTGGACGCGGGCTACGGCTGGGTCTTTCCCAACGGAGTAAACGTGCTTCTGGGCATCTGCGGACTGCGCGACCGGGACACCCACTTCGCCAAACTGTTCCGGGCCTATCTCGACGCGCTCGGCGTGGCACCGGACGCGCTCTCCTGTCAGCGGGGCCACCCCCTGCCCTACGGCAGCTACCTGCACGATCCGGTGCACGGCCGCGCCCTGCTCGCGGGTGACGCGGGCGGATTCGTGGAACCGCTCTTCGGAGAAGGCATCTTCTTCGCCATGTGCACGGGCATGTACGCGGGCCAGGCCGTGGCCGACGCGCTCGCCGGTGGCGACGACGCCTGCGCCGCCTACACCGAGAGGCTCCACCGCATGATCCTCCCCGAGCTCAACGGATCGGACAGGCTGCGCTGGATCCTCTTCCGGGCCATGCGATGGTTCGGCGCCGGGACCATCCGCCGGTTCATCAACCTCGGCGCGGGACCGCTCGGCGACATGGTCCACGGCAAGCGGTCCTACAACTGGCTCCGAAAAAAGACCTGGGATTTCCCGACATCGCGCGCGTAACGCCGGGACCGGCTTGAATCATCGGGCCGGGTCATCTATACTAGGGGAAGGCGCAACCGTATCCCCACCACCTTGCAAGGGAGCAGCCATGGCCGCAAAAATCCTGATTATCGACGACGAAGAGTCCATCCGCCTCTCCCTGCGCGGCATCCTTGAGGACGAGGGCTTCTCCGTGGAGGAGGCCGAATCCGGCGAGCAGGGCCTGGAACTGCTCGGCATCGACATCCCGGACCTGGTCTTTCTCGACATCTGGCTGCCCGGCATGGACGGTCTGGAGTGCCTGGGAATCATCTCCCGCGATTACGAGGGACTGCCCGTGATAATGATCTCGGGCCACGGGACCATCGAAACCGCGGTCAAGGCGTTGAAGGAGGGAGCCTTCGACTTCATCGAAAAGCCGCTCTCCCTGGAAAAGGTCGTGGTCTCGGCTCGCAACGGCCTGGAATTCTCCCGTCTGCGCCAGGAAAACCAGGCCCTCAAGACGCGCATTTCCTCGGAGCAGCCCGTCACCCTGACCGGCGAGTCCTCGCCCATCTCCTCCCTCAGGGAGGTCATCGGCCGCGTCGCCCCCACCGAATCCTGGGTGCTCATCACCGGCGAGAACGGCACTGGCAAGGAGATCGTGGCCCGGTCCATCCACGAGCAGTCGTCGCGGGCCGAACGCCCCATGGTGGCGGTCAACTGCGCGGCCATCCCCGAGGATCTCATCGAATCGGAACTTTTCGGCCACGAAAAAGGGGCCTTCACCGGCGCGAACAAGGCCCAGGAGGGCAAGTTCGAATTGGCCGACGGGTCCACCCTGTTCCTGGACGAGATCGGCGACATGAGCCTCAAGACCCAGGCCAAGATACTGCGCATTCTTCAGGAACAGGCCTTCGAACACGTGGGCGGACGCAAGACCATCAAGGTGGACGTGCGCGTCATCGCGGCCACCAACAAGGACCTGGCCAGAGAGATCGAGGCCGGGAATTTCCGCGAGGACCTCTACTACCGACTCAAGGTCTTCCCCCTGGAGCTGCCGCCTTTGCGCGACCGCACCGAAGACATCCCCCTGCTCATCAACGACTTCGTGAACACCCTGGTCCGCCAGCACGGCTTCAAGCCCATCGCGTTCGCGCCCAAAGCCGTCGCCGTGCTCAAGCAGTACTCGTGGCCGGGCAATGTCCGCGAACTCAAAAATTTTGTGGAACGCATGTTCATCATGTACGCGGGGGAAACCGTCACCCCGGACCGGCTGCCCCCGGAATTCAAGCCCGCCCCGAACGCACCGGCGCGGAATGCGCGGCCCGCCACAGAAAACGGCGGCCTGGACGACCTCATCAACCAGGGCCCGGCCGATCTCAAACAGGCCCGCGCCGACTTCGAGGCCCGCTTCCTGGAAGCCAAGCTCAGGGAGTTCGACGGCAACATCTCGCAGCTCGCCAAGGCCATCGGACTCGAACGCAGTTCCCTTTACCGAAAACTCAAGGCTTACAACATCCAGACGGACTGAGCCGCCCGCTTTCGCCTCAGGGTGACTTGTGCCGCCCCACTTTTTTTTCGCCGGGACATCATCTTCATATTACTGACAAAGCCCGCCCGCATCCGCGCCTTTCAAATAGGAAGGTACCTTTTCATCTTGACAGACCGAAACGGGTCGCTATACTCGGCGTTAAAGGGAAGGTACCTACAAAGTTTGCGACCTACCTGCAAACAAAGGAGAAACACCATGTTTGGTTGGAACAATGATTTCGATTTCGGCAGAGGCAACGGACGAGGCAACCGTGGACAAGGCCGGGGCCAACGCGGATGCGCCGGACCCGGCGGCGGCTTCGGCGGAGGATTCGGCAACCGGCGGGGCAAAGGCTTCAGACGGTCCGGACAAGGTGGCGGCGGACAGGGCTTTGGCCAGAGCGCGAGGCAGGGCTTTGGTCAGGGCGCGAGGCAGGGCTTTGGTCAGGGCGCAGGACAGGGTTTTGCCGGGCAGGGCTACGGCCAGAGATTCGGACAGGCCGGTGGCCGGTTCAACGATTTCGGCCAGGGCCGGATGGGGCGCGGACCGTGCGGCATGGGAATGAACAAATTCCAGCCCGGCAGGGGCGGCGCGTTTCAGTCCTCCATGAACACCGGGCCCGCCGACGGCTTAGGGCCGGATGCCGGAGTCTGCCCCCTGTGCGACCAGCACTGCCCCCTGAGTGCCCCGGCCTGCCCTCGCGGCCAGGCCTACGCGGCGAGGATGGGCTAGCATGACCTCTCCCGCCAAACCTGTGAACAACGCCGAGCTGGCCGGGCTTTTCCGCCTGGCCTCCCGGCTCATGGCCCGCGTCTGTCACGGTCTCGACCAGGCGCACCACGCCCAGCAGCGGGTTCTGTCCCTCCTGCTCGAAAATGGCCCCATGCCCCAGGGGGAGCTTCTGGAAATCCTCGACGTGCGTTCCTCGTCCCTGAGCGAACTGCTGCGCAAACTCGAAGACCGGGGGCTGATTCTCCGGGAACGCAACGAGGATGATCGGCGCAGTTTCATTATTTCCCCCACGGACGAGGCCAGAGCCCTCGCCCGGGACGACGGCGGCGCGGACGGCCAATTCGACTGCCTGGACGACGAGGAGCGCGAACAGTTGCGCACCATCCTCGGCAAGCTCGTGGCCTCCCTCAGGGAAGACCCCATGAGCGGCGGCCCCGGACGCGGCTTCGGCCCGGGTGGGCGCGGCGGACGAGGCGGGCGCGGAAACGGCTTCGGACGCGGGCGCGGATTCGGCAACGGCCCGGGCGGACGGCGCGGAAGAGGCTAGGCGAGCCGATCCATTCACACAGTCATCGAGCGGACGTCCCGACCCGGTTCCCATGCGGGACGCGGACGGGCTCTCGTTTGTTTCGTCCAACTTTCCCCAACCCCCTATTTACAGAGGGGGCCATGATGGTCATACTTTTGGGGAAAGGACGAAACAAGCAAGGACGCCGATATGACCTGGGACCCGGACAGATACGAAGCATGGTTCGACACCCCCGAGGGGCGCTACGCCCTGGACCGGGAGGTGCAACTGTTGCAGGCGATGCTGGCCGGATGGCCACGGCGCAAGCACAAGCTCCTGGATATCGGCTGCGGCACCGGCCTGTTCTTGGAGCCGCTGTATCAGATGGGCCTGGACGTGACCGGCATCGACAAGTCGCAGGAGATGATCCTGGCCGCGCGCAAGCGCTTCGGCAGCCGGGCCGAGTTGAGCGTGGGGAACGGCGAGCATACGGGCTACTCCGACAACGAGTTCGACTACGCCCTGCTCTGGTCCGTGCTCGAATTCACCGAAGACCCCGAAGCCATGCTGGCCGAGGCCGCCCGCGTGGCCGAAAAGGGGCTGCTCATCGGTTTCCTGAACAAGAACTCCCTGTACTACTGCATGAACGTGCGCGGCACCGGCTCCTCCCTGAGCAAAGCCCGCTGGTTCACATGGTGCGAGATGCAGGACCTCATCCACGAAACCACTGACTTCCGGCCCACCGTGGCCCGCTCGGCCCTGGCCGGTCCCATGAAGACCTGGAAGTCCACCGGCATCTCCAATCAGATCAACGCCCGCTTCCTGCCCCCGGCCCTGGGTGCGTTCGTGGCCGTGCGCGTTGATTTCGTCAACATGAAGCCGCTCACCCCGCTCTTCGCCTGGAAGTCCGAGCCCGAAATGGGCTGACCCGCACATGACCGAACCCCGTTTTTCCCTGTCCATCGTCATCCCGGCCTGGAACGGCTGGCAACTGACCGAATGCTGTCTCCGCTCACTGGCCGAGCATACCCCCGGCGACGGGTTCCAGGTGATCCTGGCCGACAACGGCTCCACCGACGGCACGGCCGAGGCTGCGCCCGCCCTGGGCCGGTCGCTGTTCGGCGACCGCTTCGTCCACCACCGGCTCGAACAAAACCTCGGCTTTGCCAAGGCCTGCAACGCGGGCGCAAGGGCCAGCTCCGCCGACCTGCTCCTCTTTTTGAACAACGACACCACGGTCACGGAAAACTGGCTGCCGCCCCTGCTCGACGCCCTCAAATCGGACCCGCGCATGGCCGGTGTCGGCCCCCTGCTCCTATTCCCGGACGACCGCTCCGTGCGCTCGGACCGCGTCCAGCACCTGGGCATCGCCACCTCCGCGAACATGGAGTTCCGCCACCTCTACGAATATTTTCCCCGCTCCCATCCGGCGGTCATGAAACAGCGCAAACTCCGCGTCGTCACCGCAGCGGCCCTGCTCATGCCCGCCGCGCTCTTCAAGGCCGAAAACGGTTTCTTCGAGGGCTTCGTCAACGGCATGGAGGACGTGGACCTCTGCTGCCGCATCAACCGGCGGGGCGGCCACTTCTCGGTCATCCCGGAAAGCGTGGTCATTCACAGCGCCCACGGCACCGAAGGCCGCTTCGACCACGAATCGGCCAACCTCCGCCTGCTCCGGTCCCGCTGCCGCGACGCCGGGGAGGACCTCTGCGACCTGATCCTGGCCGACGGTTTCGAACCGGGCTTCACCCCGTGGCTGGATCTCATCGTCCGCCTCCCCGAATCACGGACCCGCGAACTTGACCGGGAATTCAGCGATGCCGACGAGACCGTCCTGCGCGATCTTCTCGAACGCGAACCGCTGTGGGATACCGGCTACAAGGCCCTGGTCCGCCGTCTCGAAGCCCAGGCGAGACCGGCCGAGGCCGCGCCCGTGGCCTACCTCCGCACCCTCCTCTGCCCCGGCCCCGACGCCTACCGGGACTGCGAGCGCGTTCTGCGCCAGGCCGGGTCCGCTTCCATGGCGGACCGCTACAAGGCCCTGCTCGCCAACGTCCGCCGCGTCCTCGCCGACCGGAACGCCCTGGCCCGCAAAACCCAAGCCCTGGCCGAGTTCACGCGACACCCGGCAATGCGGGCCGCGTTGCGCAACCGGTTCGCCTAAAAACAAAAAACGCCGCAAACGCGACGTTTTCACTTTCTCCCCCCTGCCGAAGACACACAAAAAGTTCGGGGAAAAGAATGGATGCGGTGCCGGGGGAAGGGGTTTTCCTTCCCTTCCCCCGGCCGCTAAAGGCTCTGCTACAACACCTGCTCGATAGCCAGCCCGAGACCGCTGTTCTCCATGGCCAGGGCGTCGCCGAGCACGCAGATGCGGCCCTTTTCCGCCACGACGCGCACGGCTTCCGCGAGTTGGCGGAAGTCTTTTTCCGTGGTGGCCAGGGCCTGTTCGCGGACGGTTTGCAGGTACTCGTCATCCTGGCCGGTCAGATAACGTCCGAGGGCGGTGAAGCCCTTGGCGTCGGGCAGTTGATAGGCGTCGATTTCGCCGATTGCGCCGATGATGGACTTTTCCAGTTCGTCGGCGTCGATATGCACGGTTTCAAGGTAACCGGCCAGGTTGTCGAAAGCCTTGACCGTGTCGGCGACGTTGGGGTCGCGGTAGGAAACAAAGGCCAACGCCCCGGCGAGACGGTCCATGATGCAGAATGCGCCGTAGGCTCCGCCCTGGACCCGGACCTTTTCCCAAAGATAGCCGGTGCGGATGAGCTTGTTGACGACCTGCGCCGCTCCGGTAAGTTCGATGCCGCTCCCTTCGAGGCCGCATCCCTTGCCCACGTAGTTGACCTGGGCGGGGATGGCGAGGCCTTCGCGGGCCGGAAGATCGGGAAGCGCGCGCTCGGCGCGGACCGGGCCGTCACCGGGCAGGGCCTCTAAGACGGCCGCCGCCTCGGGCTCGGCCAGGGCGAAGAGATCAGCGTCCATGGTAGCGTTGACGATCGCTGTATCGCGGTTGAGAAGCAGGCGGCGGAACCGTTCCAGGTCCTTGGCCACCTTGCGGAAATCCTCTTCGACGCGCTTCTCCAAATCGCGAAGGAACAGCAGGTTGGTCAGGCCGGTCATGGCCTCGTCCATGGCGTGGGCCGCGTGGGTTCCGGCGCGCAGGCGGGTGGCCACGACCATGTGGCCGGACGGCACGAGCCGCTGCTCGGCCCTGGCACGGGCCTCGGCCACGATGCGGGAGATGCGCTCCTTGTTGTCGAGCTGCGCCGAGGTCAGGATTTCGGCGACGATTTCGCAGGTGGGCGCGATGCGGTCGCCCGTGGCCTTGGTGCGCAGGAAAAGCCATGCCGAGGCTTCAGCCGAATCACGCACGGGCGAGGCGAAGGGCTGGGCCCAGATGCCGCCGGAGGTCCGGGCGATGCGCTGAGAGAGGTCCACATAGTCGCGCTTGGCCGTTCCGGACTCGGTCAGGGCTCGGCCGAAGACACCCGCGTAGGGCAGCAGATCGTCGGGAATGACGGACAGATCGAAGCCGAAGTCGAGGTAGGCGATGCCGTTGGTCGGCAGGCCGTGGAAGAGCAGCTTGCGGCCCTTGAGCTCGCGAACCTCGGACGGAATGGGCCGGTTTTCGGCGGGCAAATCGGCCACGGAAAGGCGGGGAATGGTCCTGAGAGCCTCGGGCGAATCGGGCGCGGCCTGGAGCCGCTTGAGCTCGGCGGCCTCGGCCATGACCGCCTGGACCTGCTCCGGGGTCATGGCGTCCTTGGCCGCCTTGAGCCGGTCGGATTCGGCCTTGGCCTGGGACCGGGCGAGCTTGTGGTCCGGTTCCAGAAGCACGGTGGTCCGATGCGGATTGTGCAGGAACAGCCGGGCCAGCAGCTCTTCGAATATCTTGTCGCCGTTGGCAATCCACGTCTTGATGTTTTCAAGCGGCTTCTCGAAGGGCAGCAGGGCCAGGGGATCGCCCTCGCCCTCCCCATCGTCGTAAAGCCAGGTGGAAAGGGCCTGGAACATGAGGGACAGGCCGCGCGGGTACGAGCCGGTGTTGTTCTCGCGCAGGGAGAATTCCACGGAGTTGACGGCGGCCTCTATGTCGCGCGCGTCGATGCCGTTCTCCACCAGTTCCTTGATGGTGTGGAAGATGATGGACTCCACCTTGATGGCGTTGGACGGATGCATCCCCTTGAGACCCACGGAGAAGAACATCTGGCGCATGTCGGCCTCAAGCCCCACGCCCGCGAGGTCGTCGCCCAGGCCCGAATCGGTCAGGGCTTTTTTGAGGGGCGAGCTGGGAAGCCCGATGAGGATGTGCTCAAGGATGTGCAAAGCCAGGTTCAGGTTGGCGTCCGCAGTCTCGGCCAGCAGCCAGTTCACCGTGAACATGCCCTTGGCCAGCCTGTCCGAAGCCGGGTACCCCTTGCGCACCGCCCGGGCCTCGGTGAACCGCTCCTGCAGGGGGATGCGGGTGGAGGCCACGTCGATGGGGTCGTATTCCGAGAAAACCTTGTCCAAAATCTCAAGCCGCTTTTCCGGGTCGTCGTCGCCGTAGAAGAAGGCGTAGGCGTTGGACGGATGATAGTGGTCGCGGTGGAAGGCCATGAACCGCTCGAAGGTCAGGTCCGGGATGACCGCCGGATCACCGCCCGAATCCAGGCCGTAGGTGGTGTCCGGGAAAAGGGATTGCTGGGAATGCTCATAGAGCTGGGAGTCGGGCGAGGAATACGCGCCCTTCATCTCGTTGAAGACCACGCCCCTGTAGGTCATGTCCCGCTCGGACGACTCCAGCTCGTAGTGCCATCCCTCCTGCTTGAGGGTGTTCTCGGTCAACCGGGGGTGGAAGACCGCGTCGAGATAGACGTCGATAAGGTTGTAGAAGTCCTGCACGTTGGCCGAGGCCACGGGATAGCAGGTCTTGTCCGGGAAGGTCAGGGCGTTCAGGAAGGTCTGGAGCGAGCCCTTGAGCAGCTCGACGAACGGCTCCTTCACCGGGTACCTGTCCGAGCCGCAGAGCACCGAATGCTCCAGGATGTGAGCCACGCCCGTGGAATCCTCGGGCGGCGTGCGGAACGAAATGCCGAAGACCTTGTTCTCGTCGTCGTTCATCATGGACAGGACGCGCGCCCCGGTCTTGTCGTGGCGGTAGACCACGGCCGTGCTGGCCAGCTCCGCGATTTCCATTTCCCGTATCTTGGTGAAGCCGAAAGTCATATGCGCTCTCTTTTCCTTTTTTTATCGTTCATGCGCAGGACGTCCGAACCGGACGGCCCCGCGGGAAGCCCCGGTATACACTACCGCGCCCCGGCGGGCAAAGCGGAGAAAAAGGCAAAAAAATCTTGACGCCGGGCCCGGTCGAATTTAGTTTATTGAAAACGGTAATCATTCCTACAACAATAACGACACCCAAAAAACAAGAGGAATCCCGATATGAGCAATGAATTTGATACCGCCGACACCATGCCTGATTTCGCCAAAGTGGGCCAGCCCGTGCCCGAGTTCAAGATGGAGGCCTTCGATCCGACCGAGGGCGGCTTCACCGAGGTGGACCTCGGCGCCCTGCGCAAGGAAGGCAAATGGACCATCCTGTTTTTCTATCCGGCGGACTTCACCTTTGTCTGCCCCACCGAACTCGCCGACCTGGCCTCGCGCCACGAGGACCTGAAAAAGCTCGGCGCGGAGGTGGTCTCCGTGTCCACGGACACCAAATTCTCGCACATGGCCTGGAGGGCCGACGAACGGATGCTGGAGAACGTCAAATTCAAGATGGCTGCCGATCCCACCGGCGAGGTCTCCCGCTTCTTCGACGTCTGGGACTATGAGACCGGACTGGCCCTGCGCGGCACCTTCGTCATCAACCCCGAGGGCGTGCTCGTCTCCTCCGAGATCAATTTCTACAACGTGGGCCGCAACGCCGACGAGCTGGTCCGCAAGGTTGAGGCCAACACCTACCTCATCGACCACCCCGCCGAGGTTTGCCCGGCCAAGTGGACCCCCGGCGGCAAGACCCTGACCCCCAACGACGAAATGGTCGGCAAGGTCTACGAAGCCCTTATCGACATCGACTAAACGGCAGCGATCCCACACTCTCGCTTCGCCTGTTGCATGAAACGCCCCCGCCGGATGGTCCGACGGGGGCGTATTTTTTCATGCGCGGAAGAACCTGTTCCCGGTCTCACTCCCCTATTTGCTGATCCACAGCGCGGTCTCCTGCAACTGGCGCAAGAGATTGACGCACACGGAGCTGGGGAAAAGATGCTCCATCCGGGTCTGGCTGCCCACGCCGCGTCGGCCCACGGCAACGGCCGCATACCGCCCCGCCCCGGCCTCCTTGAGGATGGCCTTGACCGGATTACGCCCGGTGACCATCTTGATCTCGATGCGCTCGTCCGGCACGCCGTGCTCGGCCAGGATGGCCAGGGCCTCGTCGAAAATGCGCGCGGCCCCGGCGTCGCCGTATCCCTTCTGGGCCACATGAAAAAGCGTGAAGGAGTGGCGCGGCTCGTCGGCAAGCATGTACCCCGCGTGATCGGCCATGCGCAGGGAGGCGTCCGAGCCGTCCAGGCAAAGGAGAATATTGCTGCGCGATTTTTGGGACGGCCGCTTGCAGACCCAGATGGGAAAATCGATGTCTTGCCAGAGAAGCTCGTGGCACACGGAGTTTTCGAACACCTCCTCGAACCAGGTGAATCCCTTGCGGCCGAGAACGAGGGCGTCGTACAGCCCTTCGCGGGCCTCGGCCACGAGTTCGCAGGCCGTGCCCTTCCGTGAATGGACAACCTTGGTGCGCACGTTGGACCCGTCGCACCCGGCGATGTCCGTGATCCACCGCTCGGCGTCCTGCAACGCCTTCTTGCCCTTGCCCTTTTTGTGAGCCACGATCTCGTCCACGGCCGCCTCGGAAGGAGGCATCCCGGCGTCCAGCCGGTCCCACAGCGCCGAACGCGGGGCCGCATAGAACAAGGTCAGCTTGAGATCGCAAAACGAAGTGAAAACGTCCTTGATAAACCGAAGGTTGTAGGAGGCGGCGCGGTCGTCGCCGATGGCGAGGAGCAATTCTTTCTGCACGGGAAACTCCTTTGGCGAATGGATTCCTGTCCAAGCCATAACGCGCCCGCGCGGGAAAAGACAAGGCCTGGGCACTTGTTCTTTAAAACGGGTGCTGATACATCCTCAAGGATAATGCGCACCCATGACAGCCTTCGGGCCGGATTGCTCCCGGCCTTCATCCTCCTGACCGCCCTCCTCATGGCCGGCGACGCCCTTGCCCAGAGCCTCAGCCTGGTGGCCCCGACCCTGGCCAACGTGCACGGGCGGCTCACCGCGCTCTTCGGCATCGTGGTCGAGGAAAAGCCGATCCTCAAAGGGGAGCTGGAGGAAGGAGCCGTCCTGGTCCTCAAGTGCGAGGTCAACCTGCTGGAACCGAGCGACTACTGGCTGGACAGAAAGATTTCCGAAGTCCATTTCAAGAGCCGGTTGAGTTTCGACCCGCTGACCAGGGAATTCGTCATGACCCTGCCCGCCAGGGACACCCCCCTGCGCAACCGGGACCTGGGCAAGCTGCTGGACGACGGATGGGGAACCATCCAGGCATCCCTGGGGTCCTGGGCATTGCTGGACAAAGGGAAAAAATACTCGCTACGCCTGCATACCTCCATGAACGAGGAAGGAGCCCCCGAGGGGTTCATGCGCTTCATCTATTTCTGGTCCTGGGACGCCGGGGCCGACAACGCCTTCCAGCTGGACTTCACCTTCTAGGAGGGCCGACCCGTGACGCCCGACCCGATCCGCATCAGTTCCACAAGCCGCAGGGACCAGAGGCGGCACCGGCGCGAGTACATCATCGCCCTGGTCTTCATCGTGCTCATCGCCGGGCTGACCTGGGCCGAGCTCAAGTACCTGAGCGGCGACTACTATCTCATTCTCAACCTGCTCATCCTGAACGTGGTCTTCCTGCTGGCCATGCTCTTCTATGTGGCCCGCAACGCGGTGCGGCTGATCCTTGAACGCAGGCGCAGAGTGCTGGGCTCCAAGCTGCGCACGCGGCTGGTGCTCGCCTTCATCTCCCTCTCGCTCATCCCCACCGCGCTCATCTATCTGGTCTCGGTGAAGTTCGTACAGACCTCCGTGGATTACTGGTTCAAGGGCCAAGTGGAAGAATCCATGGAACAGGCCCTGGAACTCGGACGGGCCTTTTACGGCTCGGCCCAGGACCGCCTCGAACGGCGCGGCGCGGTCATGATCAAGGACATCATCGACTCCCAGTTCGCCTGGGGCGGCAAGGCCATGGACCGCTACCTGAGCCGGAAGTTCGACGAATACGACCTGAGTCTGGTGGGCGTCATCACCCCCGAGGGCAACGAACAGAACACCCACGCCACATCCCAATGGAGCCAGGCCTGGCCCGAGATCAAGGAGAAGATCGACTGGCAGTCCCTGCGCGCCGACCCTCGCTCCTGGACGACCATCATCCCCAAGCCGGGCTCCGACCTGGTCCTGGGCGTGACCCCGGTCGACGAGGGCAGGACCGGCTATCTGGTCGTCGGCGAAACCGTTGGCCAGGGACTGCTGCACCGCCTCGACCAGATCGTGCGCGGCCTCGACGAATACAAGAAGCTCAAGACCCGCAAATACCCGTGGAAGATGAACCTCTATCTGACACTCGGGGTCATGGCCCTGCTCATCATCCTCGGGGCCATCTGGTTCGGGTTCCGGCTGGCCAAGGAACTTTCCGCCCCGGTCCAGGCCCTGGCCGCGGGCACGGAGCGCATCGGGCGGGGCGACCTGTCCGTGCGCCTGGAGGACCGCTCGGACGACGAACTCGGCTTCCTGGTCCAGTCCTTCAACCGCATGGCCGAAGACCTGGAGCAGAGCCAGAACTCCGTACAGCAGGCCAACGAGCGGCTGGCCCAGCAGAACCAGGAGCTGGAGCGGCGCGGCCAGTACATCGAGGCCGTGCTCAACAACATCACTTCCGGCGTCATCTCCATGGACGCCGAAGGCCGCATCGGCACGGTGAACACCGCGGCCGAGGACATTCTCGGCATCCCCGGCGAATATCTCATCGGCAAGGTCCCGTTCCGCCTCCTGTCCGGCGACTTCTCCAACATGGTCGAAGAGGCCCTGACCCAACTGTCCAACAAGCCCGGCGGGGTCTGGCAGCGCCAGCTCGACCTGCCCGTGCGGGGCAAGCTCATCAAGGTCCTGGTCAGCGTGGTCTCGCTCAAAAACGTGGGCGGACGCGACGCGGGCCACGTTGCCGTGTTCGAGGACATCACCGAGCTTGAAAAGATTCAGCGGCTCGCCGCCTGGCGCGAGGTGGCCCGGCGCATCGCCCACGAGATCAAGAACCCGCTCACGCCCATCAAGCTGTCGGCCCAACGGCTGCAACGCAAATACGGCAAACGCATCGGCGAGGGAACCTTCGACGAATGCACCGGCCTGATCGTCAACCAGGTGGAGCGGCTCCAGAACATGGTCACCGAGTTCTCGGCCTACGCCCAATTGCCCGAAGTCCAGCCCCGGCCCGACCAGCTCGCCCCGCTCCTGGAGGAAGTCACGGCCATGTTCGCCAACACCCACCGCAAGATACGGTGGGATCTGTCCTTCTCCACGCCCATCGACGAATTTCCCTTTGACCGCGAAGGCATCCGCAAGGTGCTCATCAACCTGTTCACCAACGCGGCGGAGGCCCTGAAGGACACCCGGGGCGCGGAAGTCCAGATCACCGCCACCCACGACAAGGACGCGGGCACCGTGACCATCTCCGTGGCCGACAACGGCCCGGGGCTGCCCAAGGATTCCTCGCGCATGTTCGAGCCGTACTACACCGAGAAAAAGGGCGGCACCGGCCTGGGACTGACCATCGTCCGGTCCATCATCTCGGACCACGGCGGCATGGTCCGCGCCGCCTCCAACCACCCCAAAGGCACGGTCTTCATCATCGAGCTGCACGACGCCTGATCCCTTTTCCCCGCCCGGCCGGTCTCACCGCCCGAGGCGCTGGCAGGATCATCCGGGACGATGTTGTTCAGCCAATCAAGGTATGGTAATGAAGTACCCGAAGGCCCGCATAATGCGCGCCCTTCGGAAACCGACAAGGATCACCCGTGCGTTTCATCCTTGCTGCCTTTTGCTGCATACTGCTCCTGACGTCGCGCCCGGCCGAGGCGGGCAAGCCTCTCGTGGCGGTGGTCAACAGCTACCACGCCGGATACCTCTGGGTTGAAGGACACAACGACGCCCTTCAGGACAGGCTCGCGGAAACGGCCCGGCTCGCCTTCTTCTATCTCGACACGAAAAGGACGCCGCCCGAAACGCACCAGGCCGCCGCGGAACAGGTCTGGCGAAAAATCCTCTCCGATCCACCGGACGTTCTGGTCCTGGCCGACGACAACGCGGTCAAACTTCTGGGGCGGCGGGCCATGGACAAAGGCATTCCCCTGGTCTTCCTGGGCGTAAACCAAAACCCGAGGGAATACCTCGGCGGGCTCGAAGCGGTCACAGGCGTCCTGGAACGCCCGCTGTACAAGCGCTCGCTCATGTTCCTCAGGGAAATCCTGGGGCCGTCCCTCAAACAAAGTCTGCTCCTCTTCGATTCCGGCCAGACCGCGAGGGTCATCCTGGACTCGGTCTTCAAGGACAGGACCTCGCTGCACGTCGGGGACACGGTGGCGGACGTCAAGCTCCTCTGCACATTCACGCAGTGGCGGGATGCGGTCCTGCGGTCCAAGGAACGGGGGTACGACATCATCCTGATGGGGCTCTACCACAACCTGACCGACGACGACGGCAACTACGTCCCGAGCGAGGAGGTCATGGCCTGGACATCAGCCCACACGCCGCTGCCGATCTTCGGGTACTGGGATTTCGCCGTGGGCCGGGGCAAAACCGTGGGCGGACTGGTCAATTCCGCGAGGCCGCAGGGCGAAGCGGCGGCCGACCTGGTCCTGCAGATACTCGCGGGCGCGAAACCGAGCAGCCTCTATCCCGTGACCCCCACGGCCGGACAGTTCATATTCAGCCGCCACGAATTGCGACGATGGGGCATCAAGCTGCCGGAAAGCCTCATGGAAACCGACACGCCGATCCTGCTCGTGGATTGAGCCCGGCCGCTCCGACGCCTCCAACTCCCTAATATTCTTTTAGTGTCTGGCAAAAACAGCCGACACGTGCTAACCTGCTCTGCGGATAGGTCCGACTAACGGCAATTGCCATCAAAGCGAGGAACACGTGCGCGCTATCATCGCCGGGGGAACCGGCTTCATCGGCAGGGAACTGGTCCGCGAACTGCGAGAGCACGGCTGGGAAATTCTCATCCTGTCGCGCAATCCGGGCAAGGTCGCCTCCGTATTCGAAAACGGCGGCGTCATTGGTATGCCCTGGGACAACGGGGGCTGGACCGACGTGCTCGGCCCGGACACGGCCGTCGTCAATCTGGCTGGGGAGAACATCGCCGCCGGACGCTGGACCGCCAAACGCAAGCGGCGCATCCTCGAAAGCAGACTCAAGGCCGGTGAACGCATCAATCAGGCCGTGGAACAGGCGAACGCCGCGCCCGGCGTGCTCATCCAGGCCTCGGCCGTGGGCTATTACGGACCGCGCGGCTCCACGCCCGTGAACGAATACACCGAGCCCGGCACCGGCTTCCTGGCCGACGTGGCCCGCCAATGGGAGGCGTCCACGGCGGGCCTTGAGCAAAAAGGCACCCGCCGCTGCGTCATCCGCACCGGCATGGTGCTCGGCCACGGCGGCGCGCTGCCGAAAATGCTCCCGTCCTTCCGGCGCTACCTCGGCGGCCATCCGGGCACAGGCCTCCAAGGTGTCTCCTGGATACATCTCCGCGACGAGGTCCGGGCCATCCGCTTCCTGATGGAAAACCCCGACGCGAGCGGCCCCTACAATCTCTGCGCCCCGGTGCCGGTCAACTTCCGCAAGTTCGCCCACATTCTCGGCACCGTCCTCAACAAGCCGTACAAAACCCCAGTCCCCGCCTTTGCCCTGCGGCTCCTCTTCGGCGAAATGGCCGACGAACTGCTGCTCTCCGGCCAGTTCGTCCTCCCCGAGCGGCTGACCCAGGCGGGATTCGAATTCGAGTTCCCGGAGCTTGAGGACGCCCTGCGCAACGTGCTTCGCTAGTTTTTCCCGCCCAAAACACAAAAAGGCCCCGGTCCGGCGAGAATGCCGGACCGGGGCCTTTCATAAGCGGTCTTCTACAGGCTTATCAGCTCGTACTCGCGGGAGCCCAGGCCGAGTTCCTCGGCATAGGCCAGGCCGAAGTCCTCGGGCACATGCTGATGAATGGCCAGGAACTTGTTCTGTCCGGGTGTGACGCCAAAAGGCAGTTGGCTCGGGTAGAGCGGCGGGGCCTCGCTGACCAGGTCCATGGAGGCCTGATCCACGGCCACGGGGTCGAAGCTGACCAGCACGCCGATATCCGGACAGATGGGAGCGTCGGTGAAGCCCACGCAATCGCAGTCCGGCACCACATCCATGACGAAATTGACATGCAGGCACGGGGTGCGCTTGGTGGCAAACACGCCCTTGCAATACTCCATCATCCGCTCCAGGAAGTCCTGGACGCCCACCTTCCAGTCCACGGCGAGTCCGCCATGGCGGCAGGCCACGAAACAGCCGCCGCAACCCACGCACTTTTCCGGGTCCAGGGCCACCTTGCCCGTGACCTCGTCCATGTAGAGCGCGCCGGTCTTGCAGGCGCGAAGGCACGCCTCGCAGGCCTGACAGTTGTCGGGATTGATGATCGGGCCGGTGGAGAAATGCTGCTGCATCTTGCCCTTCTTGGAGGCCGCGCCCATGCCGATGTTCTTGAGCGCGCCGCCGTATCCGGCCAGCTCATGCCCCTTGAAGTGATTGACCGAAACCAGGAAATCGGCCTCGGCAATGGCTCCGGCGATGTAGACCTCGTCCAGATGCCTGCCCTTGACGGGCACGGCGGTCTCGAACTCGCCGCGCAGGCCGTCGGCGATGACCACGGGCGCGCCGAGCACCAGCGGGTCCCAACCGTGCCGGGCCGCGCACATGGAGTGCGACACGGCCTCGCCGCGCTGGCCCACGTACAGGGTCGAGGCGTCGGTCAAAAACGGCTTGCCCCCGGCCTCGGCGATGAAATCCAGGATCGGCTTGACCCACAGGGGACGCAGGAAGCCGGTCACGCCCTCCTCGCCGAAATGCAGCTTGACGGCGGCCAGATCGCCCTCGCCGATCATCTTGTCGGCCTTGGCGGCCTTGAGCACGCTGCGCATCCTCTTGCCGAACGGGGCCTTGGACGAGGCCCGCAAATTCCAGAAATAGACCTTTGAAGCCATGGAAAGACATCCTTGTTGCAGGTTCAACAACATGCACTCTAGCACGCGGGTACGGCTGTTTGGAAGACCGAATCAGATCAGATAAGCCCAGACCGCTTCAGCTCGCTCATGAGCGCGGCGACATCCGAGGCCACGAAGTCCGGCTCAAGGTGAGCGAATCCTTCGGCGCCGATGCGGCCGGTGGTCACGCCCGCGGCCATGGCCCCGGCCCGCTTGCCGGTTTCGACGTCCATGGGGTGGTCGCCCACCATGAGCGCCCGCCCGGGCTCCACGCCGATGCGCTCCAGGGCTTGCAGCAGGTGCGCCGGGTCCGGCTTGAGCCGGTCCGCGCTCTCCCTGGGGATGAAGACCTGCAAGTGTTCCTCAATGTCAGGAAAGACCTTCCTGATGGCCGCTGAAATATTACGGGAAATGACGCCCGGAGCCACGCCGCGCGCCTTGAGGTCGTCGAGCACAGGCCGGGTGAACTCGTACAGGCAGCCGTCACGGGCCGCGTCCAGCTCCATGGCCGCGATGACCAGCCGCCCGCGCGACAGGAACTCCATGCCCTCGTCGCGGTCGCGTTCCATGACCTGCGCCGAAAGCCGATCCAGCCACTCCAGGGCGGGCGTGCCGTCCGGCACCGGGCGCTCGTCCATGAACACCTCGCCCAGGGCCGCGATCTTGGTCTTCATGAAGTCGAAGTCCAGCGGCACGTCGGCCAGCGTTCCATCGAAGTCGAATATGATGGCGTCGAGTCTGCGCAAACGGATTGCCTCCCTTGTGTCCCGCCCCTTGCTCAACTTTTCCGATCCGCTCCGCGCACGGCGAAGCGATATCCGGGGCCGGTGTTCCGGGTATGAAAGACTATTTTGCCAGTTCGCGCAACAGGGTCAGGTTGCGGACGTCGTCCTGAAGGTCCTCCGCCTTGGGGGTCTCCAGGGTCTTGGGAACGTCCGCGAAACGCGGGTCGCGCATGAGATTGCGAAACCCCTCCACGCCGATCTCGCCCTGGCCGATGTGCTCGTGCCGGTCCTTGCGGGAGCCGAGCCCGTTCTTGGAGTCGTTCAGGTGGAAGAATTTGAGACGGTCCAGGCCGATGACGCGGTCAAAGGCGTCGAAGGTGGCCGCATATGTCTCCGGGGTCCGAATGTCGTACCCGGCGGCAAAGGTATGGCAGGTGTCGTAACAGACCCCGATCCGGTCCGGATGGGCAGAGGCCTCGATGACGGCCGCCAGCTCCTCGAAGGTGGACCCGAGGTTGGTGCCCTGCCCGGCCGTTGTCTCCAACAGGACCAGGCCCTTTTTCGTACCGGAAAGCTCGATGGCCCGGTCCAGGTTGGCCGCGTAACGACGTACCCCGACCTCGACGCCCGCGCCCAGATGGGAACCCGGATGGGTCACGAGGAACGGAACAGCCAGGATTTCGATACGCTTGAGTTCCTCGGCAAAGGCCAGGACCGAACGATTGAGCTGGTCCTCCTTGTCCGAGGCGAGATTGATGAGATAGGAGTCGTGGGCCGCAATGGGATAGTCGCCCCAACGCGACCAGGCCGCCGCGAACAGTTTCGCGTCGTACTCGGTCAGCGCGGGAATCTTCCACTGCCGCTGGTTGCGGGTGAATATCTGCAGGGCCGTGCCCTCCACCCGCATGATCCGCTCGAAGGCCATGTGCAGGCCCCCGGCGATGGACATATGCGCGCCCAGAAACATGGAACGGAAGGCTCCCCTATTCGATCCAGCCGCCCAGGGCCTCGACGATCTTCTGCGCCTGAGCCTGGGAGGAGATGTTGAACTTGGACTTGGGACGGTAGGTGCCGTCGACCTTCTGGTAGCGGCGGATGGTATACTTGTCCGGACCGTATTCGCCCTTGGCCCGGTTGAGTTCCTGGTAGCGGAACACGATGGTGGTCCAGGCGCCCTTGGAGAGGATGACCTTGTCCAGCTCCTTGACGATGAGCTGGTTGTCCTCGGAATAATTGATGGTGATTTCGTCCACGGTGGCTGCCATGATGCACTCCTGATATATGATTTCCGCTGCTTTTCGGCGGCTGGCGCTACCCATACCTATGTAGTTGAGGGATGGCAACCCCCGCATTCCGGGCGTTCCCGAATGCCGTTCAGGGCGGGCAAGCCGCGCGGTTCCTACAGAAAAAGCAGGAGCGACAGGGCCATGACGGCCATCCCGCCCACCAGGCCGTAGATGGAATGATGGTGCTCGCCGAACTCCTCGGCGGCGGGAAGAAGCTCATCCAGGGAGATAAAGACCATGATCCCGGCCACGCCCGCGAACAGCACGCCGAACACCACGGGGGTGAAAAACGGCAACAGGACCAAATAGCCGATAAGCGCGCCCACGGGTTCGGACAAGCCGGACAGGAAGGAATAGAAAAACGCCTTCCGGCGGTCGCCGGTGGCGTAATACAGCGGAATGGAAACCGCGATGCCCTCGGGAATGTTGTGGATGGCGATGGCCACGGCGATGGCCAGGCCAAGCGCGGGATCGGTCAGGGCCGCCGTGAAGGTGGCGAGCCCCTCGGGGAAGTTGTGGATGGCGATGGCCACGGCCGCGAACACGCCCGTACGCTTCAGCCGGTCGAAGTCGTGCGCCTCGTTCCGGGGCAGATTCTCCAGCCCCTCCTCCATCTCCTCGATGGAGTGCATCTCGTGGGGGTTCTCGTAACTCGGCACGAAGTTGTCGATAAGCGCGATGAACGCGATGCCCCCGAAAAAGGACAGGGCCGTCACCCAGGCCGCGCTCACGTCGCCCAGCTCCGTGGCCAGGGCGTCCCGCGCCTTGACCAGAATCTCCACGAAGGAAACGTAGATCATGACCCCGGCGGAGAACCCCAGGGCCAGAGAGAGGAACTTGGTGTTGGTCCGGCGGGCGAAAAAGGCGATGGCCGAGCCGATGCCCGTGGACAATCCGGCGAACAGCGTCAGCCCGAAGGCGTAGACAATGGTTTGCGTATCCATGACGGGTACATATAATAGAACGGGAGGCATTGTCACCCGCCGGGTTTAAGGGTATCTCATACCGAACCTCTGCCCGAGCGAGCAACAAGACCGAAAAAAATGCCCAACCGTCCAGCCCATCGCCACGCCCCGCGTACCGCGTCGGAACAGTTCCGAAGAACCTCCTTCGGACGGATCGCCCTGCTTTGCCTTTTCCTCTGCCTTCTGCTCCAGCCCGCGGGACCGGCGCTGGCCGAACGCCCCTGCCTGACCGTGGGCGTGGAGCGCATCGACTATCCGCCGTACGGCTCCTTCCGACAGGGCGGCTACGAAGGCTTCGCCCGAGACCTCCTGGACTCTTTCGGCATCGAGCACGGCTACACCATGGTCTACGTGGCCCTGCCCGTTAAGCGGCTCTACCAGGAATTTCTGGACACCCGCACGCTGGACCTGAAATTCCCGGACTGCGAGGAGTGGAACAGGTCCAAACGCAAGGGAATCAAGATTTTCTATTCCGTCCCGGTCTGCGAATACACCGACGGCATTCTCGTAAAGCCCGAGAACCTGGGCAAGGGCATGGAGGCCATCAAGACCCTGGGGGTCATCGCCGGGCTCAAGCCGTGGCTGCTCGTCCCGCCCGTGGACAAGGACGCCATGAAGGTCTCGGAAAACGTCTCCGTGTCAGGCCTGCTGGGCAAGGGAATCAGAGACCGGGTGGACGGCGTCTACACCAACCTCATGGTGGCGAGCCATCTGCTCGAAGAGAGGGGGTACAAGGACAAGCTGGTCTTCGACCCCGACCTGCCGCACGCTACGGGGCACTATCACCTGTCCACCATCGACCACCCCCTGATCCTCAGGGAGTTCGACGAATTCATGAAGACCCGCACCGAGCTGGTGGATTCCATCCGCCGGAAGCACGGCATCGACCGCTGACCGGGCCGCCTAGCCCTTCCCGACGGTGTCGGCCTTGAGCTGGCCGCAGGCCGCCTTGATGTCCGCGCCCATGGAGCGGCGGATGAAGGCGGTCAGGCCGTGGCCCCACAGCCGCTTCTCGAACGCCTCGACCCTTTCCCGATCCGGCGCGCCGTAGGGCATCCCTTCGGTGGCGTTGTAGGCAATGAGGTTGATCTTCCCCTTCTTGCGGTCGATGAGCTTCGCCAACTGGTCCGCGTGCTCCATGGAGTCGTTGACGTCCTTGAGCAGCAGATATTCGAAGGTGATCCGCTCGCGCGGCCGCATGGGATAGGCTTCGAGCGCGGCCATGAGGTCGTCGAGATGGACCTTGGCCGCCTTGGGCATGATCCGGGCGCGCAGCTCCTGGGTGGGGGCGTGCAGGGAGATGGCGGGCAGGGCTATTTCCAGATCGCCCAGAATCTTGAGCTTGTCGGGAAAGCCCACGGTGGAAACCATGGACCGCCGCCAGGACAGGGACAGCCCACGCTCGCACGGCAGGTCGGTCAGAACCCTGATGAGGGTGTCCAGGTTGAGCAGGGGCTCGCCCATGCCCATGAACACGAGATTTTTGAGAGGGTTCATCCCCTGGTCCTCAAGGTACTGGCGGCCCACCAGGATCTGACCCATGATCTCGCCGTAGGTCAGGTTGCGCTCGAAGCCGAGCTGCCCGGTGTTGCAGAAGGTGCAGGCCATGGCGCAGCCCACCTGCGTGGACAGACACTGGGAGTAGCGGTCCTGCATGGGGATGAGCACGGTCTCAATGAGCTTGCCGTCGCCGAGCCTGAGCAGAAATTTGATGGTCCCGTCGCTGCTCTCGGCCACCCTGGCTATCTCGGGCCAGGCAATGACCGCCAAAGAGGCGAGCTTCTCGCGGAGAGGCTTGGACAGGTTGGTCATGGCTTCCACGTCGCGCACGCGTTTCTGCCACAGCCACTGCCATATCTGTTCCGCCCGGTAGCGCGGCTCCTTCAGGTCCTCAGCCACAAAGGCCTCAAGATCGTTCTTGTTCAGCTCTATAAGATTGTGCATGGCCGTTCCTTGCAGGAGATCGGCAAGCGGTGTCAAGAGCGGCGTGGCCCGATGCCGACCAGCTTCCGTTTGCCAAGGTTCCCCTCTTGAGCTATATTATTACTAGGCGTTGACATGTCAAAATCTGGAGGGACACAATAAATGCGCTGTAAATTCAAATCATTAGTCTGTTTGACGGTAGTTCTTTGCTTGCTCACCTTGAACGTTGCCTCGGCCAGAGCGGGACTCGTCTCCACCGAGGCATCCATGTCGGCCACCCACAACGTGGAAAATCGAGCTTTCGTCAAGGCGCAGTTGCAGCGTGACGACGTGCGGCGCATCCTGGAGAACAAGGGATTGACCGTTGCCGAGGTCGAACAGCGCGTTGACGCCCTGTCCGACGCCGAGATCAACCGCATCGTGGAACAGGTGGGCGACATGCCCGCAGGCGGCGGATTCTTCGGCGTTCTGATCGGCGCGGCGGTCCTGGTCTTCATCATCCTGCTCATCACCGACATGACCGGGGCCACGGACGTCTTCCCATTCGTGAAAAAGGCGAACTAGCCCGTCCCCATGCCTGACCAGATTTCGGGCGGCGGCCAAAAGGCCGCCGCCTGTCTCGCATTGCTGCTCCTTGCCCTGGCAGCGGGATGCAGCCTCTACGGAGGCGTCATGCCTCCCTCGCCCTCTGGCGACCCCCTGAACCGCGTCCACGGCGTGCCCTTCTATGCCCAGGAGGAATACCAGTGCGGCCCTGCCGCCCTGGCCATGGCCATGACCTGGAGCGGCCTGCCCGTACTTCCCGACGAGCTGACTTCCCAGGTCTACACACCGTCGCGCAAGGGCAGCATCCAGCCCGACATGATTACCGCCGCCCGACGCCGCGGACGCATGGCCTACGTCATCCATGGCGCGGACAGCCTTTCCGCCGAAATCGCCGAAGGCGTCCCGGTGGTCGTGCTGCAGAATCTCGGCCTTTCCTGGTATCCGGTCTGGCACTACGCCGTGGTCGTGGGCCTGGACCGGGAAACCGGCGAGGTAATCCTCAACTCCGGGCCGACGCGGATGAAACGCACCCCCTGGAGGGTCTTCGAGAACACCTGGGGGCCGGACTTCTGGGGGCTGCTCGTTCTGCCGCCTTCCCGCCTGCCCACCGTGGCCGAGGAAAAGCCGTGGCTCGAAGGGGCCGTGGGCCTGGAGCGGGCCGGACAGCCCGCCGCCGCAAGGGAAGCCTATGCCTCGGCCGCGATCCGCTGGCCGAACAGCCACGACGCCTGGATCGGACTGGGCAACACCCGCTACGCCGGAGGTGACGCCAAGGGCTCGGCCGAAGCCTTTCGCCGGGCCGCCGAAGCCAGGCCCGACAGCGGCATCGCCTTCAACAACCTGGCCTTTGTCCTCAACGAACTCGGCCGCCGCGACGAGGCTCTCAAAGCCGCGCGCAAGGCCGTCTCCCTGGGCGGGCCGCAGATCGAGACCTTCCGTCGGACCCTGTCCGACATCGAACGCGCGGCTCCCTGATCGAGCCCCTCCGCCGTCCTTCCTCCTGTCAACTATCCATAAAATCTATAGCTCCAATTCTTTACACACATAGAAAGAATTGGTTCAAGTCGTAGTATTCCTCTATGTTTCATGTCGAAATTGGGGGGCTTTTTTTGTTTACATTACGCAAGGAGGAGGTATGACCAACTTTTTTGCCTCGCGGAAAGGCATCATTTCCGTCGGGCTCGTAATCGGCGCTCTTGCCGCGCTGCTGCAATACCTGGGCAACCCGGGGAACATGGGCATCTGCGTGGCCTGCTTTGAGCGCGACATCGCCGGAGCCGTGGGGCTGCACAGGGCGGGCGTGGTCCAGTACATGCGTCCGGAAATCATCGGCTTCGTGCTCGGCTCTCTGGGCGCGGCCCTTGTGGGCAAAGACTTCCGGCCCAGGGCCGGTTCCGCGCCCATCGTCCGCTTCATCCTCGGTGTGTTCGCCATGATCGGAGCCCTGGTCTTCCTGGGCTGCCCGTGGCGCGCCATCCTGCGGCTGGCGGGCGGCGATCTGAACGCGCTTCTCGGTCTGGCCGGGCTCATTGTCGGCATCGGCATCGGCACTCTGTTCTTCCGTCAGGGATACAACCTGGGCCGCAGCCAAAAGACCTACGCCTCCGTGGGGCTGATAATGCCCCTCGTCATGGCCGGTTTTCTTGTCCTGATGTTCCTCTACCCGCAGGTTTCCGGTGAGCCCAAATCCGGGGTTCTCTTCTACAGCCTCAAGGGTCCCGGGGCCATGCACGCGCCCCTGATCATCTCTCTGGCAGTCGGCCTGCTGGTGGGCATACTGGCTCAGCGCAGCCGGTTCTGCACCATGGGCGCCTTCCGCGATCTGATCCTCTTCAAACAGGTTCACCTGCTCTTGGGCGTCGTGGCCCTGCTCGCGGCGGCCTTCGCGGTCAACCTGGTCCTCGGCCAGTTCCACATGGGCTTTGCGGGCCAGCCCGTGGCCCACACCCAGGGATTGTGGAACTTCATGGGCATGGTCCTCGCGGGCCTGTGCTTCGCCCTTGCCGGCGGCTGCCCCGGCAGACAACTGTTCATGGCGGGTGAGGGCGACGGCGACGCCGCCGTGTTCGTGCTCGGCATGATCGTGGGCGCCGGTTTCGCCCACAACTTCGGTCTGGCCAGCTCGCCCAAGGGCGTGGGCCCGCACGGCATCGCCGCCGTGTTCATCGGCCTGGCCGTCTGCCTGTTCATCGGTTTCACCATGCGCAAAAAAGCTGCATAGGGGGATATCATGAGTGAAATAGTCGACGCACGGGGCCTCTCCTGCCCCCAGCCGGTACTGGATACCTTGGCCAAGATAGCGGCCATGGGCTCCGGCGAACTCGAAGTCCTGGTGGACACCGAGGCTTCCAAGGAAAACGTGGCCCGCGCCGCTCAGGGCAAGGGCTGGAAGGTTGAATCCATCACCGAGGACGGCGGCGAATACCGCCTCAAACTGCTCGGGAGCTAGATTTGGCCCTGACCGATCTGTTCAGGAAAAAGAGTTCCGGTCCGCGCCGCCAATCGCGCGCGGACCGGGGCCTGCTCGTTTTCGAGCACACCAGCGAAGTCATCCGGGCCGAAAAGCTGCTCAAGGAGTCGGGCCGGGAAATCCGCGTCATGGGTCCGCCCCCGGAGATTCAGAAGGGGTGCGACCTGGTGGTGGAGTTCCCGCTCATGGAGAAGCTCGACATCCTGCGCACCCTGGCCGAGGCCGGGACCGAACCGCTGGAGACCGTGCCCGTGACCGGGCCGCTGCTCGCCCCTGTGGACCTGTTCCAGATCAAGGATTTCGGCGACCACCTCATGGTTCGCGCCGCCAACATGAAACTTACCGTGGAGAAATCCACCCGAACCATCGTCAACGTGTCCGGCGGCGGCTGCCCCGACGTGCCGTACATCGCGGCCCGACTCATCGGCCGCACCCTGGACAATGCCCCGGCCCCCAGGGAGATCGGCCACACCCTTTGCGGCTACGCCCTGGAGCTGGCACACGCGGAGATGCTGCGCCTATGCTCATAATAGTCGGCACAGTGCCTGATCCGGCCGTACCCGTGCTGGACGCGTCCGCCATCCTGGCCGACGGCTCGCTCTCGGTGGGCGACCGCGCCCTGCCGCCCGACCGGGGCACGCCCGCACTGCTGGCCGCCGCGGCCTCGGCCTGCGCCTTCCTCGGCATTGAGCCGCCCCACGCCATGCTGGTGGGGGACGAAGGACTCGGCCGGGGAAGCCGGGAGCTCTACCGCCACCTGACCGAGGTCCTGCCCTCGCGGACCTGCACCACCCTGGCCTTTCACTATCTCCAGCCCGACGTGGACTGGCACAACAAGGTGCTCATGGCCGCCCAGGCCATGGCCGGGCCGCCCGCCCTCGTGGCCGACGCCGGATTCATGTACGCGGCCAAGATGAGCGGCATGGCCGGTGAATACGCCCTGTTCACCCCGGACGCCGGGGAATTGGCATTTCTCGCGGACGAGACGGCTCCGCACCCGTTCTACACGCGCGGCTTCATCCTTCAAGACGAGAATCGCGCACCCGAGCTGATCCGGCGCGCCTACGAACACGACAACGCGGCGACCTGCCTGCTGGTCAAGGGAAGCACGGACCGGATCGCGGACCGCACCGGCGTCCTGGCGGAAATCACCGGCCCGTCCGTAGAGGCCATGGAGGCCATGGGCGGCACGGGCGACACGGTCACGGGCATGGCCTGCGCCCTGATGGAATACGGTCTGCCCGCGCCCAAGGCCGCGCAGATGGCGGCCCAGGCCAATCGGTACGCGGGCGAAGCGGCCCGCCCCACTCCGGCCTCCCAGATCGGGGAGCTGGTCCCGCACATCCCGAACGCTCTCAAGCGCGTCATGGAGGAACTCCCGTGACCCGCCGCATAACCCCGGACATGACCCTTCTGGACGTGGTCCAGCATCATCCTTCCACTGATGCGGTCTTTCACTCCCGCGACGAACAGGCGGGCGAATGCCTTCTCTGCCAGGCCCTGTTCGACACCGTGGCCAAAGCCGCGGCCCGCTACGGGCTGGACCTCGACGCCCTGCTCCGCGACCTGGAAACGGCCGCCGAAAAGGACACATAATCCAGCGGGGCCGAACCGGATCATTTTCCGACAGTTCCCATATTTCCGGGCCGGAGGCATACAGCCCCCGGCCCGTCATTTTTATAGCACATCGCGATCGGGAATCGCCCGCCGCGCCTATACCCTGTTGCCCGGCACGTAGTCGCCGGGGTACAGCAACTCGAAGCCCTGGTTCACCTTTTTGACGAAGGAGGTGTCACGCTTGGCAGGGTCCTTGTAGCGCGGGTCCTGCATCATCTCGCGCAGCCGCTCGATGCTCAGATCCTCGCCCCAGCCTCGGGCCGAACCGCGCAGGCCGCTCTCCAGGACCAAAGGCGCGATCTTGGCGAAAGCGCTGATGACCGCCGCCCGATTGCCCGCGCCCGTGGCGTCCAAAGCGGCCAGCAACTCCTCGCCGCCCACGGCCTCGGCCGCGCGCAGGGCAGAATCGAGCAGGGAAGGAGTGTCCCCCCGGTGCACGTTGCGCAGGGACTGCAACTCGGATTCGCGCAGTTTGGCCGCCTCGGCCTCCATGGCGTGGTGGGTGTCCAGAACCAGGGGCAGAAACCATTGGTACAGCCCGGTCACCTGCCCGGGGGTCAGCCCCAGCTCGAAGGCCTTCTCCCGCAGGCCGCCGACAAGGTCCTTGCGCAGCTCGAAGCCGTCGGGCAGCTCCATGTCCGGCAGTTCGTAGCCGTCCGGCTTGTCCGGCCTGCCCAACGCCCCGTAGAAGGCGGCCCGGTCCTCGGGGGAATCCTCTTCGCCGGGCACGCGCACGTACCCTTCCGGGGTCTTGCCGAGCATACGCTGGGCATGGACCAGAGCCTTAACGGCCTCGTCCTTGGTGGCGTATTTGGCGAGTGCCGGGTGGTCGCGCAGAGGGATATCCGTCTCGACCCCGTCCTCGCCCATCTGGTGGACGGTCCATTCCTCGGGCAGGGTCATCTGCCATTTCTTCACGTTCTTTTCGATCATCGGTTGTTCTCCTTCTCGATGAAGTTTTCGGGTTCAAGCATGTGCTTCATGTGCAGGACCAACGACCTGCGGCCTTCGTTGAATTCGGTCCGTCCCCGGTCCGTGGAATAGGTGGGCCGCATGAAGCAGCCGCGCCGCTCCAGATCGGTCATGACCACGCGCCCGTCGGCGGAATCGAAAAGCCGCCTGTAGGCCCGGTGCAGCTCAAGCGGGCTGACCTCAGGCATGGGGGACCTCCTGCTCCACGGGACCGGACTCGGCCCCGGATTCGGCTGTAGGCGGAACCCCTGCACCGGCCGAGCCCGTGAGCAGGGACCACACCCCGGTCAGGATGCTGGGATGGTCCATGCGAACCTCGGACAGCGTCTTGGCGATGGCCGCGACATCGGCCACGGTGGCCGCGAGCCGGGCCGAACTCGCGGCCTGGCCTTTCTGCGCCCGCCCCTCGGTCACGCGCTCCTCGGACTTGAGGTAGTCGGAAGGGGTGTTGAACAACTCGGCGACGTGCCGGGCCACCCGGTCCGTGTCGAAGTTGTCCATGATGCCGAAGGCGTCCTGTCCGCCCACGAGCGGGGCGAGGTATTCCATGACCTGGGAAAGGCCCTGGGCCTCGTACTGCTTCTGGGCACGGGTTACGGGCGAGGTGTAGCGGACTTCAAGATCGTTCGGGGACAGCCCCTCGGGGAAAGGCGGCAGAGCCCCGGCGCGCAACATGACGCGGAAGACCCGCCGGATCAGCGGACTGAGGAACTCGGTTTGAAGCCTGCCCAGCACCGGGCCGAGCACGCGCATCTTCTCCGCCTGGCGGATAACGGCCTCAGTGGCCGTGACCGCCGGGCCTTCCGGGGCTATCTGATCCGACAGGAATATGCGGCGGATGGACTCCCGGCGGCCGTTCATCATCTCCTCGGCGGCCCGCAGGTCCACGTTCACGGGCAGCGCCTCGATGCGGTCCGTGGACCCGGCCCGGTAATAGGACAGCCCGCCCGGCCCCGAACGCACCGGACCGAGAAAGCCGTCGTCCGGAACCATGAGCGGCGGATCAGACATCTTTTCCGCGGCCATGAGCGCGGTCCGGGCCATGGCGTTGAGAACCCTGGTGTCGGACAAGGCCGTCTGTCCCGGTCCCCGGCCGTAGGTCTCGCCGGCGGCCTTGGCCCAACGCGGGACCATGTACGGCATCTCCAGATAACCGCTCTCCTCCAGCACATGACTGCCCTTCACCTCCAAATACACGCTGGCATAGGGGAAATGGGCCGAGCCGAATCCTGCCGGATCGCGGTCCATCCTCGGGAAGACCGCGTGCAGGATCTCCACGGGCTCCTCGGGCCGGTCCTCGCCCTTGCGCAGCGTCTCGTCCGAGCAGGCCGCGCCCCATTCCTGGACCGCCTGCCGGGCCGTAAGCTCGTAGCGGCGGTACACGGTATCCACCTGGCCGCGCGCCGACTCGGCCACGAAGACCTCGCCGAGCGGCCTGGACGAAAAACGGACCACGGTTGTCGGGTCCGCCTCCACGTACATCACCGCCGTGCCGAGCAGGGCCACATCCAGATACAGCTCATGCACGTGCGCCTGGAATCCGGTGTCCTCGCTGTTGAACAAGGCCACCATCCGTTCACGGGACTCCTGCATGAAGGCACGGACCTCGTCCGCATCGCCCGTTTCCCGGTCCTTCACCGAGATGTCGAACCAGGGCAGCGAAGGGTTGGTCAGCAGCCCGCCCAGGGACGAGGCCAGCAGCTCAAGGGCGTGCATGGGCGTGGAATCGAAGATGCGCTCGTCCCCCGCCCGCCCCTGCCACGCCGCGCCCGACCCGGACGGGACAAAGCTGTTCTTGCGGGGCAGCATGTATTCCGACAGTTCCTGCCAAGCACCGGTCCACGGACGGCGGGCCTCCTCCAGGCCGGAGAAGCGTTTCAGCAGGGAACGGGCCAGTTCTGTTCTGTCCATGCTACTCCCCCAACTTGGTCTTCAGCGTCTTTGCGGACACCTCGGGATCGTCCGCCAACGACGCTGAGCCGAGGGAAAGCGAACTCTCCGACTTGCGCCGGGACTCCAGCTCCCGCGCCTCCAGAATCTTTTCCCGGTCGCGGCGACGCTCATCGGCCTCCTTTTGCTGCTGCTCGCGCTCCCGCGCCCGACGCTCCTCTTCCAACTGGTCCGAACTGTCGGAACTGTCGCTTCCCCCCAGGCTGTTCAGCCCTCCCAGGATGCTTCCGATCAAACTTACGGTTCCTCCCATGACGATAAATCCTCCTGTTGAAGTGTTTGGGAGGAGTATAGGTCCGTTTTTTTCGGCACCCTCGGAATGTCGGCGAATGTATGGGAAAAGCGCTTGAGAGGTATAAAAAATCAACTTGACAGGGGACGGGGATCGCGGCCGCGCCATACTCCCCCTCTTCGGCGGCAAACAACGAAAAAGCCCCGCCCGGAAAAACTCCGGGCGGGGCCGTCATGGCGTTATGGGGCCGTCCTACTGGACGGCGTTGCGGGCGGCCGGCTGCTTGTGCCCGGAGACGACGACCATGTTCCGGCCGTTGTTCTTGGCCTGATACAGGGCTTTGTCGGCCTTGAGGACGAGGTCGTCGTCCGTGGAGGAAAGGGAAACGCCTTCCACGGAAGCGACGCCGATGGAGGCGGTAATGGCGAAGTCCCTGCCCTCGAAGCGGAAGGAACAGTTCTCGATGGCGGCGCGCACGCGCTCGGCGAGCTTCCAGGCGCACTCCTCGCTGGTATGGGGAAGCAGAACGACGAACTCCTCGCCGCCGTAGCGGGCCGCGAGGTCGGTCGTGCGGAACTCGGTGGACAGAATTTCGCCGACCTTGCGCAGGACCATGTCCCCGGCCTTGTGGCCGTAGGTGTCGTTGACGACCTTGAAATGATCGAGGTCGACCATGAGCAGCGAAAGATCATGATGATAACGCGAGCGGCGCTTGATCTCGTAGACCAGCCGCTCGTCAAAGGAGCGGCGGTTATAGAGCCGGGTCAGGCCGTCGCGGTCGGCCTTGAGCTTGACCTCCTTGAAGGCCAGCGCGTTGCGCAGGGCGAGCCCGATGTGGTTGACGGCGGAGCGCAGGGTCTCGACCTGGTCCTTGCCGAGCCGGTAGCCGGATTCACAGAGCAGGGCGAGGCAACCAAAGGTCTGGTGCCCGGCGGCGAGCGGCATGGTCACGAGCCTGCCCTGGTCGGGAGCCAGCGAATACTCGGGCCTGCGGGCCGGGTCCACATGGGAGACCTGGAAGCCGTTGACCGCGCCCGCCCCCGTGGAGCCGACAGAGGCCATGATCTGCTCGATCCAGGCGGATTCCACAGCCGGAGCCATTTTCCCGTTGAGAAATATTTCCACGTCGGCGGCCTCGTTCGCGCCGACGCTCCAAAAGGCGGCGTGGAGCATCTTCACGGGCAGGATCAGACCGAGGGATTCCTTGGCGTTGGCCAGGATGGTGCCCGCCTCAAGGCTTTCAGTGGCCGAGGCCATGAGCTTGTTGAGGAACATGAGCTGGTCGGTCTTGCGGGCCAAAAGCTCGCGCTCAAGCATGATCTCCTCGGTCATCCGGTAAATATCGGAATAGAGGCTCTTGACCTCGCGCGCGCGAAACATGACGTCCTGGACCTTGGGCCGGGTCAGGGGCAGGTCCACCACGGTAAGAAACCCTTCGGCCAGGACCTCGTCCATCTCAAGCTCCGCCCCGTTGTCGCGGATGAGAATGCGCTGGGTCTCGTCCTGGTCACGATACTCCTGCCTGCGGGCCTCGGGAAAGCCGGACCAGACGGACCAGGGAATCCAGGCCGCCGAGGGCTTTTCCTCCTGCTCCAGCTCGCGGGCCACGGGATAGGCCCCGTCCGCGAAATTGCGCACGTGAAAGCCGGGCCCCACGCCCTCCTCGATCTGCCGGACGACCGACTCGGGAAGCCCGAGGCCCCACATGAGTTCCGGCCGTCTGCCGCGCTTCATGGACTGTCTAGGCATGTCTGCATCACGCTCCTTTACGACGTCAAAACTTTGGCGATTTTTTCCACCGCCAAAAAGTTTGAGCAAAAACGGGGCCATGCCGCGTGTCGAAAAGGAAAAGGTATCCGCCATGCAATACAACTACACGATATAACAGCTTAAAATTTACAGGACTTTGCCAAGGGCCGGAATTTGGACGGAAAAGTCTGCCCGCCAAAGGACGCGACCGGCCATTGACAAACCTTCCGGGAACGGTTTTGACCTAGATATGACAGGAACAAAACGCATATGGGGAACGCTCGACCCCTTTTTCGAGGGCGGCCCGATCCTGGGCCGGACCGTGGCCAACACGGCCTTTCTGGACGCCCTGCTCCGGGCCGATCCCTATGACGAGTACCATTTCTTCCTGCCTGGCGAACGCGCCCTGGCTCCGCTGAAAAAGCACCTGGAAGCCACCACGCCCGGTTTGCTGGAGAGCGCGCGTGTGCGGCTCATGCTCCGGGACGAGTTGCCCGGCAGGCTGGAAAGTACGCATTACCACTGTTTTCACCTGTCGGACTGCATCACGAGCCAGCCGTTCCTTGCGCGGATGCGCAACCGGCTGAGCGAACGGATATTCCCCATCACCGGCCCCATCCACTCGTTGAGCTACGCGGGCTATCCCAAGGCGTTCCTGCAACACCTGTGGCCCGGGGCCACCCGCCGCGACGCCATCGTCTGCACTTCCGAGGCGGGTAAACGGGTCGTGGAAGGCTTCTTCCGCCAGTTGCGCGAGGGGTTCGGCATCGACGAGACCACGCACCCCGGCCCGACGCTCTCCCGCATCCCGCTGGGCGTGGACGCCGAGGACTGCTCCCCGGGCGACGGGCCGAAAGAGGGGCCGGTGCGCATCCTGGTCTTCGGGCGGATATCCCACCACTCCAAAATGGACCTGGTGCCGCTCGTGCGCGCCCTGCACCGCCTTGTGGGAGACGGGCTGGACCCGCAATCCGTGGAGCTGATCCTGGCGGGATGGGCCGAGCGGGAAACCCATGTCCTCGACACCCTGACCAACCTGGCCGCCAACGCGGGCATCCCGACGAGCGTGGTGCTCCGGCCCGGCGAGGCGCGCAAGCGGGAGTTGTTCCGCAAGGCGGACATCTTCGTATCCATCGCGGACAACCCGCAGGAGACCTTCGGCATCACTCTGGTGGAGGCCGGAGCCTTCGGCCTGCCTGTGGCGGCCTCCGACTATGACGGCTACCGGGACATCGTGGAGCACGGCGTGACCGGCCTGCTCATCCCGACCATGGGACCGGGGCTGACCCCGGACGTGGACCTGGCCGCACCGCTCACCTTCGACAACCACTACCACCTGGCCCTGGCCCAGGCCACGGCGGTGGACGTTCCGGCCCTGGCCGACGCGCTGAACCGACTCATCCGCGACCCGGAGCTAAGGCGTTCCATGGGAATAGCAGGGCGTGAACGGGTGCGCCGCCTGTTTGACTGGCCTGTCGTCATCGCCCGATACACGGCCCTGTGGGACGACTTGTGGACTGAACCGGTCGACGTCGCGCCCCTGCGCGATCTGGCCCACCCCCTGGCCCCCGAATACGGCCGCCTCTTCGCCCACTACCCCACGCGCACCCTGGAGGGAGGCGTGAGACTGGTCATCGGGCGCACGGGCGAGGCATTTTACCGAAACCGTGATTTCCCCAACGTGTATGCGGGGCTGAAGGACGCCATAGACCTGGAGACGATCCGCAGGCTGGCCTTTTTCGCCCGCAAGCCGGTTGACAGCGCAACCCTGATACGCAAGGCTTCAGAGGCGACGCCCCACATGGATTCCGGCCGAATCGAAAATCATATTCTGTGGGCGCTCAAACAGGATATTCTGCAAACCACGGAGTGATCCCAACCCGACTTTCCCCGCCCGGAGGCATGACGATGAAAGCTCTCAGAGCAGCCCGCATGGAACGATGCATCGGCTGCCATTCCTGTTCGCTGGCCTGCGCGAGGCAGGTCCACAAGGTCCTTTCCTGGAACAAGGCGGGTATCCGCATTTCGTCCTCGGGCGGCCTGACCACGGGCTTCGAGGCGCGCGTCTGCCTGGCCTGCCGCCCCGCCCCCTGCGCGGCGGCCTGCCCGACGGGCTCGCTTTCCCAACGCAGGGACGGCGGCGTGATCCAGAAAAAGGACCTGTGCATCCGCTGCGGCCAGTGCGCCGAAGCGTGCCCGGTCGACGCCATCTTCCTGGACCACCAGGTCAACCCGTACGTCTGCATCCACTGCGGCCAGTGCGTGGCCTATTGCCCTCACGACTGTCTCGAAATGGTCGAGCTGCCGCGCACGTCGGCGAAGGAGGAGGGAAACGATGATTAGGGACTTCTTCCGCGTCATGGTGGTCAACCTGACCACGGGCAGAACCAACATCGAAAACATCCCCGGCCGAGACGAATTCCTGGGCGGCTCCGGCCTGGCCGCCCGGCTGTTCGAAATATACGGCTTCATCGACCGCGACTGGGACGACCCCGAGCAGCCCCTGATCTTCACCATCGGCCCGCTGACCGGCTATTTCCCGCTCATGAGCAAGACCTGCTGCGCCTTCCGCTCGCCCTACCACAACCAGTACACCGAGAGCTACGCGGGCGGGAAATCCGCCCTGTCCCTGCGCTTCGCCGACCTGGACGCCCTTGTCGTCATCGGCCGGGCCGAGCGGCTGACCGCCCTTTGCGTGGGCTCGCGGCGGGTGGAGACCCGCGACGTGGAATACCTGCGGGGCTTCGACGCCCTCCAGACCGGCCGCGTGCTGCGCAAGATATTTCCCGGCTCGGGACGCCGCTCCATCATGCGCATCGGCCCGGCAGGGGAAAACCTTTCCGCCTACGCCTGCATCAACGTGGACACCTTCCGCCACTTCGGCCGCATGGGCGGCGGCACGGCCATGGGCGTCAAGAACCTGAAGGCCATCTGCATCCTGGGCGACCGGGGCTTCCCCCTGCCCGAAGGCAAGGCGTACCCCAAGCTCTACAAGCACATCTACGAGCAACTGACCACCACCGAAATGATGGCCAAGTACCACGGCCTGGGCACGGCGGTGAACATCAACCCGCTCAACGCGCTCCAATCCCTGCCGTGGAAGAACCTGCAACAGACATCAAGCCCGGACGCCGTCAAGATTTCGGGCGAGACCTTTGCGGACGACACTCTGCTGCGCAACGCGGCGTGCGCGGGCTGCCCGGTCGGCTGCATCCACGTGGGCTTCGTGCGCGAGCAGTTCCAGACTAACAACCAATATCTCTACC
The DNA here is from genome assembly GCF_021353295.2 of Pseudodesulfovibrio thermohalotolerans. Classification (NCBI taxonomy): domain Bacteria; kingdom Pseudomonadati; phylum Thermodesulfobacteriota; class Desulfovibrionia; order Desulfovibrionales; family Desulfovibrionaceae; genus Pseudodesulfovibrio; species Pseudodesulfovibrio thermohalotolerans. The sequence continues at coordinate 112,614 of NZ_CP120635.1, read as the reverse complement.
GCCAGGTGGGCTATGACTACGAGCCCATCTTTTCCTGCGGCGGGATGCTCGAAGTGACCGACGCCTCCGAAGTCCTTCGCATCCTGGACGTCATCGAGAAGGAGGGGCTGGACTGCATGTCGGCGGGCGTGGCCCTGGCCTGGGCCACGGAGGCGCTGGAAAAAGGCGTCATCACCGAGAAGGAAACCCTGGAACCGCTCAAGTGGGGCGACTCCGAGACATACATGCGGGCCGTGGAGCATCTCGGCCGCCCGGACAACGACTTCTATCGGCTGCTGGCTCAAGGCACCATGAAATGCGCCCGGGAATACGGCGGCGAGGACTTCGCCTGCGTCCTGGGCCAGGAGATGGCGGGCTACGCCACGGGCGAGGTGTTTTTCGTGGCCGAGGGGCTGGGCTTCCGCCACTCCCACCTGGACGCGGGCGGCTACGCCTACGACCAGAAGCACGATGAGAAGGACGCGGACAAGGCCCTGGGATTCCTGCTCAAGGACGGCCGGGAGCGGATCGTGCTCAACTGCATGGTCGGCTGTATGTTCTCGCGGGGCGTGTACAAGGAGGACCTGCTGGCCGAAGCCCTGGCCTCCATCGGCTACGGCGAGCTGAACGGCTCCCTGGACGACATCGGCAAGCGGGTTCAGCGGATGCGCTGGCGTCTGCGGCTACAGATGGGCTACCGCCCTGACGAGGCCAAAATTCCCAAGCGATACACCGAGATAACCACCTGGAAAGGCCCGGTTGACGTGGACTATATGGAGGCCCTGCGCCGAGCCTACGCGGCCCGCATCCTGGAAATGGGCGCGGCCCCGGAAGAAGAGAGCTGAAATATACTGAAAAAAGGACTTGCCAACCGTCGGCCATTTCGGTAAATCCCACTTCTCGACCGGTTGCTCGGGTAGCTCAGTCGGTAGAGCAGGGGACTGAAAATCCCCGTGTCGGCAGTTCAATTCTGTCCCCGAGCACCACTTCGGAATCAAAGGCTTTCACCTGAACGGGTGAAGGCCTTTTTCTTTTTCCATTGCCAAACGCCGTCCTGGCTATGCGGGACATGGGGAGGTTCGTGCCCGCCGCCCTGCCGGTTCCGTCGAAGCCGGGCCCCGCACCGCCAACGCCCAAGGCCGGGGAATCCCTCTGGATTGAAACAATTCCTCATCTATGTTTAGTAGTTTCCTATGAACGGCAATGTGCCGTGCGGGAGCGAAAACAACTTCGGGGAAATGCGAGGAGTGAAAATGATGCGCAGGCTTGTCCTTCTACTCTGTCTTGTCCTGGCGATGCCGGCCGCCGCGCTGGCCGCGTCCGACATCGTCGCCACCTACACCTATACCGACGGGGCCATGGTCACCATCTGCGCCAGGGACGCCAAGCACGTCCGCATGGACAGCTCGCCCACGAGCTATACCCTGCTCGCCGACGGCAAGGTCTATTCCGTTAACTGCGAGGAAGGCCAGTGCCAAGTATACGACCTCGGCGCCATGTCCGCAGGCATGTCCGGAGGCATGACCTCCATGTTCGGCGGAGGCGACTCCGATCCGGACTACGAAGTGCGCTACGAAAAGACCGGCAAGACCGAAACCGTGGCCGGGTACAAGGGCACGGTCTACAACGCCGTGATCTTCGAAAACGGCAAGGTCTTCCGCCGCGACGAGATGGTCATGTCCTCTCATGCCGACATCAAGAAGCTCACCGAGGCATGGATGGCCATGTCCGAAGCGCTGACCCAGTCCATGGGCCAATCCTTCCAGGATTCCCTGAATGAGGCGAAGAAGATGGGCTACGGCGGCATCCTCCGCTACGGCAACGAGATGCGCCTTGCCAGACTTTCCAAAAAAAACCTCGACGCCTCTTACTACAAGCTGCCCAAGAATGCCCATATGGTCCAAATGCAGCAGCCCACGCAGCAGGACGACGACATGGGCCTCGGCGACGACGCCAAGGAGATCGGCCAGGACGCCAAGGACTCCACCAAGGACGAGATCAAGAGCAGCATCCGCAACGCCATCAGCGACATCTTCAACTAACCCCGGCTCGAATATGGAAATACCGCGTCCCGCGAAACAGCCTCGCGGGACGCGCTTTTCTTTCGGCCCCTGGCCGCTCCCTCCCCGGCCGGGCCGGGAACGGCGGCGGTCTCGCCCCTGACGATCATCTTCGGGTTGGCGTCCCGGCCGCGATGACGTATTGTCGCATTCCGCCCCGCCGCCGTTGCGGGGAAAGAGGATTTTCCCGAAAAACCGTTTGGAGGCAAGCATGTTCCGCACATTGACGATGCAAGCCCTGGTCATCCTGACCTTGACGCTGTCCGCAAGCGGCGCGCTGGCCCTCAACCCTGCGGTCATCTACGACCTGGGCGGGAAATTCGACAACGCCTTCAATCAGTCCGCGCGGATGGGAGCCGATGAATTTTCGCGGGAGACCGGCATCGGGTATCGCGACTATGAGCCGATCGACGAGTCCCAGTACGAGCTGGCCCTGCGCAGGTTCGCGGCCAAAGGCTGCGACCTGATCGTGGTGATGGGTTCCCCCTTTGCCCCGGCGCTGAAAAAGGTCGCCCCGGAATTCCCGGACACCAAATTCGTCATCATCGACTCGGTGGTGGACAAGCCCAATGTGCAGTCCGTTGTCTTCAAGGAGAACGAAGGGGCGTTCCTGGTGGGCATGGTGGCGGCCATGAAATCCCGGACCGGCAAGATCGGCTTTGTGGGCGGCATGGACATGCCGCTTATCCGCAGATTTGCCCTCGGCTACAGGGAGGGCGCGCGGTACGTGAACAAAAGGATCGTGATTTTCGAAGACATGACCGGGACCACCCCGGACGCCTGGGGCGACCCCATCAAGGCGGGCGAGCTGGCCCGCTCCCAATTCAAACGGGGCGCGGACGTCATCTTCACCGCTGCGGGCGGGTCCGGCCTGGGCGTACTCCAGGCAGCGGCCGACATGAAGAAATTCTCCATCGGCGTGGACTCCAACCAGAACCACATCCACCCCGGCAGCGTGCTGACTTCCATGGTCAAGCGCGTGGACCTGGCCGTGCTCCAAACCATGCGCGACGCGCTGAACGGCGAATGGAAACCCGGCCTGAAAGTCCTCGGCCTGGCCCAGGGCGGCGTGGACTACGCGATCGACAAGTACAACGAGGCTCTGATCTCCCCGGAGATGCGGGACCGCGTGGCCCGGGCCAAGGCGGACATCGTCGCGGGCAGACTCAAGGTTGCCGACTACGTCGAAACCATGGACAAATAACCGATCGTTTCGGACACCCCCGGCCCGGATCATCTTGCCGCCCGACATCGCGGCCGTGATCCGGCGGACCATTTCCACGGACGGGGAGACGAACGGAAGCGGACGGCATACCCTGCGTGAAGGAGGCGTTGAATGACCCGAACCGATGAACTCATACGGCTGGCGATTGAGGCCCGCGACAACGCCTATGCGCCCTACTCCGGCCATCCGGTGGGCGCCGCCCTGGTCACGGACCAGGGACGGACGTTCTCCGGCTGCAACGTGGAAAACGCGGCCTACCCGCTGGGCTGCTGCGCCGAGCAGTCGGCCATCTCGGCCATGGTGCTGGCCGGGGGCGGCGTGATCCGCGAACTGGTGGTGGTCGGCCCCTCGGACGAACCCTGCACCCCATGCGGCGGTTGCCGACAGCGCATCCGGGAGTTCGCCGGGCCGGACACGATCGTCCGCGCCTGCAACGAACGCGGTCCGCTGCTGACCATGACCATGGACGAACTGCTACCCGAATCCTTCGGGCCGCACAACCTCAACCCGCGAAAACGATGAACGACGATTTGAAAATACTGGTGGCCGAGGCCGAAAAGGCCCGGGCCGACGAAACGTGCGCCCTGCGCATTCTGGCTTCCATGGACCTTACCTCCCTTGGGGAGGACGACACCGACGAGAAGATTCGCGCCCTGTGCGCGCGGGCGGTCACGCCAAAGGGGCATGTGGCAGCGGTCTGCGTGTACGACAAGTTCGTGCCGCTGGCCCTGCGCGAACTGGCCGGAACCGGGGTGCGCGTGGCCACGGTCTGCAACTTCCCCCACGGCCTGCCCGATGCGGTGAAAGCCGTGGCCGAGGCCAGGGCCCAGGTGGCCGCCGGAGTGCAGGAAGTGGACGTGGTCCTGCCCTACAAACGATACAAGGCGGGCCACCGCGACCAGGCCATAGCCCTGCTCCACCAGGTCCGCGAGGTCTGCGGCGAGACGGTCCTGCTCAAGGTCATTCTGGAGACGAGCCAGCTCCAGTCGCCCAAAATCATCGGCGAGGCCAGCCGGGACGCCATCGAGGCGGGAGCGGATTTCATCAAGACGTCCACGGGCAAGGTGCCGGGCGGGGCGACCCTGGAGGCGGCGGCGGTCATGCTGTCGGCCATCCGCGAGATGGAACCGAAGGTCAAGCGGCCCCTCGGCTTCAAGCCGTCCGGCGGCCTCAAGACTGCGGACCAGGCGGCGGGCCACCTCTTTCTCGCCGACCGCATCCTGGGCCAAGGATGGGCCACCCCGCAAACCCTCCGCTTCGGCGCGAGCAGCCTTCTCGACGATGTGAAAAAACACCTCGGCCTCTAACCGGACCGAATGAAACGCCCTTCCTTCCGGGCCTCTCTGCGCGAGACCGGAAAAAGGGCAGGAAACGTCACATGATGTTCATACCGCAGGAAACGATTCGCAAAAAACGCGACGGGCTGGAGCTGAACAGGGCCGAAACCCGGGCCATGGTGCGCGGCATCACGGACGGCTCGGTCAGCGAAGGCCAGGTGGCCGCGTTCGCCATGGCCGTCTATTTCCGGGGCATGACCCTCGGCGAGCGCGTCGACCTGACCGAGGCCATGCGCGACTCGGGCCGGGTGCTCGACTGGCCGTCCCTCGGCATCGGGCGCGGCGTGGCGGACAAGCACTCCACGGGCGGCGTTGGCGACAAGGTCAGCCTCGTCCTCGGGCCGCTGGCCGCGGCGTGCGGACTGTTCGTGCCCATGATCTCCGGGCGCGGCCTGGGGCATACGGGCGGCACGCTGGACAAGTTCGACGCCATCCCCGGCTACGACACCGCGCCGGGCCTGGAACGGTTCGCCAAGGTGGTCAGGGAGGCGGGATGCGCCATCATCGGCCAGACCGTGGACCTGGCCCCGGCCGACCGGCGGCTCTATGCGGTGCGCGACGTGACCGCCACCGTGGAATCCATCGATCTCATCACCGCCTCCATCCTGTCCAAGAAACTGGCCGCCGGACTGGGCGGGCTGGTCATGGATGTGAAATTCGGCTCCGGCGCGTTCATGCGGGAATACGACGACGCGCGCGAGCTGGCCCGGTCCATCGTCACCGTGGCCGAAGGCGCGGGCGTACCGACCACCGCCCTGCTCACGGACATGAACGAGGTGCTGGGGCACAGCGTGGGCAACGCAGTGGAAGTCCGCGAGGCCGTGGAGTTCCTGACCAGCGCGTCGAGGGAGCCGCGGCTGGCCGAAGTCGTTCTGGCCTGCACCGGCGAAATGCTGGTCATGGAGGGTGCGGCCCGCGACATGGCCGAGGCGGCGCGCAAAATGGAAGACGCCCTGGCTTCCGGCACTGCGGCCGAACGGTTCGGGCGCATGGTCGCCGGACTGGGCGGGCCAAAGGATTTCGTGGAACGGGCGGACGCATATCTCGACGTCGCGCCCGTGGAAATGCCCGTGTTGGCCGAAAGGGAGGGTTTTGTCGCCGCCATGGACTGCCGCGCCGTGGGCATGGCCCTGGTGGCCATGGGCGGCGGCCGGACCAGGGCCGACCAGTCCATAGACCACGGCGCGGGCATGACCCGTTTCATCCGGATCGGCGGCCGGGTCGAACCCGACACCCCCCTGTGCGTGGTCCACGCCCGCGACGGGGAGACCGCGCGCATGGCCGCCGACCGCATCCGGGCGGCGATATCCATCGGGGAGCGGCGTCCGCCGGACAGGCCGGTGGTCCGCGAACGGATCACCGCCGAAACCGCGAAGGAAGCGTCCTGATGCCCCGCGCGTTCATCCTGGTCCTGGACTCCCTGGGCATAGGCGCGGCCCCGGACGCTGACCGCTACGGCGACGCCGGGGCCGACACCCTCGGCCACATCGCCGAAGCCTGCGCGCGTGGCGATGCGGACCGGCAAGGCGTGCGCAGGGGCCCGCTCTCCCTGCCCTGCATGACCTCCCTCGGACTGGGTCTGGCCGCCGAGCTGGTCACAGGAAAGGTGCCGCCCGGCCTGAATCCGACCGTGCTTCGCGGCCGGTTCGCGGCGGCCCGCGAGGTCAGCCTCGGCAAGGACACCCCGAGCGGACACTGGGAGCTGGCCGGGGCACCCGTGACCTTTGAATGGGGGGTGTTTCCGCCGGAATACCCGAGCTTTCCCAAGGAGCTGACCGACTCCATCATCCAACGGGGAGGCCTGCCCGGCATCCTCGGCAACTGCGCGGCCTCGGGCACGGAAATCCTCGCAAAGCTGGGGGGCGAACACATGGAAAGCGGCAAGCCCATCTGCTACACCTCGGCCGACTCAGTCTTCCAGATCGCGGCCCATGAGGAAACCTTCGGCCTGGACCGGCTCCTCGAATTGTGCGAGCTCGTCCGCGCCCTGCTCGACGGCTACAACATAGGCCGGGTCATCGCCCGCCCCTTCGTCGGCGTTCCCGGCCGGTTCACCCGCACGGCCAACCGGCGCGACTACTCGCTGGAGCCGCCGGGCGAGACCCTGCTGGACCGCCTCAAGGACGCCGGACGCGAAGTCGTCTCCGTTGGCAAGATCGCCGACATTTTCGCCCACCGGGGCATCACACGGGCGGTCAAGGGACCGGATTCCGGCGCGCTGTTCGACCTGGTCGAGGCCGAGGCCGCCCACGCGCCCGACGGTTCCCTGACCTTCGCCAATTTCGTGGAATTCGACTCCGAATGGGGACACCGCCGCGACACCGCCGGATACGCCGCCGCGCTGGAACGAATCGATGCCCGCCTTGCCGGATTTCTGCCCAGGCTCAGGGCCGGGGATTTGGCAGTCGTCACTGCCGACCACGGCTGCGACCCCACCTGGAAAGGCACCGACCATACCCGCGAGTGCGTGCCCGCGCTGCTGTTCGGCCCGGCCGTCCTGCCCGGCTCGGCGGGCCTGCGAACTTCCTTCGCCGACGTGGGCCAGACCGTGGCCCGCCACCTCGGCATCGCCCCGCTGGATGCGGGCCAGGCCATGGAGCTTGGCTGAGCCGGACTTCGGCACCCAAAACCGCCGGACCGTTCCCGGAACGCAAAACGGCCCCGCTCGGTCTTCCGAACGGGGCCGTCGCAACTTCTTCGCCCGAACCGCTATTCGGCCTTGGGCGCGCCCGGAACCAGGGGCGCGGCCGCAGCCTTGCCCCGGCGCATGGCGGTGCTGATGATTTCCGTGGCAGTGGCGACCATGCCGCCCGCGCCCGCGAGATCGGCGGGGATAATCATGGTGTTGTTGGTCTTGGCGAGCTTGCCGAACTCCTCGATGTACTGTTGCGCGACCTTGAGGTTCATGGCCTCCGCGCCGCCGGGCAGGTTGACGGCCTCGGCGACCTTGCGGATGCCTTCGGCAGTGGCGTCGGCCACGAGGATGATTTCCTGGGCCCGGCCCTGGGCTTCGTTGATGCGCTTCTGCTTTTCGCCCTCGGATATCTGAATCGCCTCCTGGCGCATACCTTCGGATCGGTTGATGCGGGACTGGCGGTCGCCTTCGGAGATGGCGATCTCGGCGCGCTTCTCACGCTCGGCCTTCATCTGCTGCTCCATTGCGGCCATGACCGTGCTCGGAGGGGTGATATCCTTGATCTCGTAGCGCATGACCTTGATGCCCCACTCCTGGGCCGCCTCATCCACGGCCTGGACCACGGAGGCGTTGATGGACTCGCGCTCCTCGAAGGTCTTGTCCAGATCGATCTTGCCGATGGCGGAACGCAAGGAGGTCTGGGCGAGTTGGGACGCGGCGATGTAGTAATTTTCGATGCCGTAGGCGGACATCTTGGAGTCGATGACGCGGATGTACAGCACGCCGTCGATGGTCACCGACACGTTGTCGCGGGTGATGCAGGTCTGGGCCGGAACGTCCATGACCTCTTCCTTGAGGGATCGCTTGTAGGCGATGCGGTCGATGAACGGAATGAGAATGTGCAGCCCCGCGCCGATGGTCTTGGCGTATTTGCCAAGCCGCTCGACGACGAACTGGCTTTTTTGCGGCACGACCACAGCCGTCTTGATAATCAGGACTATTACCACAAGGACGAATACAAGGGCCGTGACAAGGGATGTCATGGTTGCGGGGTCCATATTTACTGCTCCTTTTCCACCACGAAGGCGTTCACGTCATTTTCGTCGCGTTCGACGATACGGACCATGGAGCCCGGCTCCACGGGTTCACTGCTCCGGGCGCTCCAGAAGGAGCCCTGGAATTTTATTCTGCCGGATTGGGGCGGACGAATGGCTTCAACCACTTCCGCCACGGCGCCGATGATGTTCCGTTCCCGCTCGTCCTCGGCCCTGGCGCCCGAAAAAGTCTTGGCCATGACCTTCCGGAACAGGAGAATCAGGACCACGGAGGAGACGCCGAAAACCACGAGCTGGGTCGGAACAGAGGCCCCGAAAAAGGCCGTCGCTCCGGCGAAGAGCGCGCCCACCCCCAGGAACACCACAATAAAGGCGGGCACCACCAGTTCGGCGATGAGAAAAAACACGCCCACGCCCAACCAGATGAGCCACTGCACGTTTTCCACTGAGTCGAAATATTCCATGGGACCTCCCAGATCACCTCAAAAGTACCGGATTAGACCGGACTTGTCGATACGGGCCTGCCTTGGCCTGCCGGGGAGCGGCGGACGCTCGAACAGCTTTCTTCACCCTGCGCATCGACGTCTTGCACATTGTTGCGCCTGTGCGCCATCTGGGCTACGGTGCCTCCGTTTCAGCCGCTCAACATTTCGACAACCAACGACCATGAAGCTCCGCACCCTCTTTTTCATATTGTTTCTTCTCGCCGCCGTCCCCGCACGGGCCGAAACCGACTACCTCGCCATGATGGCCCGCGAGTCCGAGGTCAAGGCCATCGCCACCGTGAGCAAAATCCAGGTGGTCGGCAACAACGCCGACGGCACCCTCAAAAGCGTGACCTTCAAGACCGTCTACGCGGTCACCCCCTTCATCCCCAAGACCTTCACGGGCGGATGCAAGACCCTGGAAAGCCGCTGGCAGAAACGGGGCGAGGGCATGATCTACTTCAACCCCAGGCCCGGCCAGAAGGTCTTCGTCACCGTGACCACCAACGGCGGGGCCATCACCAGCTTCACGCCCATGAACGTCGAGCTGGACCACGTCATCCGCAACGAGCCGTACCGCCTGGTCTTCAGCCACGGCAAGGCCTCCATCGCCCCCCGCGACTGATCCCTTTTTTTCGCAACCCTGCGCAACGCCCCTTGACGCGGCCGATCATTTGGCTATATTACCAAATGTAGACCGTGGAGGAACGATGCCCAAGGAAATTATGCCCGCCGACTGCTTCGAGGCGCGGGCCAAAGTGGTCAAGGCCATGGCGCACCCGTCAAGGCTGATGATGATAGACGAGCTGTCGCGCGGAGCGCGCTGCGTCTGCGACCTGCGCGAGCTGGTCGGGGCGGACATGTCCACCGTGTCCAAGCACCTCGCCGTGTTGAAAAAGGTTGGCATCGTGGAAGACGAGCGGCGCGGCAAGCACATCTATTACCGCCTTCGCGTTCCCTGTGTCCTCAATTTCTTCCATTGCATCGAGTCGGTGCTCAACGCCGACAAGTAGCTGGCAAGGAAGGAGCCAACGCACTATTTCGGTTGAATTGTCGGATGATCTCGCCCCCGGAATGAGGATTCATCCCATTCCGGCCGCCCCCGGGGCCGGGTGATTTTTTTTGAAACAACATTTGGCGATTTAGCCAAGAGAAGGTTACGATGTCGAAACAATCGAACAACATTTCCTGCGCCTGCGGATGCGGCGCCGCCAAGGCCGAGCCCGAGGCCGACTCGCCCAAGGACAAAGGCGGAATCGGCCGCATTCTGCTCGTGCAAATCCTGGCCTTGGCCGCCTGGTACGTCCTCTACCGGCAACTGCTCCCCTTTTCCGAGTGGTTCGCCTTCTCCCTGCTCGGGATGGACCCGGCGAGCCACCTGGGCGCGGCCGTGCAGTTCTTCGTCTACGACACGCCCAAGGTGCTGATGCTCCTGCTGCTGGTGGTCTACGGCGTGGGCATCCTGCGCTCGTTCGTCACCGTCAACTGGACCCGCGCTTTCCTTGCCGGAAAACGGGAATCCGCAGGCAACGTCCTGGCCGCGCTGCTCGGCGTGGTCACGCCGTTCTGTTCCTGCTCCGCCGTTCCCCTGTTCATCGGGTTCATGACGGCCGGTATCCCGCTGGGCGTCACCTTCTCCTTCCTCATCGCCGCGCCCATGGTCAACGAGATAGCCCTGGTCCTGCTCTACGGGCTGCTCGGTTGGAAGGTCGCGGCCCTGTACTTCGTCACCGGCATCACCATCGCCGTGGTCGCGGGCTGGGTCATGGGCCGGATGCGCCTCGAACCCTATGTGGAAGACTGGGTCCGGGAGATCCGCGCCGGCGAGGCCGCCGACACCCCGTCCATGACCTGGAAGGACCGCTTCGCCTACGCCCTGGATTCCGTGCGCGACATTGTCGGCCGGGTCTGGAAGTTCGTGGTGCTGGGCATCGCGGCGGGCGCGCTCATCCACGGCTACGTGCCTGAGGGGCAGCTCGCCGGAATCATGGGCAGCGAGGCATGGTGGTCCGTGCCTCTCTCCGTGCTGCTGGGCATTCCCATGTACACCAACGCCGCCGGAATCATCCCGGTGGTCGAAGCCCTGCTCGGCAAGGGTGCGGCCCTCGGCACCACCCTCGCCTTCATGATGTCCGTCATCGCCCTCTCCTTCCCGGAGATGGTCATCCTGCGCAAGGTCCTGAAGCCCCGCCTCATCGCGGCCTTCATCGCCGTGGTGGGCAGCGGCATCCTGATCGTGGGCTATCTTTTCAACGCCGTCATCTAACCGATACAACAGGAGAAAGATATGAAGATTCTGGTCATGGGCCCCGGCTGCCCCAAATGCGAACAGGCTGAAAAGACCGTGCGCGAAGCCGTTGCCGAGGCAGGCGTTGCCGCCGAGATTGAAAAGGTCAAGGATTTCCAGGAAATCGCCAAGTACGGCATTTTCTCCACCCCCGCCGTGGTCATCGACGGACAGGTCAAGGTGGTGGGCAAAGCCCCGTCCAAGAAAGAGGTCCTCGACTGGTTGAAATAACGCCGTCCCGCCGCGCTCCCCGGTGAAGAGCCCGCCAGCATACGGGAAAAGAGCGGGAACAGGGGACGGCCCCGTAAAATCAAAAACCCCCGTCGGCACATGGCCGACGGGGGTTTTGATTGTCGATAAACGCCGGGCTACAGGATCGGCAGATACTTGTCGAGTTCGAACTCGGTGACCTGGGTACGGTATTCGTCCCATTCGGCGAGCTTGTTCTCGACCAGGGCGGAATGCAGATGTTCGCCGAGGATTTCCTTCATCAAGCTGGACTTTTGCAAGTTCATGGCCGCCTCGTACAGGGAGCCGGGCAGGGCCTTGATCCGGTTGCGCTTGAGCTGGCGGTCGTTCATGGCGAAGATGTCCTCTTCAACCGGATCGGCCAAGTTGTAGTTCTCCTCAATGCCCTTGAGGCCAGAAGCCAACTGGACGGCGAAGCAGAGATACGGGTTGGCGGCCGGATCGGGGCAGCGCAGCTCCATGCGGGTGGCGTTCTCCTTGCCGGGCTTGTACATGGGCACGCGGACCAGGGCCGAACGGTTGCGCCGCGCCCAGGCGATGTAGACCGGGGCTTCGTAGCCGGGCACAAGCCGCTTGTAGGAGTTGACCCACTGGTTGGTGACACAGACGAATTCGGGGGCGTGCTTGAGAATGCCCGCGATGTAGGACTTGCCCTCGGCGGACAGATGATATTCGTCGTTGGCGTCGTAGAAGACGTTGCGGCCGTTCTTGAAGAGCGACTGGTGGACGTGCATCCCGGAGCCGTTCTCGCCAAAGACGGGCTTGGGCATGAAGGTGGCGTAACAGCCGAACTTGCGGGCGATCTCCTTGACCACCACGCGGTAGGTCATGGCCGTGTCGGCCATTTTCATGCCTTCCTGATAGCGCAGGTCGATCTCGTGCTGGGACGGAGCCACCTCGTGGTGGGAGTACTCGACCTGAATGCCCATGGCGTCCAGGGCAAAGATGATGTCGCGGCGAATGTTGTTGCCGAGATCAAGCGGCGGCGCGTCGAAGTATCCGCCCGAATCCAGAGTCTCAGTGTCCTGATCGTCGGCAAAGAGGAAGAATTCAAGCTCGGGTCCGACGTAGAAGGTGTAGCCCTTCTCGGCGGCCTGGGCCATGACCTTCTTGAGCACGTAGCGGGAATCGGCCTCGAACGGGGTGCCGTCGGGATTGACCACGTCGCAGAACATGCGGGCCACGGGTTTTTCGGCGGGCCGCCAGGAGCAGATCTGGAACGTGGTCGGATCGGGCATGGCCACCATGTCGGATTCGTCGATGCGGCAGAAGCCGAGGATGGACGAACCGTCAAAGCCCATGCCCTCCTCGAAGGAGGCTTCAAGCTCGTTGGGGGTGATCTGGAAGCTCTTCAGGGTGCCGAGGATATCCACGAACCAGTACTGGATGAAGCTGACGTTGTAATCCTTGACCGCCTTCATCACGTCGTCTGCGTTTTTGCAATTGAAAACAGGGATACTCATAAGACTCCTCCGGTTTGAATGTTGGAGCAACAGGCCGTTCGCGCCGCTGTGCGCGGCCTTCGGCCGAAACGGCAATGCCGGTGCTTTGCACAATGATATGGGTAGATGTTTACCCATTTTTTCGGTCCGCCATCAACAGAAATGTCCCGATAATCGTTTCCGGCGCAAAAAAGACTGGGCCGGGTCGTTAAAACCGAGGCGAAAAGGGGGGGGTGCGGGGAATACGTTGGGCCCGGGCCCTCGCTTGCGTTAACTGAAAAGTGTAAAAAAAAGACGCAACATGTCGATAATATTTACACAAAATATCTTTCCTTCACTTTTGTAAGATAATAAAAGCTTATATTTCAGCGTGTTAACTTCTGGTATGTCTTGTGCAACGACAATGCAAAAACATGCAGGAGAACTCGCAATGACAACCACTCCCTTCAAGATTTTCATAGCTTTATGCCTGGCCATACTTTGTGCAAATCCGGCTTCCGCCGCCCAGATTACCCAGTGGGAATACACGATTTCCTACGAATTTTATGATTACTGGAACCAGGAAGGAACCCAGAACGGTCTCACCCCCAACAGTTTTACCAACGGATCGGGAGAAGTCGTGAACTCCTTGAGCTGGGGCGATCAGGACCAAAGCTCCATCGGCTTCATCACCAAGACTGGCACGTTGAACACCGGTGCCACCGTCGAAATCGAAGACCACATGTATCATGACAACAGGTCCATTCGCGGAGATTACTTCCTTCAAGGCGGCATAATGGCCGCCAACCTGACGTTGCAGGGGATCGACCCTGTCACCGGTGCCACGGCCTCCTTCGACACTGTTCTCGAATTCATGTTTTTTGAAACCGACAACAGCCACCCCTTCAACCCTGCGCTCAACAACGATGTGTTTGTTCTGGTCAACCCCGAAGCCTCCGTTGAGGACTTTACCTACATGGGGTACGATTACACCTTCGCTTTCACGAGCGGCCTCGGCCTGCTCGACATGGAGAGCCTGGCGGGAATGGATTACAACGGCTCTACCGTGCTGCAAACTCTTGAAGACATGGGCTATGGGGAAGTAACTTACGAGACTTTCCTGTTCTGGGCCTATGAGAACGGCTGGGTCGCCGATCCGGATTTCAACCTCTTTGGCTGGACCACCGTGGAAGACGCTACCACCTATGCCAGCTCCGAGCTGACCGTTGTCTCCAACGGCCCCGTTCCCACTCCGGAGCCGTCCACCTTTGCCATCCTTGGCCTCGGTCTCGTCGGCCTGGCCTTTGTGAGCCGCCGCATGCGTCGGTAAGGCCAACCGGACACCAACGACAAACCCGCATCTTCGGATGCGGGTTTTTTTGTGTTCCAGAAAGGATTCAAAAGCCCCATCTCAGGACAAGCGGTCAGTGAAAGATTCTTCACCCATAGGGGAAAACTGATGAATAACTGTTCTGACAGGCGGCGGGCATGGCGTGCTGCGGCGGTCAGTGAACCTTGACCGGGTCCTTGAGACCGTATTTGACGAGCAGGTGATCGAGTCTGCCGGTGGTGCGCAGGACGTGCATCCCCTCGTCCAGAATGGCAGCCAGGAGCGTGGACCGGGGGCGATTGGCCGGAGACAGGCCGAAATACAGTTCATGGCAGCCGTCTCCGCTGCACCCCGCCATGAACACCTTGCCTTCGAGCCCAGCCTGACGGGCGTAATAATCAACCACGGCACTACAGCCGGGAATGGCCTGGACTCGGCCCTCGGCGAGCATGGCCAGCATTCGGGCGAAGGCGTCCCCGCCGTGCAGGGCGTGGAACCGGCCGGGGTGGCGCTCCATGTCCTCAACGAACCAGTGCGGATAATTATAGCCCTGGACAAATCCGGTGACCACATCGGCCAGGGAGCCGGGACCGGCGAACCGCCAGTGCCGGTCCAGGGCGAAGAAACACAAATCGCTCCGCCCCAGAGGGGTACCGGGATATACGAGGGCGGGCATCTTGTCCCGGGTCGCGCAGACGAGAATATCCGCCTGCCCCGACAGCACTTCCTGCATGGCCCGCTTCCAGGGCAGCTCGCGGTACTCCACGCTGAAACCCCGCTCTTCGAGCACGGAGCGCAGGACCTCCACGGCATAGCCCTCCCGGTCGGAATTCGGCGTGCCGCTGTACGGCATCCAGCCGTCCGCGACCGCGACCACGCGCTCCACCCCGGCCGCCGGACGCGGCGCGAAAAGCGGAACGAGCAGGCAGCAGGCCAAAAGGCAGGTCAGGCAACGCGCCCGAAAACGGGGTTTCCTCTTCATGGTCGGCATGTCCTTGAAGTCCGTGCGGGAATGCCCGCCGGACTACTTCACCACCAGCACGGGCTTGGACGTGACCTGAAGCACCTTGTGGGTAACGGAGCCGAGAAACAGGCCCTCCAGATCGGACTTGCCCTTGGAGCCGATGACGATGATGTCGCACCGTTCGTTGTCGGCCACGTTGGCGATGACGTCGGCCACGTCCCCGCCCACGATCAACTCCTGAAAATCCACCTTGGCGTTGGACAGCTTGGCCCGGTAGTGGGCCATGATCTCCTCGGCGTTCCGATTGAGATATTCGAGCAGTTCATTGGCGTTGGGCTGGCCAAGGGCCGTGGGCACGGTCCGGCGCACGTTAAGCAGGAAGACGGTTCCCTCGCTTCCGGCCAGGTCGATGGCCATATCGGCGGCCGCATCGGACAACCGCGACCCGTCGACAGGAAGAAGAATTCGAGAAATGTTCATAAGTCCGCTCCTTTGCGTTTGGCGTTCAGGCGCGCCTTCAACGAAGAACGCGTCCCAAGCCTACACTATGGAGCAAGACGCTGCCAACACGATTGTACAATCAATCGGTCGCTGTCAGGCCCATGAAGTCGAGCACGGCGCGGTCCATTTCCGGGCCGTCTCGGTCTACGACCACGGTACGAGCGTCCGGCTGAAGCACGTCTAGACCTCGGTAAAACGACTCGGCCCGGGCAGACCGGAAACATATCCCGTCGCAGGAGCGGAACCCGGCCCGGAACATGGGTTTGGCCAGAGCGGCAAACAACCGTCCCCGGAGCCCGCCGCCATCAAGAGCGGCTCCGGGTTCGTCCGCCAGGGTGAAGACCTTCTTCGTTTCGCCCACCCAGACCATGCGCGCGGCCAGGGGGCCGTAAACCATGGGCTTGAGCCCTGCGGACAGGACCAGATCGGGCCGGATGCGAAACAAAACCTGCTTGAGGTGAAGCAGCGTGCCGATGTCGCTCACGGGCGTCAGACCGTTCGGGACGAGGGGGTACATGGCGTATTCCGCGCCCAGCGACTCGAAACCGTCGGCGACGTCCGGCTCTCCGGCCGGGGCCACGGCGTTGACCTCATGCCCAAGGGCGGCCATGGACGCCAGCAACGTCCCGCAACCGGCCAGCAGGGTTGCGGCGTCTTCATGGATGACGGCTATCTTCATGGGATTGCTCTAGCAGACGATTTGCGTTTTGAAAACAAGGGCCTACCAAATGGCGTCGCTCAGAGTGCCGCGCATTTCGTAGGGAAAGGTCTTCCGGCCCACGATCATGTCTCCCTTGAGATCGAACCTGGTTCGGAAAAAGTCGTCCGGGTCGATGACGGCCGTGCCCGAAGACTTGTAGTTCAGGGGCAGGCGCATGGAAAAGTCGCGCACGTCCATGTTTCCGTTCCTGATTTCAGCGGTGAACGCCAGGTCCTCGACGAGCTTGCCGCCGGGCAGGACCAGTTGCGCCGACCGCACGTCCATCCAGCCCTTTCTGGGCAGCCGCGCCCCTTCGGGCAGGAACAGGCTGCCCGAGGCGTGCACCACCCCTTTCAGGTCGCTGTTGCCGAGCAGATAGGTCAGGTCCAGGTCCCCTTCGAAGTCAAATACCCCGTTGGAGAACAGCTCCAGGTGACACTGCGAGCCGCCGGTGTCGAGCCTGACCCTGGCCAGGGGCGAAAATCCCACCGTCACATAGGCGTGCTCGAAATGGAGCCTGCCGGGGGTCTGGGCCGCGGAAATCTTGAAATCGCGCACGCGGAAACCGAACGGCCCGTCGCGGTCAATGGAGCTCCAGGTCAGTCCCACGGCCGTCATGTTCGCGTCCAGGCGGGTCAGAGCAGAAGCCCAGACCTTGTCCCAGGGCATGAACAGGGCCACCCCGAGGACGAAGCCGATGCCCATCAGCACCAGACGGGCCAGGATGCGGCCAGGCAGGGAAGAGTGTCTGGAATGGGACGCGGCCATGGCCCTACCTCGCCAGCACGAGGAGCACGTCCGCCAGGCGGGGCTCCCCGAGGTTGCGGGTCAACTTGAACTCGGGCGTCTGGAGACCAGCCCTGTCGCGCACGTCCTGCAGAAAATCAGTAAGCATTATGACGGTAAGGCCTTCCAGAACCACCCGCACGCCTTCCTGATCCTCCGCAAACCGCAAGGACTCGACGGACCGTGCGTAGTCGTTCAGGGAACGGTCGTCGAGAATGCGCCGAACCGCGTTCTCGGGCGATTGCCGGACCAAATCCCCCTGCGCGGCCCGCAGGATGTTGATCTCCCGCACCAGCGGCACCACCAGCCCGTACTGCGTCTTCTGGGCCTCGATCTGCTGACCGAGCGCACCGGTGAACAGGTTCGCCCCCACAAAGACCGCGAAGAACGCCCCGGCCACAAAAAACAGGGCGTACTTGAACAGCCGCTCCTGCGAAGCGGGCGGCCATCCGCTCCAGGGGTATGTCGCGCGTTTCCGGGCCATGCTACTTGGACTCCACGCTCAGGCTGAAGGACACGCCCCCGCCCAGCTCGACTATCTTGTATACGGAAAAAAGGTATCGGTCGTCGTCGGACAACTTCTCCACGTACTGCATGAACCCGGCCTCGTCGCCGCTGTAAAAGCCGCGTACCCGGCCCCGCGCGCCGGTCAGGTCCACCGCGTCGACGCGGACTCCCTCGCTCGCGGGCTGGCTCAAGGAAGCCAGCACGGACAACGGGTCCAGGCCGATGCGCCGGGACGCCAGCAGCTTGCCGTGCTCGAACTGCAACCGTCCGAAAGGCGAACCGCCAATGTCCGGGCCGAGCACGGACCTGTAGAGCTTGTCGGTCTCCTCGCGAATCCGCTCAAGCTGGGCGTAGTGCAGGCAATAGCGCACCCCCTGGCCGCCCAGGAACAGGCCGCCGATGACAAGCACCCAGACCAGGTTTCGGAGAAACCGTCTGGAGGCCTTGCCGGACCTGTATTCCGGCACCCCTTCGGCGCTGTGCTGATTCTTGGATATCGTCATGATGCCTGTCCCGGATCATTACGTGAAAGCCCTGTGCCGGGCAAGACGTCCGCCAATCTCAAACGCGCGGACGCCGGGCGAACCGCACGGCCCGGCCGCGAGGTTCGTCCGGCGCGCCGCATTGCCGCTCCGGCGAAAGGTCCTAAAACCGGCTACAGGGACGCCGCCGCCTTTTCCACGGATTCCCTGAACCCGTCGCGGGCGGCCCTGATCTTTCCGGCCAGATCTTCGTCATGCAGGGCCAGAATCTGCGCCGCCAGCCAGGCCGCGTTCTTGGCGCCCACCTTGTCCAGGGCCAGGGTGGCCACGGGGAAGCCCGGAGGCATCTGCACCGTGGCCAACAGCGCGTCCATGCCGCCCAGCGCCGAGGCCGACAGCGGCACGCCCAGCACCGGCCGGGTGGTCTTGGCCGCTACCGCGCCGGCAAGATGCGCGGCCAGCCCCGCCGCGCAGATGAACACCTGCGCTCCGTCGGCCTCGAACTCCTCCACCAGCCTGGCGGTGCGCTCCGGCGTGCGGTGAGCCGAGGAAACCGTGAACACGTGGTCAACACCGAGCTCCTTGAGCAGGTCCGAGCACGGACGCATCTTTTCCTCATCCGAAATGGACCCCATGAAAATAACTACCTGCGGCATCGTATGCTCCTTTGTAGGTGCCTCCGGCCGCCGGAGGAAAACGGAACGCGGGAAATCCTCCGAAAAAGAACTTCCCTCTTCCCTTCCGCCGAATCCCATTTCCATTCTTTCCGAAAACGGCTCAACGCGATCGGCAAGAATGGAAAAGGCCGGAAAATCGTTTGTGCAGAAACAGTTGCCGGAGAGGCTTGCGCCCCTGCGCCGTCTTGCCGGGCATCCGCTTCCCGGCCCCCCTCCCGGCGACGCAACGCCAATAGTCATGAGGGGGAGAGTGCAAGGGGGAAACCTTCGAAAAAGTTTCCCCCTTGCCTTTCTTCCAGATTATTCGGCGCGTTTCAAGCCCTTGTCGGCGATGTCGCGGCGATAAAAGCTCTTGTCGAAGTGAACCTTGGCCACGGCCTCGTAGGCCCTCTCCCGCGCGGCGGCCAGATCGTCGCCCAAGGCGGTGACGCAGAGCACCCGGCCGCCGGAGGTGACGATCTTGCCGTTCTCCAGCCTGGTGCCCGCCTGGAAGACCTTGACTCCTTCCATGGCGTCGGCCTCGTCAATGCCGGTGATCTCCATGCCCTTGGGGTAGGAGCCGGGATAGCCCTCGGCGGCCACGACCACGCCGCAGGCGGTCTGCGGGGTGGACCGGACCTCCACCTGATCGAGCTTGCCGTCGATGCAGGCGAACATGATCTCAAGCAGATCGGTCTCCAGGCGCATCAGCAGGGGCTGGCATTCCGGATCGCCGAAACGGACGTTGTATTCGAGCACGCTGGGGCCGTTCTCGGTGTACATGAGCCCGGCGTAAAGCACGCCCTTGAACGGCTCCCCCTTGGCGGCCAGATGACGCAGGATGGGCTTGATGCACAGCTCGGCGGTCTCGGCGTATTTTTCCTTGGGCAGGATGGGGGCTGGAGAATAGGCGCCCATGCCGCCGGTGTTGGGGCCGGTGTCGCCGTCAAAGGCGGCCTTGTGGTCCTGGCTGGACGGGAGCATGGCGTAGTTCACGCCGTCGCAGAAGCAAAGGAAGGAGGCTTCCTCTCCCTTGAGGGTCTCCTCGATGACCACGCGTTCCCCGGCGGAGCCGAAGACCTTCTTGACCATCATCTCATCCAGGGCCTCCAGCGCCTCCTCCTCGGAGGTGGCCACGACCACGCCCTTGCCTGCGGCCAGACCGTCGGCCTTGACCACGATGGGCGCGCCCTTTTCCTTGATGAAGGCCACCGCGTCCTCATATTCGTCGAACACGCGGAAGGGCGCGGTAGGCACGCCCGCCTCGGCCATGACGTTCTTGGAGAACGCCTTGGAGCCTTCCAGGTTGGCGGCAAAGGCGTTGGGCCCGAAGCAGGGAATGCCCTCCTGCCTGAGCGCGTTTTCCAGGCCGAGCACCAGCGGCAGCTCGGGTCCGGCCACAACGAGGTCCACCTCGTTGTCCCTGGCCAGAGCCACCAGGCCCGGAATGTCGTCGTCCTTCACATCTATATTCTCGCCCACCTGGGCGGTGCCGCCGTTGCCCGGGGCGCAAAGGACGGTCTCCACGTTCGGGTTCTGAGCCAGCTTCCAGCACAGGGCGTGCTCACGGCCTCCGGAACCGACAACCAAAATCTTCATCGTTCCCCTCCAGTCTGTTTTCGGGATGTTCACGGTGTAAGGAAAATCGCGCCATTTTTCAAGGACTATGGCCGCCGGGTTCCGGCCCGCCATGCCGCGCCCTCATTGGATTTCCGGGAAAGGAACGGGTCCGGGTCGACAAAAAACGCTTCACCCTGTTGACGAAAATTGCAACTCGTCGTAATGGCTAAGGTAATCCCGTACTCCCAATGGCTTGGCCGTGTGAGTCCGGGACGCGGAAATGGCGCGGGGAAGAGCAGTCGGCAACCCTTCGGGCTCACGGTCCGGAACCCGGCGATCACAACCCTTCCCCGTTCGCAGAATTACTTTTGTTGGAGCCTCTTTGTCATGAAAAGCATTTATGTCGGCAACATTCCCTTCGGCGCAACCGAGAACGACGTGCGCGACCTGTTCGCGTCCCACGGCACCGTTTCTTCCGTAAAACTCATTCAGGACCATGAAACCGGCCGCTTCCGCGGATTCGGATTCGTGGAAATGTCGGACGCTGACGCCGCCGCGGCCATCGAGGCCCTGGACGGCTACCAGATGTCCGGACGACCCCTGAAGGTCAACGAAGCCAAACCGCGCGCCCCACGCCCCAGGTACTAACCGGGTTCGGAGACTGCCCGCCGCTCCCGGACGGTCCGCCGCCCGGGGTCTGGTCATGCGCCCGGACGCGCCGCACGCGCCCGGACTTGTGTCGTGCGTCCCGTCACCGGGCTTCGCGCCGCTTTGTCAGGACTTCTTCCGCTCCCTTGTAGGCCACGTAGCACATAAGGACCTGGGCCACGTAAGCCGTGGTCTCCCGGCCGATAAGGTCGTAGGCGGCCCACTCGGCGTTGCCGAACCAGCGGTTGGGATCAAGACCCATTTCCTTTGCCCGCCTGCGTACCTGCGTGATCCGGTTGGGACCGGCGTTGTAGGCGGCCAGAGCGAAATCCATCCTCGCCTCCGGGGCAGCGTCCGCGAAGTAGTTGTCCGTCAGATAGCGCAGATACTTGACCCCGGCGTGGATGTTGTTCTCCAGGGTGGATACGTCCGGGATGCCCACCACTGACCAGGCCGCGGTCGAGGGCTTGATCTGCATGACGCCCACCGCCCCGGCCCGGCTCGTCAGGCTCATGTCGAAACGCGACTCCCGGTAGGCCAGGGCCGCAATCTTGAGCCAGTCGAAATCGTACATCTCCGCATACTTGCGAAACAGATCGGCCATGGGCTTGAGCTTGCCGATCTCCACCGGGGCCGTGGGGTCGCCGATAAACTCGCCGCTCCCGTAATACCGCTTGAAAAGCATGTTTCCGAGCAGGGTTCCCTGCCGCACGGTGGCCGCGAACCCGGAAAGGCTTTCGCGCAGTTCAGGGCAGTCCTTGCGCACGGCCCAGGCCAGCTCGCCGCTGGAATGGACCAGCGCGTCCGGGTTGAGACGCAGCTCGGGATAGACCTTCACCCACTGCCGGGCCAGAAATTCGTCGGCCACGGTGTACGGGATCAGTCCCCCGGCCACCATCTCCAGCAGGTCCTCGGTGGCCAGATGGGCGTCGGCCTCCCTGACGCGCACCGGCGCGCTTCCCCGTTTTTTCAGTAGCGCGTTCAGGTCCGACAAATGCTCGGCATAACTCGACCCCGCCAGCACCGTCACCTTGAGGCCCGACAACGCCTCGGCCGAGGACAGTTCCCGGCTTCCGGGGCCGCCGACCACGATCTCGCGAATCCCGGTGCGATAGGGAGCGGCAAACGCCACGTCCCTTTTCCGCTCTGCGGTCACGGTAAGGGCCGCCGCCGCAATGTCGCCCCTGCCCTCCCGCAGGGCCGAAAACAACTCGTTGAAGGGGACCGGCACAAAGACCACCCGCACCATATCCTTCCCGTAAGATTTGCCCAGATATTCCTCATAGGCGCGCATCTTGTCCGCTTCAAGCCCCCGCATCACCCCTTCCTTCATGAAGAAGTTGGTCCGGTTGTAGACCACCAGCACCCGGATGGGCCGACGCGTTTCCATGATCTGCGAGAGGTCTCCCTTCCACGACTGGCGCACCCGCTCCCCGGCCTTCCCCGCCGGTTCGGCGCTCCGGGCCGGTACGGACCACACCGCCAGAATCAGACAGATGACGCACCCCAGCAATGCCGCCCCGCGAAAGCGCAACACGCCTTTCCGCCATGCGTCCGCGAAATGCGGTCCGCGAGCCTCGGCCCACGCCCCGGCATTCGATCGCAACAAGCCGATTCCAATGGGAATTCCCCATCCTGATATGAAGGGTGATTCGAGCATGGTGCTCCTTGGCTGAAAGGTCGAAAAACACCCGGCAAGGGCCTGGGCTGGCTTCAATCCTAACTTTTTTGTCCAATCCGTGGCAACCGCTCCTATTTTCTGTTGACAAAAGTGCTCGTTTCAGGAATGATTCTTAATATCAAATCACAACAACGGGAGCATTCCAATGAAAGATAAAGTCCTGAAAGCCATGCGGGAGGCCGGAAAGCCGGTTCGTCCCGGCGACGTCGCCAAAGCCCTCGATGTGGACAGCAAAGAAATTTCCAAGGTCATAAAGGTCCTCAAGGAAGAAGGGAGCGTGGTCTCGCCCAAGCGGTGCTACTACGAACCCGCCTAGATAACCGATAGTCACACCCCTGCCTTACCTCCTCTTGATGATGAAGCCCCGGTCTCAGCCCCCGAGACCGGGGCTTCCCCGTTTCTGGAAACGCGACCCCCTACCCGGCCGACATGCCCACTTCCCCACGCGGCCGGTCGGCGCTGATCCGCAAACCGCGCAGATATGACCGGAAACGTCGTCGCATGGCTGTAAAAAAAAGACGCCGTCGGGCCCTGTATGGGACCGACGGTCGACGAAACGCCGGGAACGGCGATGCGCAAGCGGCAATAGACGCCCCGGCGGAACATGCCGGAAGCTCTCGGAAGGCTGTCCGCGAAAAACGGTCCTAGCCCACGGAATCGGACATGGCCAGACGGATGCCCAGGCCGACAAACAAGGTGCCGGCGGCCCGCTTGGCCCAGGTGCCGAAGGAGCCGTTCTTTCCGAGCTTGGCGGAAACGCGCGCGGCGGACCATGCGTAGGTAAGATTGACCAGGGTGCCGGTGCAGGTGAAGACCATGCCGAGCAGAAGAAAGGCAAGCGGCTTGTTGGGCGCGTCCACGGTCACGAACTGGGGAAGAAACGCCATGAAGAACAGGGCGACCTTGGGATTGAGGGCATTGGTCCAGAACCCCTGGGCGTAGACCTTGCTCGCTTTCACCCGAAAGAATTCATCCGTTTCCCCGCCGTTGCCGCTGCCGTTCTTGCGCCACATGGAGATGCCGACCCAGATGAGGTAGGCCGCGCCCACGAATTTGACCACGGTAAAGGCCATGGCCGAGGTTGCGAGGATGGCGGACAAACCGAGGGCGGCCGCGAAGACGTGCACAAAACAGCCGGTGCACACTCCAAGAGCGGCCACCGAACCCATTTTCCAGCCATGGGACGCGCCCCTGCTGACGACATAGAAAACGTCCTGGCCCGGGGTGATGTTCAAGAGCAGACCGGAAAGGACGAAAAGAAGGAAGTCATGGACGCCGAACATGGCTAGTCTCCTGCCGTTTCGATTGTGGATGCCACGGGCATGGGGAAAAACGCGTCATATGCCCAGTTGTAGATATAGGCGTAAACCAGGAAAAAGACGGCGAAACCGATTTCCGTGAGGAACCCAGCCCACAGGGAAAGATCGAGCCACCAGGCCACGAAGGGCACGGTCAGCAGCATGAGGCTCGCTTCGAAAAGCACGGCGTGCACAACGCGCAGCCAGGGCGGACGCACATTCACCGGATGGCCCAAGCGCTCAAGCGCGTGATCGAAAGCCAGGTTGAACAGATAGTTGCAGACCATGGCCGTGAGGGAAATTATCATGGACATGACGCCCACGCGCAACAGGTCGCGACCGAGCGCCCAGGAGGCCAGGGGGGTGCAGGTGACGAGACCGATGACCTCGAAGAGTATGGTATGGCGGAGCCGATCCGCAGGAGTTCGCATGACCCAGGTGAATACACCCGCTTGAACCGCTTGTCCACGGGGATGCCCGGTCTTGCCCCCACCGAGACGACTGGAACTGCCCTCCCCCGCTTCCCTCTCTTCCGAATCCCCTTCCTTCATTCCCGATTTATCCTCGTTTGGTGTTTTTTTGGGCATATGCTCACTTTTCCCCTTGACTCCCGGATATCCGAGCGTATCTTCATTTGTGTAACTGTTCATATGAGTGAGGACCGATGGGAAGACGGAAAATCAGGCGGACCGTGCAACAGGAGCCCGAAGCGACATACTACAAGCCGCAGGGCATCCCAATGCACGAATTGCAAAACGCGACCCTTACCCTGGAAGAGCTGGAGGCGCTTCGGCTGGCCGACGCCCAAGGGCTGACCCAGGAGGAGGGCGCGCAGGCCATGGGCGTATCCAGGGCCACTTTCGGCAGAGTGCTCGGCGCGGCGCGGCGCATTGTGGCCACGGCGCTTGCCGAGGGGCACGCCATCCGCATAGAGGGCGGCCACTACACCCTTGCACGAGAAGCCTGGGAATGCCCCAAAATGTCACGGGACGAACAGTCCGAAACACTTGGAGATGACAGTATGCCAGGAATGGATGGAACCGGACCGCGCGGCGCAGGCGGCGGCGGAAGGTGCATGGGCGGTCGCGGCCGCGGAATGGGCCGTGGAATGGGTATGGGCCAGGGCCGTGGAATGGGCGGCCAGGGCATGGGTACCGGGCCCGGTGCGGGCCAGGGCCGTGGAGCCGCGACAGGCTCCGGAACGCAACAGCAAATCAAGGATGCAACCATGAACAAGATAGCAGTGACCACCGAAGGTCCCACCCTGGAAGACCGCGTCGACCCCCGTTTCGGACGGGCGGGCGGCTTCGCCATTGTGGACCCGGAAACCATGACCGTGGTTCAGTACGTGGACAACGGCGGTTCCCAGGCCATGGCCCAGGGTGCGGGCATCCAGGCCGCCGAGAACGTGGCCAACGCCGGAGCCAAGGTTCTGCTGACCGGCTACGTCGGCCCCAAGGCGTTCACCGCCCTTCAGGCCGCGGGCATCAGCATCGGCCAGGACGTTGACAACATGACCGTGCGCGAAGCGGTCGAAAAATACATGGCGGGCCAGGTCAACATGGCCGACTCCCCCAATGCGCAGGCCGGAGGCAACAAGTGATCTACGCCGTCGCCAGCGGCAAGGGCGGCACGGGCAAGACCACGGTGTCTTCGTCCCTGGCCGCCCTTTGGGACGGACCCGCCACCCTGGTGGACCTCGATGTGGAGGAACCTAATCTCCACCTCTTCCTCAAGCCCGAGCTGACCGACATCCGCAAGGCCTGGATCGAGGTTCCCGAGGCCGACGAGTCCAAGTGCACCCGATGCCGGGCCTGCGCGGACCTGTGCCAGTTCAAAGCCATCACGGTCATGGCCGACACCCTGCTCGTCTTTCCGGAGATGTGCCACGGGTGCGGCGGCTGCCTGGCCGTGTGCCCCGAAGGCGCGCTCTTCCCGGGCCGCCGCGAACTGGGCGAGATCTGCCGGGGCACGGCCGGAAGGCACGACTTCGTCATGGGTCGGCTGCGCGTGGGCGAGGCCATGAGCCCGCCGCTCATGCGCCAGATCCGCCACCTCTTCCCTGGACTGGAGAAACAGGGAGACATCCTCATCGATGCCCCTCCGGGCGTGAGCTGCCCGGCCATCGCAGCCGTGACCGACGCGGACTGCATCGTCCTCGTCACCGAACCCACGCCCTTCGGATTCCACGACTTCAAGCTCGCCTGGGAAGCCTTCACCCCGCTCAACAAACCCATGGGCGCGGTCATCAACAGGTCCGATCTGGGCGACGCCACCGTGCTGGACTTCTGCCGCGAGAACAACATCCCGGTCTGGGCCGAAATCCCCTACTCCCGGGAAATCGCCGAAGCGTACTCCAGAGGCGAGGTCATCGCGGACGCGCTCAGGGAACTGGAACAAACCTTCGTCGATCTGCGCGAACACATGCGCACTGCGGCAGCCCAGGGAGGCGAACCATGCGCGAAATAGTGGTCATCAGCGGCAAGGGCGGCGCGGGCAAGACTTCCATTGCCGGAGCGTTCGCCCATCTCGCGGAAAACGCCATTCTCTGTGATCTCGACGTGGACGCCCCGGACCTGCACCTGCTCCTCGACCCGCAGCTCAAATCCGAAAACGCCTTCAACTCCGGCCACGAGGCGATCATCGACCCGGCCCGCTGCATCGGCTGCGGCCAGTGCGCCGAACTGTGCCGGTTCGACGCCGTGCACGAGGCGGGCGACGTCTACCGCGTCGCGCCCATGGCCTGCGAAGGGTGCAAGGTCTGCGTGGCCCTCTGCCCGGAACAGGCCATCGACTTCCCGGAAAAGCACTGCGGACAATGGTATGTCTCCGACACCCGATTCGGCCCCATGGTCCATGCCCAGCTCTTCCCCGGCGAGGAAAACTCCGGCCGCCTGGTCACCCTGCTCAAGCAGCAGGCCAGGACCATCGCCGAGGAAAAAGGCCTCGACCTGGTGCTCTGCGACGGCACGCCCGGCATAGGCTGCCCGGTCATCAGCTCCATGGCAGGAACCGACCTGGCCGTCATCGTCACCGAGCCCACCCCGTCCGGCCTGCATGACCTCAAGCGCGTGGCCGAACTGTGCGACAGGTTCCGCACCAAGGTGGCCGTGCTCGTCAACAAGTGGGACATCAACCCGGGCATGACCGACGAGATCGAACAGTGGAGTCTCGGCAAGGGCTACACCCTGGCCGGACGGTTCCCGCACGATCGCGCCGTGGTCGACGCCATGCTCGATCGCAAGGTCCTCACCGAGACGGACAACCCGGAGCTTTCCGAAACCCTCAAGACGTCCTGGGCCGGGGTCCTGGCCCTTCTGGATACATGCAATTAACTTATTTGTAAGGAGTTTTTACAGTGAATACGCGTATCGCAATTCCCTCCGCCGCTCCCGGCGGCATGGACGCCTCCATCGATGCCCACTTCGGCCATTGCGCCATGTACACCCTGGTCGACGTCGAGGACGGCGCAGTGAAAGAGGTCTCCGTGGTCCCGAGCTGCCCCCATGTGCAGGGCGGCTGCATGGCCCCCGTGAACTACCTGGCCGACAACAACGTCCAGGCCCTCATCTCCGGCGGCATGGGTATGCGCCCGCTCATGGGCTTCAACCAGGTCGGCATCCAGGTCTACCACGGCTCCGGCGCACCCACCGTGCACGCCGCCGTCGAGGCGTTCCTGCACGACTCCCTGCCGGTCTTCACTGTTGAACAGACCTGCGGCGGCGGACACTAACATGTCCATCGTGCTGGCAACCACCCGCCCGGACGAGCTGGCCGCCTTCTCCAAGGCCCTGGCCGACAAGACCGGACAGGATGTGGACGTGGCTTCCTCCGGAGCCGCGACCCTGGAACGGGTGTCCGCAAAGTCCCCGGCGCTCGTGGTCATCGACGAGAACCTGCCCGACCACAAGCCCCTCGACCTGGTCCGCGAAATCCTCATGGTCTCGGCCATGACCCTCACCGCCGTGGTCACCTCCATGAGCGAAGAGGATTTCCACGAGGCGGCCGAAGGCTACGGGGTTCTCATGGCCCTGCCCGCCAACCCCGCCGCCCAGGACGGAACCGAACTCGCCAACCGCCTGTCCGGCGTCTAGTCCCGACGGATGATCGAATGAAAAAGGCCCCCCGCGTGTGCGGGGGGCCTTTTTTTTGGTGCCTCCGGCGGCCGGGGGGAAGAGGAAAGGGCAACCCTTTGAAAAGGGCTTTCCCTTTCCTCTTCCCCCCGGACCCCCCATCTCCTTTCCCTTCCTAAACTTTTTGCCGCCGCTTCGCGGAAGGAAGGCATTTTATTTTTCAAGAACTCTTACCAACGAACACGAAAAAAGGCTGAACCAATAAGGAACAACCTTGAAATCGCTCCTGCACACCTGCCGAAGGCAAACAAAAAGTTTGGGAAAAGGGAGGGATAGGGGTCTGGGGGAAGGGAGGGAAAGAACCCTTTTCAAAGGGTTTTTCCCTCCCTTCCCCCAGCCGCCGGAGGCCCCCTCAAACCGTGCCTTCGCGGTCCATGCTTCGGTAGTTGATGGCCTCGGCCAGGTGCTCGGCGCGGATGGCGTTGTCTTCGGCGAGATCGGCGATGGTCCGGGATATGCGCAGGACGCGGGTATAAGCGCGGGCGGAGAGGCCCAGACTTTCCACGGCCTGCCGCAGGAAGCGGTGCTCGGCTTCGCCCAGGGAACAGAACTCTTCCAGGGCCGCGCCGTCCAGTTCGGCGTTGAGGCTGAAGTGTCGGCCTTTGTACCGCTCGGCCTGGATGCTGCGCGCGGAAAGGATGTGCGCGCGCATGGTGGCGGAGTCCACTTCGGAGCGGGTCTGCCGGAGATTTTCGTAGGGCACGGCGGGCACGGACACGTGCAGGTCGATGCGATCGAGCAGCGGACCGGAAATCTTGCCCCGATACCGCTGCACGGCCAACGGCGTGCAGGTGCACGGGTGGGTCTCGTCGGACAGGTAACCGCACGGACAGGGACTTGTTTTTATTTGGACAACATATTAACATGCTAGACATGTCAAAATCAAACAAGAAAAAAACAAAGGCATACAGCTATATAAGGATGTCGTCAAAAAAACAGCTTCATGGCGACAGCTTGCGAAGGCAACTTGAGGCGACACATAGATACGTGAAAGCCAACGGGCTTGTTCTCGATGATGATCTGCGGGACCTTGGTGTTTCGGCATACACCTCGGCCAACGTCACCGAAGGGGCGCTGGGACAGTTTCTGTCTCTTGTTCGCGAAAGCAAAATCCCATGCGGTTCGGTCCTAGTCGTCGAGTCGTTGGACCGAATTTCCCGCGCCAAGGTTCTGGACGCTTTCGACGTTTTCCGTGAGATCGTCCGCGCGGGCATAAAAATCCATACTCTTGAAAACGGGAAAACATACACTCACGAGAACATCAACGACAATTTCAGTGATCTGCTAATTTGCCTCGGGATCATGGCGAGGGCGAACGAGGAGTCCGAGCGGAAATCCGAACGGCTCGGTGCGATGTGGGACAACAAGCACCGTTTGGCTAAAAGGGGGGTCCCGATCGGCGGTCTCCATCCGGCGTGGGTCGAGTATTCCGCTGACCAGGGCAAATACATCCTGATCCCGGAAAGGGCTGAGTTAATCAAGCGGATGTTCGCGGAGACGATCACCGGGTACGGAAGACGCATGATCGCCATGCGTTTTAACGAAGAGAAGATTCCGACTTGGGGCCGTTCCAAGAATGGTTGGTCGGCTTCATACGTTGGCAAAATCGTCGATGAAAGATCGGTTTTAGGTGAATACCAGCCGTACACTGGTGGTAAACGCCAAGGGGGGAAGCGGGTTCCGTTCGGCGACCCCGTACATGGCTACTGGCCCCGGGTGATTGACGAGGAGACATGGCTTAGGGCAAGGGCTGCTTCCAAGCGGAGGAAATTGAAGCCCGACACGGGAGGGAAGGGGAAAAAGGGGTTTGTGACCAATATTTTCAGGAAAGTCGCTCGTTGCGGATTGTGTGGGTGTGCCATGCGTTTGCGCACTGCCCGTCCCAAAGACAAATATCTCGTTTGTGATGGCCGGAGTCGCGGGACGAACTGTGAACACGCCTCATTCCACCAGTATGCCCGGATTGAACAAGCGCTCCTTGATGGCCTCCTGCGAGAAATCGACCTGGACTCCATCGGCGAGGAAAAGACAATCCATAAGCCGGACCTTCAGGAGGAACTGAAAAAGGCGCAAGCCGAACTAGCGGAAAGCACGAGAACCTTGGACAAGCTAGTCGAGTCTTTCGGGGCCGACTCCATCCCGCAAGTCGAGCAACGCATCCGGGACATGCACGAGGACGTTAGGGGTTGTAAGGAAAGAATCCTAGACCTTGAAGATCGACTTGCAGAAAGCCAGGTAAAGCCGTCTATCAAAAAAAGGCAGTCCAACATCACGGCCTTGGCCGAAAAGTTGAAAAATGCAGATGAAGAAGAAGCGTCAAGACTTCGCGGGGAGTTGACCGCCGAGTTGAGACGGGTTGTCCGCAAAATTACTTTTTTCCCAGATCGGGTAGCTGTTTTTGAAATCGGTGGCGAACATACAGATATGCCTGACAGGACCCTATATTATGCATGTTTCTGTCCACCGCCACGAAGAGTAAATGAAAAGGTCGTCTGGCAAAGATTCATTTATAAAAAATCCGTACCGCCTGAATCCATTGTAGCAGGTGGTCCATTTGTTAAGCTAGATGGAACTCCCGCTCCACCGGAGCAGACACACTATGACTGGGATCTTGAGGACTTGCAAAAGTGGATAGCTACTCGATCAAAGCAACTGTAAAAACCGGCTACATTTTCCACAGAAAGACCCTTGAGGCGTTCAATTCTCCTTGCCCTGTGCTGGAAATGGCTTTTTGGGTCTTCTTTGGGCAATTCAGGAGGTTGCCGCATGGTAACCGCCACTCCTCACTTCAATCTGTCCTTGCCGAACACGGCCTCAAGCAGCCTCTCGACCTCGGCTTCCTTGGAGACATATTCCGTGAACCCGTCGGGCATCTCAAGGAGGAGTGCCTCGAATTCGTGGCGTTTCATCTTGGCCTGCTTCCACGGGGCGCTGCCAGGTAGCATGATTTTGAGCAGTTGAGCACATCCCATGGCCGACGTTCGTTGGTCTTGCATAATTTCTTCTTCATGCTCATCCCCGCACAATGCTGTACCTGATGCCCTTGCCCTGATGAAGGAAGCCACTCTAGGGGTCAGGGGCTGCATATCTGGCAGGGTTTGTACCCAGCCCGAATCGCATCCTTGCGCTTCTCGAAGTTTTCAACGCAGTTCTTGCAGTCGTAGTGGCGACATCCAGGCCGGTGAAAAACGTGACTGCTGATGTTTCCATGATACACAGTGCCCGAGGCGGCTTGGTATTTGGGTGCAGGAGCAAGCGCGTCACCCTTAACCCCACCTCCCCGTCGCCACTCCCAAGGTGCTTGCGGTGACGGACTGGCCCACAGGCCCACGCCCGCAACTCTGACCTTTTGCTCAAACATAAGCCAGTTGTCACATGTGGGCTTTTCTCGGCAGTAAATGAGGTAAACCCAGGCCATGCCCGCTCGCACAAGGGCTTCACACACGTCTTGGTCATCAACGAAGATGTGGGCGACGGTCCGACCGTACCTGTCCTGGGCCATGGGCTCCATGTCAACGATCTTACCGAATACCAGCGATGTAAGATTCTGCTTGGCTTTGTTGCCGAAGTCCTGCCTGCTCTCGGGGGCATCGATGCCGTAGAGCCGAACCTTGATGGTCGTATTCCCTTCGGCCAACACCGTGATGGTATCGCCATCAGCTACCCCGACGACTTTGCCCATGAAAGCGTGAGACAGGCCGGTGAAAAAAAGAAGGATTAGGAGTAGGATCGAGAGAAATCTATTAGCCATGTGGGCCCCAAGGATTAGTTGATCTTGGCGCTCTTGTATCCCCTCCGGCCCTCTGGCTCAAGGTTTCAAACAGATACGCTGTTGCGGGCAAACCCTGTGCCAATGATAATTTTCCATCATTGACACAGGTGCAGTAGACCTTGTCGCTTGCGCTCAAGAATGCTGAGAACACGTTCACGGACAGTCGGCGCGCTGCACTCGGTCATGGAAACGTGCTGGTCGACCAGTGATGAGATCCACTTTGAATTCTTGTTAACGGCGTGAAAGGCCGTCGTCCTGGACCAGGCTAGACGATGGGGACGCATGGGGCGGAAGGCGTTCCCCCGGTGGGGGCGGCCTCCCGCGGAGGGTTGCCCGTCCGTGGAGGTCGCCTTCTTACATAAAACAAACTCCCGCGCAACCCTTTTCGGCCATGGCGGTTGCGCACGGGTGTTACCAAAGAGATACGTCGATTTTTCACAAGCGAGTCGGCCCAAGGGAGAACCTTTGCCAGATGGGATTGTCGGGTTTGTGAATGTTCGAACTTATTGAATATAATTGTGTACGATGTGTTGAGTTCCTATTGAATCGTGTTACGATACGGCTGTTTTTTCATGCCGGAGGTCATTTCTTTATACATTTCGGGGGCCCGTCTGAGGGGCCGGTGTCCCTGGTCATCGGAGCACGAATATGAGCATCAAATTTAAGATCCTGTTGCCGACCCTTCCGCTGGTCCTTCTGATCGGCTGCGGCGGCTATCTGCTGTTGAGCGGGCAGTTCGACGAGCTGAGGACCTCCTATGCGGAGATGCTGGTCGGCGACGCCGCCAGGACCCTGGAGCAGAACACCGAGGAGGCGGCGGTCCGCGCCCAGGAGGAGGCGGCCCTGTTCAGCCGCATGCCCGCGGTGATCGAGGCCTTCACCCTGGCCCACCAGGGGAACATCAACGACGAGAGCGACCCGGTGGTGCAGTCCGCCCGCGAAGGGCTGCGCCAGGCCCTGGCCTCCACCATGGCGGGGTACAGCGAGACCCTGGGGGACAAGCTCCAGCTGCACTTCCACCTGCCCAACGCGCGCAGCCTGGCCCGCATGTGGCGCGAGAAGCAGGCCAAGCGAAACGGCAAGTGGGTGGACATCTCGGACGACATCTCGAGCTTCCGCAAGACGGTCATCGACGTGAACCGCGACGGCCAGCCCCGCCGGGGCATTGAGCCCGGGCGCGGCGGATTCGCCATCCGCGGCCTGGTGGCGGTCAAGGACGCGGCGGGCAACCGGCTCGGCTCGGTGGAGGTGCTCAAGAGCTACGGCGACGTGTTCAAGCTCTTCCAGGACGAGGCGGGCAGCTACTACACCCTGTACATGAGCAGTTCCCTGCTGCCGACCACGACCAATCTCCAGGACCCGGCCAAGTACCCGCTGGTGGACGACGCCTTTGTCCGCGTGGCGGGCAAGGAGAACGCGCAGCTCGACGGCGCGGTCACGGCGGACATGCTGCGCAAGGCCGAGGACGGCCGGTACGTGACCATCACCGGGGACTTCGCCGTGGCCTACCTGCCGGTCAAGGACTACCAGGGCAAGAACATCGGCGTGATCACCCTGGCCCGCGACATTTCCCTGCAGAACTCCATCCTGGACAGCGCCTCGGTGCTGGTCCTGATCCTCTTCGGCTTGGCCGTGGTGGTGCCGCTGCTGACCCTCATGGTGGTCCTGCGCTACGCCGTGTTCCGGCCCCTGGACCGCATCCGCGCCCTGGCCGAGGACGTCTCGCGCGGCAACCTGGCCGAGGGCGAGCCGGCGGCCTCCACGGACGAGATCGGCTCCATCCACCGCTCGGTGAGCCGCATCCCGGCGACCCTGAGCGCGCTCATCGACGACTGCGAGGCCACGGCCCGCGAGGTGGGACGCGGCGTGATCCGGACGCGCGGCGACGCCACGCGCTACGAGGGGGCCTATGCCCAGCTCATCCGGTCCATGAACCGGGTGGCCGACACCTATACCGCGACCTTCGACTCCTTCCCGTTCCCGGTGTTCTCCGTGGACCAGGGCCACAAGCTGCTCTTCCTGAACAAGAACGCCCAGGAGATCGCGGGCAGGAGCGACCACGAGCTGCTCGGCAAGCCGTGCAGCGGGGTCTTCAACACCGACATCTGCGACACGGAGAACTGTGTCTGCACCCAATCCATGCGGACCCGCAAACGGTCCGTGGGCTCCACCAGAGGGGTCCTGGACAAGGGCACCGTGGACATCAAGGGCTACGCCTCGCCGCTGTTCGACGAGCACCAGAACGTGGTCGGCGCGCTTGAGGTGGTAGTGGACCAGACCGATATCCTCGATTCCCAGCGCAAGATGCAGCGGGTCGCGGACCGGGCCGGTCGGCTCTCGGAGCGCATGACCACCGCCTCGGGCCAGCTCCTTGACCGCGTCGAGGAATCGCGCCAGGGGGCCGAGGAGCAGAGCGCCCGCGCCACCGAGACGGCCACGGCCATGGACGAGATGAACTCCACCGTGTTGGAGGTGGCCCGCAACGCCAACGACGCGGCCCACAACGCCGAGCAGGCCCAGGCCGGACGCGACGTGGTGGTCGAGGTGGCCTCCACCGTCGGCGAGGTCCGGGAACTCGCCTCCACCCTCAAGGCGAACATGGGCGAGCTGGGCGAACAGGCCGAGGGCATCGGCAAGGTCATGACCGTGATCAACGACATCGCGGACCAGACCAACCTGCTGGCGCTCAACGCGGCCATCGAGGCGGCCCGCGCGGGCGACGCCGGGCGCGGCTTCGCCGTGGTCGCGGACGAGGTCCGCAAGCTGGCCGAAAAGACCATGGTCGCCACCACCGAGGTGGGCAACGCCATCGGCGCCATCCAGGGCATGGCCCAGCGCAACGTCAGCGAGACCGACAAGGTGGCCCGCGTGGTCGAGACCTGCACCTCCCTGGCCCGCGACGCGGGCGACTCCCTGCAGGCCATCGTGGAGGTCTCCCGCGACTCCGTGCTCCAGGTCCAGGGCATCGCCGCCGCCGCCGAGGAGCAGTCCTCGGCCTCGGAACAGATCACCAAGGCGACC
The DNA here is from genome assembly GCF_021353295.2 of Pseudodesulfovibrio thermohalotolerans. Taxonomy (NCBI): domain Bacteria; kingdom Pseudomonadati; phylum Thermodesulfobacteriota; class Desulfovibrionia; order Desulfovibrionales; family Desulfovibrionaceae; genus Pseudodesulfovibrio; species Pseudodesulfovibrio thermohalotolerans. The sequence continues at coordinate 77,842 of NZ_CP120635.1, read as the reverse complement.
GAGGAGATGCACGGCATCTCCAGGAACACCAGCGAGGCCATGGCCGAATCCGCCCGCGCCTGCCACGAGCTGGCCTCCATCGCCAAGGAGCTGGACGGCCTGATCGGCGAACTCGGCTCCTCCTAGTGCGGACGGCGGCCCGCTCTCCGCAAGGGGGGCGGGCCGACCGGCGCATGTACTCCCCCCGCCCTTTGTGCTACTCCTCGCGGATCAACCATTGCGAGGTATTGCATGGCATTGCGCGTCATAGAGATCGTCACCCCCCGCAAGGACAAGGAGGAGGTGGCCAAGTCCCTTGAGGAACGCCAGTCCGACGAGGGCTACGTGTTCTGGGGTTCCCCCCTGGACGACGGCGAGTCCCTGTCCTTCCGCGTGGTCCTGGACGTGCGCGAGACCGAGGACGTCCTGGACAAGCTGGAGAACCTCTTCGCCTGGACCGACAAGTACCGGATCGTGGTCTACCCGGCCGAGGCGACCCTGCCCCGGCTGGACCCGCTGACCAAGGAAGAGGAGGCGAAGAAGAGCGGGGACCAATTCCAGGAGGAAGAGGCAAAGGGCAACGGCAACGGCCGCATCAGCCGCGAGGAGTTGTATGCCGACGTCCTGGACACGACCCTGCTCTCCCGGCACTACGCCATGCTCGTGCTGTTCTCGTCGCTGGTGGGGATCATCGGCCTCATGCGCGGCAACGTGGCGATCATCATCGGGGCCATGGTCCTGGCCCCGCTGCTCGGCCCCAACGTGGGGCTGGCCCTGGCCACCACCCTGGGGGACAGGAAGCTCACCTGGGAGTCCATCAAGACCCTGGCCGTGGGCGTGGTTTTGTGCTTCGCGCTGTCCGCCGGAGCCGGGCTGCTGCTCGGCCTGCCCGACCCGTCCGAAGAGCTGATGAGCCGCAGCGTGACCGAATTTTCCGACATCGTCCTGGCCATGGTCTCGGGCGCGGCCGGGATCATCACCGTGACCCTGGGCGTGCCCACCTCCCTGGTGGGGGTTATGGTCGCCCTGTCCCTGCTCCCGCCGCTCATCGCCTGCGGCCTGTTCCTGGGCGCGTCCATGCTCCCGGAGGCGGGCGGCGCGGGGCTGCTCTTCGCGGTCAACGTCATCTGCCTGAACCTGGCGGGCGTGGTCACCTTCCTGGCCCAGGGCATCCGTCCCCTTTCCTGGTATGAAAAAGAGCGCGCCAAGAAGGCCACCCTGCGCGCGGCCCTCATCTGGACCGCGCTGCTGGCCGCCCTGGTCGGGCTGATGCTGTTGCAGACCCGCTAACGGGCGGATCGGATCAGGATTCCTCGAAGGAGCGCAGCTTGCGGTACAGGGTCTTGCGCCCGATGCCGAGGATGCGCGCGGCCTGGGTGCGGTTCTGGTCGACGTGCTCCATGACCCGCAGGATGTACCGTTTCTCCTGCTGCTCCAGGGTGGGCAGCGCGGCGAGCGGTTCGCCCTGCTCCAGGGAGTCGGCGATGTCCGAGGGCAGGCACTTGGTGGTGATCAGGTCGTTTTCGGCCAGGATGATGCCCCGCTCGATGACGTTGCGCAGCTCGCGGACGTTGCCCGGCCAGTCGTAGGCGATCATGCTCTGCCCGGCGCGCTTGGACAGCCGGTAGGGCGGCCGGTCCGGGTAGAGGTTCTGCAGGAAGTGCTCGATGAGCTGCGGGATGTCCTCCTTGCGCTCCCTGAGCGGGGGAATGTCGATGCGGAAGACGTTCAGCCGATGGTACAGGGCCTCGTGGAAGCGGCCTTCCTCCACCTCCCTGGCCAGGTCGCGGTTGGTGGCGAAGAGGAAGCGGACGTCCACGGACCGCTCCTCGCGGTCGCCCACGCGGCGGTAGGTCTGGGACTCGAAGACCCGAAGCAGCATGGCCTGGACCTCCAGGGGCAGCTCGCCCACCTCGTCGAAGAACAGTGTCCCCTTGTCCGCCTGGGCCAGAACGCCCTCCTGGGAGGTTTCGGCCCCGGTGAACGCGCCCTTGCAGTAGCCGAACAGCTCGCTGCGCAGCAGCTCCTTGTTGAACGCGCCGCAGTTCTTGACGATGAGCGGCATCTCCGCCCGCGAGCTGCGGCTGTGCAGGACGTTGACGACCACGTTCTTGCCCACGCCGCTCTCCCCGGTGATCAGCACCGGCGCGTCCGTGAGCGCGACCTTGTCCACCAGGAACCCGATCTGGCGCATGGGCGCCGAGGTCCCGATGAGCGTCGCCCTGGCCTTGCCCCCCTTGTTCATGCGCAGCTCCCGCTGCATGAGCCGCCGCTGGTAGGCGCGGTCGATGAGCAGGTTCATGCGGTCCAGGGAGAAGGGCTTGGTCACGTAGTCGTAGGCCCCGGCCTTCATGGCCTCCACCGCGCTGTCCACCTCGGAGTAGCCGGTGATCATGATGACCTCGACGTCGGGCAGGGTCTCCCGGAAGTGCTCCAGGAGCCGGTTGCCGTTGCCGTCGGGCAGCCGGACGTCCAGCAGGACCACGTCGAATCCGTTCCGCTTGGCCAGACGCAGGGCCTGCGCCGCCGTGGCCGCGGTGGTCACCTCCCTGCCGGGCAGGGCCAGTTCTCGTTCGGCCAGCTTGCGGATGAACGGCTCGTCGTCCACCACCAGGATGCGGTTGGTTTCAGGGGCGGTCATGGCGCGGCTACTCCTCCAGCCGGGGCAGGATGACCTCGAAGACGGCGCCCTTGCCCGGCTCGCTCGTGGCGGTTATCTCGCCGCCGTGCTTCATGATGATGTTGTAGCAGGTGGACAGGCCGATGCCGATGCCCTGGCCGGCGGGCTTGGTGGTGAAGAAGGGCTGGAACAGCTTTTCCGCGTCCTCGGGCTCGAACCCCTTGCCCGTGTCCGAGACCCGCAGCTGGATCATGCTCCCTGTCACGCTGGTGGTGATGCGGATGGTGCCGCCCGTGTCGCGGACTTCGTACAGGGCGTTGACGATCAGGTTGAGCGCCACCTGCATCAGCTCGCCCGGATGGCCCATGAGGCACGGCTCCTCCTCGGACAGGGAGAGGCCGATGACCCCGGACGGCAGGGATGCCAGCCTGGGCTGGAGCAGCTTCAGGCAGTTGACGATGATGTTGTTGATGTTGACGATGGTCATGGAGCGCACGTCGCGGTGGCCGAAGCTGAGGAGGTTCTGGACGATCTCCGAACACCGGTTGCACTCCTGGAGCACGATGTCGAGATACTCCTCGAAGGTTTCGAGCAGGTCGTTGCACTGCTCGCCGTCCTTGAGGCAGGCGCCCAGCCGGCCCAGGTGGCCGGACAAGGCCTCGGCAAAGCCCCGGATGGAGGTCAGGGGGTTGTTGATCTCGTGGGCCACGCCCTCGGCCAGCACGCCCACGGTGGCCATGCGCTCGGCCTGGAAATATTTGGCCTGGTACTGCTTCTCCACGGTCACGTCGCGGTGCAGGAGCAGGACCTTGCCCGGCGCGTCGCCGGTGCCGGGCATGAGCGCGGCGGAGCACTCGATCTGCCTGTTCTCGCCGTCGATGTTCATGATCTGCAACTGGCGGCAGACCTTGCGGCCCTCCTCCCTGGCCATGAGCAGGGGGCAGGGCAGGCACGGCTTGTCCGCGCCCTTGAACACCCGGTAGCAGGGCAGGCCGATGGGGTCGCGGCTGCCGTAGGTCTCGTAGAAGGCGCTGTTCACCGAGAGCACCTTGTACTCGCGGGAAACCACGGCGACCACGTCGGGGATGCCGTTGAGGATGTCCTGGACGTCGCGGCGCTTGCGTTCGAGCTCGATGTTCGAGGCCTTGAGCTCGTTGATGGTCTTCTGGACTTCCTTGAAGAACCCGAGCTTGATGGACTCGATGCCGATGATGTCGTCGAGGCTCGCGCTGACGCCGGAGTCTCCGTTGCCGTCTTCCCTGCTCATGTCACCACATCTCGTAGTAGATGTTCAGGATGTCCTTCCAGTCCGCCTGCCGGGGGTTGGTCAGCAGGCAGATGTCCTTGACCGCGTTGTGGCTCGCCTGGGGCAGCATGGTCCGGTCCGGCAGGATCTCGCGCAGACGGCAGGGGATGCCGATCTCCTCCCGCAGCTGCTCCAGGGCCTCGATGCCCGCCAGGGCCGTGGCCTCGTCCGTTCCGAGCCGCTTGCCGGTGATGATCTCGCCGATCTTGGCCATCTTGGGCGCGCATACCGGGAGGTTGAAGCGCATGACGCTGGGCAGGAGCAGGGAGTGGGCCGTGCCGTGGACCACGTCGTGCATGCCGCCCAGGGCGTGGGCCAGGGCGTGGCCGAGGCCGACGCTGGCGTTGGTGAAGGCCATGCCCGAGGAGGTCCCGGCGATGGCCAGCTGTTCGAGGTCCTCCAGCCTGCGGTGCTCCAGGGCGGGGCGGATGTGTCGGATGAGCAGGTCCAGCCCCTTGAGGCTCCAGGCCTCGGTGAACGGATTGGCGATGGGCGAGACGTAGGACTCCACGGCGTGGGCCAGGGAGTCGAACAGGGGCGGGATGATCTGGTCCCGGCTCAGGGTTTCGAGCAGCAGCGGGTCGGTGATGGAGATGTTCGGGACCAGGGTCCGGCTGATGACCGTCATCTTCACCCGCCGCTCCACGTCGGTGACCACCGTGAACTGCGAGATGTTCGACTCGCTGCCCATGGTGGTGGGGATGAAGACCATGGGCGGCAGGGGGCGGCGGACCATGTTGGCCCCCTCGTAGTCGGCGATCTCGCCCCCGTTGCTGACGATCAGGGCGATGCCCTTGGCCGCGTCCATGGGGCTGCCGCCGCCCAGAGCCATGACCACGTCCGCCTCTTCGCGGCGGTAGAGGTCCGCGCCGTTGTGGACCTGGAAGTCGCGCGGGTTGGGAACCACGTCATTGAAATAGACGAAGTCCAGCTGTTCCTTGCGCAGGATGTCGAGGAGCGCCTCCACCCAGCCCGCGCGCTCCACGCCGGGGTCGGAGACCACGAACAGCTTGGACGCGCCGAGCCTTTTCGCACAGATGCTGGCGTATTGCAGGCTCCCCCGTCCGAAGATCACTTCCGGTATGGCGACTTTGAATATGTCCACGGTGATTCCTTTTGTTTCATGTATAGCGCCTTGCCCATCCGCGATCAAGGCGGTACGAAAAAAATCTTTTCTCTCCGGGCGGTTGTCTGCAAGAGGTCGCCGCCCCGCCCTGGGCCCGTCACGCCCGGCCGTCCATCCCCTTGGCCATGCGGCGCATGAGGAAGTATTTCTCGTCGAAGCCCATGGCGCGCAGTTGCTCGTAAACCTGCGGGGCGATGCCCCTGGTCAGGAGCATCTGCAGATGGATCAGATCGTCCACATCGTGCTCCAGGGTGTACGGGGGCGGCGCGTCCTTGCCGAGCCAGTACCCGTCGCTGATCAGCCCCGCCGCCTTGGCCCGCTCGTACTGGGGAGAGGCCGGAAGCAGGGTGTTGATGCCCAGGATGGGCATGGTCGCCGGGCGGATCTCGCGGATGAGCGCCACGGTCTCCTCGATGGTCTCGGGGTTCTCGCCGGGGTTGCCGACCATGAGGAAGCAGCACGGCTCGATCCCCGCCCCGTGGGTCAGGGCAAAGGCCTCGCGGACCTGGTCGGCGGTGAACCCTTTGTTGGCCGCCTTGAGCACGCGCGGGCTGCCGGACTCCACCCCGTAGTAGATCCGGTAGCATCCGGCCTCGCGCATCCGGGCGAGCAGCTCCCCGTCCACCAGGTCCACGCGGGTCTCGGCCATCCAGGCGAAGCGCAGCCCGCGCTCCGCGATCTCCCGGCAGAGGTCGAGGATGCGCTGCCGGTCCAGGGTGAACAGGTCGTCGGAAAAGTAGAGATGGCCGACGCCGAGGTCCGTCACGAGCCGCTCGACCTCGTCGGCCACGTTGGCCGGCGAGCGCCTGGCCCAGCGGCCCTCGAAGAACCGGTTCACGGAGCAGAAGCCGCAGTGGAAGGGGCAGCCGCGCGAGCTGAGCACGTGGGTCCCGACGAGGTCCCGGTATTGCGGCGGAATCTCGGGGGACTTGTATTCGGCGAGATCAAAGGCGTCGTAGGCCGGGAAGGCCAGGCCGTCCAGGTCCGTGGACCGCTCCCTGGCCCGGGTGCGGAGCACGCCGCCCGCAGTGCGCAGGGCCAGGCCGGGGATTTCGGCGAGGTCGCCGCCCCGCTCGAAACAGTCCGCCAGTTCGACGATGGTCTCCTCGCCCTCGCCCAGGACCACCACGTCCACGGCGGGGTTGGCGAGGACGTGCTCCGGAAAGAAGGTGGCGTGCGGCCCGCCCACGACGATGCGCGCTTGGGGCAGGACGCGCCGGGCCTCGGAGGCGAGGCGGTCGGCGTTGGTCCGGCCCAGGGTGAAGCAGCTGATGCCCACCAGGTCGGGCTGCTCGCGTTCGAGCAGGGCGGCGACCTCGGGCCAGGTCTCCCCGTGCAGGTCGCGGAACACGGTCGTAACGGCGTTGGCGCGCAGGGCGCTGGTCAGATAGGCGATGCCGAGGGGAACCCAGGTCTTTGCCGGGAGCAGGTCCTCTTCGGCCGTGGACGGGTTCCAGAGCCGGGGTGCGGGAGGGGTCAGGAGCAATGCCTTCATCCATCCTCCTAGGTTTGGTCCCGGGCGCGTCCGCCCCGGACGGTATGCCCCGGCCCCCCGGGAAGGACGGTGGGGGGGCCGGGGTTGTTGAACGCTCCTGCCACGGAGGTGAACCAGGAACGGTTGCCCCTACGCCGGGAGCGGGAACGCCTTCTTCTCGAAGGTCGCCAGTTCGGCGTCCATGCCCAGCCGCTTCATCAGCTTCCGGGTGGGCAGGCCGGTCTCGGGGTCCCACTCCATGAGCTTGTAGTACTCGTTCTTGACCGCCTCGAAGTTCTCCCGGACCAGCGGGGGATGGGGCGGGTCGGCCGGAGGGTAGCTCGGCAGCAGACGGGTCTCCACGGGCGCGAAGAAGTGGTCGGGCAGCTGGTCGTGCTCCTCGCGCAGGTTGACCTTGCGGCCGCCGCCCCATTCCATGGCGGTCAGCAGCCGGTGCAGGACCCATATCCGGGCCGCCTTGTCGTCCAGGGTCTTCTGGGTCATCTTCTCGCCGGTGACCAGCTCGAAGAGCTTGTACTCCACGCTGATGTCGCCGGTGTAGTCGCGGTCCTTGCGGCCGCTGGTCATGATCGGGAAGACCCAGTCGCAGACCGTGATGCTGTCCTTGATGCAGCCGCGGTAGTGGATGAACTGGCCCAGGTAGGCGTTGGCCTTGGCCGACTTCTCGCCGTTCCAGGTCAGGGGGACGTCGCGCTTGCGGTGCAGGTCGTTGAGGCCGTTCTCCGCGATCTCCTCGCCCCAGTGCCGGATGGCCACGGGCATGGCCTGTTCGAAGGTCAGGCCGGTCCATTCCACCAGGTTGGTCATGGAGTGGCGGTTGGGATCGCGGTTCTCCACCGCGAAGTTCACGGCCCAGTAGTAGCCGAAGGTGCGCGGGTCGTAGTGGGCCGACATGCCCCAGCCGCCGTTGCCGCCCACGACGCCGCCCATGATGCCTTCCATGTTTTCGAAGTGCATGGTCTTCTGCGCGGCTTCCTTCATGCCCATGGACTCGAACTTGGCGGCGATGATGTCCATGGCCCGGCGGAATCCCTCGCCCAGGGCGTCGCCCAGGAAGCCCTGACGGTAGGCGATCATGTTCATCATGGTCTCCAGGCCGTCGGTGCTGAAGTCGCCCCTGGGCGGGTAGTGGCCCTTTTCGAGGCCGGCCATGATCTCGTCGCTGACCAGCTTCTTTTCATGGAGGAGCTGCACCAGGTCCTTGCCGCCCACCTTGGTGTCCTGGAGGTACCAGACGAACTGGATCATGGGGAACATCTCGAAGGTGTCCACGCCCAGCTTGTTGGCCAGTTGGTTGGCCAGGAAGGTGGCCTTGTCGCGGTTGCCCAGCCAGGAGTAGAACCACTGGGTGCAGCTCACCGCGCCGCCGCCCATGCCGTCCACGTTCATGTAGGAGTAGCACCCCTGGGGGCAGGAATAGCAGGACTGGGACTTGACGTGGTACTTGTTCAGCCAGGGGGCGCAGCTCTCGGTCTGGTCGAAGCGCAGGGCCTGCTTGTTGATGTCCTTGGGGTCCACGTGCTTCTCAGTCCAGCTGAGCGCGCCGGTGGACAGCGGGGTGGAGCCTAGGGGGCCCGGCTGGAACTCGCGCACGCTCTTGACGTACTGGATCAGGTTCTTCTTGTCCGCGACCTTGACGCCCTTGGTGCCCCGGATGGCGATGGCCTTGAGGTTCTTGGACCCCATGACCGCGCCGAAGCCGCCCTGGCCCGCCGCGTTGCCGATGCGGTGTATGATCGGGGAGATGCGCACCAGCCGTTCGCCGGAGGGGCCGATGACCGCGATCTGGGTCTTTTCGTCGCCCGTCCTGGCCTTGATCATGTCCTGGGTCTCGAAGGTGTCCTTGCCCCACATGGCCGAGGCGTCCTCGATGGTCACCTCGTCGTCCACGACGTTGATGAAGACCGGCTTCTTGGCCTTGCCCTGGACGATCACCGCGTCGTAGCCCGCGAACTTCAGCTCCGCGCCCCAATAGCCTCCGAAACCGCTACGGGTGACCAGCGGGCGCTTGGACTTGGGCGCGTAGACGTGGGGCGAGATGGAGATGACCTCGGAGCGCCCGGTGGAGGGCGCCAGCGAGCCCGTCAGCGGCCCCACCGCGAAGATGATCCGGTTCTCGGGGTCAAAAGGACCCGCCGTGGGCGCCTCGTCGAAGACCACCTTGTAGCCGAAACCGATGCCCCCGGTATAATTCAGGTACTTGGACGTATCTTCCTTGACTATGGAACCGTCGTCCAGGTTGACTCGCAATATCTTTCCAGCCCATCCGTACATTGTACTGTCTCCTTGGGTTGTGTGGTTAACCGAGTTCGATGAACTTCAGGGCGTCCGCCGGGCAGTACTTGACGCACATGGGGTCGCCGCCGCAGAGGTCGCACTTGGAGAAGATGCTCTTCTCCTTGTTCTCCACGATCATGTCGTAGGGACACGCCGCGAAGCATTCGCCGCACCCCTGGCACTTGGCGGGATCGATGACCCGCGCTCCGGTCTTCGGATCAAGGGTCAGGGCGTCGTATTCGCAGGCCAGGTAGCAGTCGGCCATGTTGCACTGGCGGCAGACGTCGGGCATGACCGCCAGCTTGACCAGCTTGTGCTGCGGGTCATAGGTGGTGTGGATTCGGGACAGGGCGGGCTGGCAGATGTCGTCGTGCCCCAGGGAGCAGACGATCTCGCAGGTCCGGCAGCCCACGCAGGTGGTCGGGTCGGTGATCAACCAGGAGCGCGTGTTGGGCAGCTGGTCCGGCGTGATCCCCCGGTTGTAGTGTTCCGCCTTGAAATTCTTGGGGGCCGCCATGGCCGCCCCGGCCAGGGTTCCAGCCACGACCTGGACGCCCAGGAACCCGAGCATCTTGCGCCGCGATATCCCCTTCCCCTTGCACGGTGACGATTCCTTTTTGACCGCCGGACGGGCGTCGGCCGCTTCCTCGGTTGCCGTATGGTCCATTGCCTTGTTGGTGCTCACAGTTACCTCCTGTTGTGTTTCGCGTTGAACCGCATGAACACGCCTTGAGCAATTCCGGGACCACCTCCGCGGCAACACGCGGGTCCCGCTATTTCGTGCATGATTTGGGCATAATGCTAGCCTTACAGCATCGCCGATTTGGAAAAAATGAGGGAATTTTTCGGGCAGGGTAAAACGGTCCGGAACGCGGGGTGGGGAGCCCGCGCGGACCGTTCCCTATTGACCCGAACAGGGAAAATGGCTGTGTCGGAATGACCCGCCTTTCGGCGGCGGGAGCGTGGCCGGGAGGCGGGCCCGGAAGTTGCGGTCGGGAAGAGGCGGGAACAGACGGTCGGGAAGAGGCGCGAAAAGGAAAAGGCCTTACGCAATCTGCGTAAGGCCTTTGGTATCCTTGGCGTCCCCAAGGGGATTTGAACCCCTGTTAACGGCGTGAAAGGCCGTAAACAATCAACCGGAAGGTCGCTTACCTCCGTTATTTCAATGGGTTGAAAACGCCATATTCACCACAAAAACCATAGTTGCCGTTGAAAATGACACTTGGGTGACACGCAAAATTTGCCGGAAAGAGAAACGGGGGGGGAATTGGTGCAAGCTCAATAATTCGGTGTTCGGATCAAAAATAGTACACGCACCGGAGTTCGCCCTTGGCTGCGTTGAGCTTGTTGCCGAACTCGGTGTCGGAGCCCCCGATCGGCAGGATGAGGCGGGGCCTCAACTCGATGTCGGACGTGAGCATGTAGGACGCTTCGGGGTTGAGGGAGAGGCTTCGATCCCCGAGGTTCATGATCACGGTCGCTGTCGTGTTCAGGTAGAGGATGTCGAAAGGTTCTTTTTGGGACACGCGGAAATATAGATAGTCCTGCCCGACGCTGCTCCGGTTGTAATCGGACGATACCTTTTTGCTTTTATTCAGGTCGGCGGCGTTCCCCGTGGCCTGATACGTGTCGTACGCCGTGTGGACATAGTCGTAGTAGGTTTCTAGTTGCGAAGCGGTGTACCCCTCTCCGTTGTGGTAATATTCAAGGAGATAGGTCGTTTCGTCCTCGGTCAGGTATCGGGCACCAAGAAGAAAGCTCCAAGCGTCGTATTTGTCAACGCTGCGGGTTCCGTCATCGTGGAACACCGTCTTCTCGTAGCCCAACCGGACCGCCGTTTCGCCGTGGATGGCGAAATTGTCGGTGAGGTTCATAGCAAAGTCGAAGCCGAGGGACGTATCATAATAGTCTCCGGCCATGACCATGACGTCTAGGTCCACATCGGAAAGCAGGAAGTAGAGCTTCCCCCCGTAGAGAACGCTGTCATCCGAGGCCAGCCCCGTGTTTACCCGCTCCCATACGGGAACAACTACCGGAGTGAACGCAAACGTCTTCAGTGGACCGTCAAAACTGAAGATGGCGTCGGCGACGCTCATGACGTAGCCCTCGCGGCTCTGGTCCGGGTCGTCCACGTCCTTGGGACGGCTGGCGAAGCTCACGGGGTTCCAGGCATATCCCTTGCCCCATTTGAGGACCTTTTTCCCGGCTTCCAGCGTGAATCTCGGGTCCGGCCTCCAGGCGGCCACGCCTTCCTCAAGCATGACCTCCCCGGCCCAATGCTTGTCGTCCTTGAAAAACCGTTCCGACGGTTCGTCCGGTTCACTGGCCGCCGACAGGGGCAACTGGCTCCATCCGACGTCGGCGCGCGGGCGGGCATAGAACCCGAACGTCTCGTACTTCAGGGATAGTTCGGGCTTGAGCTGGAACAGCAGGTCCGCCTGGAGTTCGTCCTTCGGGGAATCGAAGAAGCGTTGCTCGTACACCGCAGAATCCCTGTTCAGAAGACGTTCGTACATCCGAAGCTCGGCCTGCCCCCAGAACTCGAAGTGCTTTTCTTCCGTCGCGGAAATATCAAAATCCGCATCATACAGGGGCTCATCCTGGGCAAGGGCCGAAGCCGAGGCAGCCAGGATGAGCGCCATGCAGAAGAACGGCCCGAGCCATGTACCTGCTTTCGTCATTCCGTTTCCCGCCATCACTGACGAAGGGTTTCAATCCGCGGCAGGTAGTTGAGGGTGAAGACTTCATCCGAGAAATCCCTGGCCTTCATCCGGGCGAAGATCATCACCGAGAGGTACCCCTTGTGGAGCGGGCTGTCCGTCTCGACAATGGCCGGGCGGACGAACCCGCCGCCGAAATCGGTCATCTTCTTGAAATGCAGGGTCTTGATCAGCATCCCGGACGCCGCGAGACACTTGATCTCCGTCGGAACCAACCGGTCCTTGGCCACCAGCATCTCCAGCCTGTCGTAGGCAACCTCGTTGGTCTTCGCCTTCAGGCGAAGCAAATAGGCGTCACCGCTTTCCTCCAAGGATTCGGGCGTATATTCGGCGCTGTAGTCTAGGCGCATGATATCGGCATTGTTGAAGATGCCACCCGTTACCGATTGGAGGCTGGTTATCCTGACCGGCTTGGCCACGCTCGGAATGTGGAGCCACATGTTGTCGCCCAGGCGCAAGGTCCCGCGTCCCTTGTCGCTGGAAGGCTCCAGGAAGACGGAGGCCACCATATCCTGGCCTTTCTTGATGGTGTAGAGGACGTATTCCCTTTTGCTCCCGTCCGGCTCGATGTTGATGAGCTTGCGGTAGGATTCGTAGCTGACCGGGGCGAGGTTGCGGTCCACGGCCAGGAGCACTTCCCCGGCGTCCATGGCTGACGCCGGCCAGCCCCCGGCAAGGACGAGACAGACGGCGGCAACGGACAGAACGTATTTCAAGTAATGCATTTGTGGTATCCTCATGATGTTATACGTGCCCGAGCGCATCGACGGGTTCCATCCGGCTCGCCTTCCACGCGGGTTGCAGCGCCGCCAGGGCGGAGGCGAGCAGGACGATGGCCGACAAAAAGAGCATTTCGCCGGGATTGATGTCCGGGCGCACGATCAGGTTGTCCATCCGTCCGAAGGAGAAGGCAACTCCCGCCGCCTTGAAGGCCAACAAACCGCCCACGCCCAGAATCAGGCCGAGCGCCGTCCCCAGCACGCCCAGGAGCACGCCCTCGGCCACGAAAAGCGACATGATCGTTCCGGGGGATGTCCCCATGGCGGCAATGGTTCCGATTTCCCGTACGCGCTCGAAGACCGACATCAGCATCACGTTGAGCACGCTGATAAGGACGATGGCGACCATGACGATCTTCACCGTGACCAGCATCAGGTCAATCATGTTTGCGATGTTGGAGAACGGCGACAGCTTGTCCCAGGTGTGCAGTTCGAAGGCGGGCTGGCCCTTCTTGTTCTTGACCTCCCCGAGCGTTGCCGCGAGCGACGCTGCGACAGGCTTCAGCTTGTTGAAATCGGACACCCTGACCACGATTTCCGTGACTTCGCCCGGTTCGGTGCGCAGGAGGCTGCGGGCGTCTTCGATGTGCATGTAGGCGTCCTTGCCGCCCGGTCCCATGAGGTCCTCGATGATTCCGGCAATCTGGAATTCCATGCCGTTGACGGAGCCGTCCTTGTTGGTGGCAACCAGCACCACGGAGTCGTCGGGCTTCATCCCCAGGCTCTTGGCCACCTTTTCGGGAACCACGACCTGGCCCTTTTCGAGCAGTCCCTCGCCGGGACCGGGGGCTCCCTGCTTCATCCTGTCAGCCAAGGCCGTGCAGACAGCCAGCTCCCGTTTCGGATCGACAGCCGAAAGCCTGACGTTGGTGCTTTCCATGTAATTGCTGAGGACCGCACCGAATTTCAGTCTGGGCGCATAGGCTGTCACACCGGGTGTCGCTTCGAGCATTTCCGATATTTTTTGGTATGCCGGCCCTTTCATGTTCAGGTTGAGGGGCATCGTGTCGATGGACGAGAAGTACCCCTTTCGATGGATTTGCAGGTGGCCGATGCTTGAATCTGTGATGATGCCGATCATCATGGACTTGAACGACCCGGCCAGGCCTGAGAACATGACCACCATGCACACGCCGATGACGATGAGCAGAGAGGTGAGGGCGGTACGCCGTTTGTAGCGAGTAAGGTTGCGCAGGGCGATCTTGAATATGTTACGCATGGTCTTTTCCTCCCTGGTACAGCGGGTTTCCGTTCAGCAGCCTGCCGTCCTCAATGCCGTGCACCACGTCGGCGTGTTCGACGATGCGCGGGTCGTGGGTGGAGAAGACGAAGGTGGTCCCGTAGGTGTCCCGCATCTTTTTCATCAAATCTATTATCTTGTGGGCCGTGTCGTGATCGAGGTTCGCGGTGGGTTCATCGGCAAGCACCACGTCCGGGTTGGTCACCAGCGCCCGGGCCACGGCCACGCGCTGTTTCTGTCCGCCCGATATCTGGTCCGGCCGCTTGTCCTTCTGGTCGGCCATGCCTACGGCCTCCAGCACGGCCATCACGCGTTCCCGCCGCTCGCCTGCGGGGGTCCGGGAGATCATGAGCAAGGGGTATTCGATATTCTCATACACGCTCAGGACCGGGATGAGATTGAACGACTGGAAGATGAAACCGAGATGCTTGCCGCGAAAATTCGCCGCCGCCTTCTTGTCCAGGGTGTCCACCCTGGTGTCGGTCACGCGGACCTCCCCGGAAGACGGCTTGTCCATGCAACCGATGATGTTGAGCAGCGTTGTCTTGCCGCTTCCCGAAGGTCCCACGAACGTGACGAGTTTCCCTTTTTCGATGGACACGGTAACCTGTTTCAAGGCTTCGGTTTCGACCTGACCCGTCAGGTATTTTTTCGAAATGCTGTTCAGCTCGATCAGCGACATGATTTTCTCCTGTACGCATGACTCAGGGGCATCCCCCGGTCGTGCCGTTAATTGCGTTCCGGTTTCCCGCCGGTCATTACACCAAATCCGGGACCACGGCCTCCGTAATTCTGAATCGCCTGTATCAGCACGGAGAACTGATCCGGCCGCAACACGTCCTTTTCACGGAGCAGAAGTCGAAGCACTTCGTCTTTCATGCCGCCCTGATTCGAAAGAATTCTTTGCTGGATAGCCTGGATCGCCTCTTCATCGGCAACGGGTTCGGCCAGCAACTCCAGCACCCGCTCTCGCAACTGCACCGTTTCCCGGCGAATACGATCGGTGTTGGTCTTGAAGGCCAGCACGTTGGGCTCCAGCGCCTTCCATTGTTCGGGAGTCACCTGGACCCCTTCATACCGCGCCGTAAGAAGTTGATCTCCCGAACGGCGGGGCGCTCCTGACGGCGCCGGATCTTGTCCTTGAAAATACTGCATGCCCCAGAACAGGACAAAGGCGATGTTCAATCCCACAGACAAGGCCAGCAACGACCGTTTCAGATAATGCATGGATTACAACCTCCCTCCGCCGTCGAATCCGGCCAGCACCGCGGCCTCGATCGATCCGCCGGGGGCCGCGCTCAGGGATGCGAAGACCGCATTTTCCGTCCGCAGGGTGGACTGTTCCGAAATTGGTCCGCCATGGCTGTTCCACCCGAGCAATCCTCCCAGAAGCAGACCGATCGCCAAGGCGGATGCCGTGGCGGTCGGCCCCAGCCACCTACGGGCAATCGCCCGGAAGCGGCTCGTGTCACGGGCATCGAAATACTCTCGTGAAGCCCGGGCCATGATCCGGTATTCCAGGTCGCCCGGCATCTCCGGGGTGCCCGGAGAGGCAAGCGGTGCGTCCAACGCCTCCAACTCGGCAAGGTGGGCGCGGCAGGACGCGCAACCGTCGAGATGGCGTTTCATGTCCCACAGCTCCCGCCCGGACAGTTCACCGTCCAGGTAGGCAGAAAGACGTGTATGGCAGTTTCGGCAAAGCATGTGTGTCGACCTCATTTTTATTAAACGATCCAAGTTCGGAAAACCCCCGCCTTCGATCGAAAAAAGTTCAGCGTGATCCCAGTTTCTCCCGCAACGCCTCGCGTCCCCTGGACAGCAGCCGCTCGACACCCTTCCGCGACGTTTCAAGAACCACGGCCATTTCATCATAACCGAGCCCTTCGTAGTATCGAAGCACGACGGCCATGCGAGGTCTGGGGGGAAGGGAGTCCAATGCCCGGCGCACGCGGGCCGCGTTCTGGCTCGTCATCAGCGCCTCCTCCTGTCCGGGAGACGAGTCGGCCAATTCCGGATAGTCGTCCGCCTGTACGGGCTTCTCCCTTTTGGCATGATCCAGGCAGAGCCGGGATATGATGACGTGGAAGAACGTCTTGAAGCGTGCGGTACGGCGATAGCGGCCCGACGCGACAAGCAACTTGATGAAGGCGGCCTGAACAATATCTTCGGCCTCGTCCCTGGATCCAATGAAACGATAGGCCACGCCCCAGGCCCAGGACTGGTGCCGTCGGACGAGTTCGCCGAAGGCCTGCCGGTCCCCGTTGCCCGAGGCTTCCAGCAGGGCTTCGTCCGGAAGTTGCGATCGGGACCGATCAGGCAATCCACCGCCTCCTGATGTTTCGAAGGCTCGCCCAGAACAGCGCCGCACAGAACAGGCCGAGTACAGGCAAGTCCAGGTACCATGGCAGGATGTGGCCGCCATGGACAGCACCATGCAGGACGTCGGCCCCGTAAGTCAGGGGCAGGACGTAGGACACGGGTTGGAGCAGGGCGGGCAGCCTCTCGATGGGAAAGAAGAGCCCGCACAGGAAGATCATGGGGAAACGGAAGAAGTTGGAAAAGGTCTGCGCCTCGAACACCTCGCTGACGGCCACTGCGATGAACAGTCCCTGGAACGTGGAGGCCACCGCGATGAGGATCACTGCGGGGATGAACTGCGCCCAGGCGATCCCGGCGAGGTCGGTCAGGAACAGAGCCATGATCACGGGTACAAAGGCATTGCACACGCCGAAAAAGATCGCTCCGCTCGTCTTGGCAAGCATGAGCAGCTCAAAGGACATGGGGGCCAGCAACAGCCGTTCGAAGGAGCGGTTTTTCTTCTCGAAGGTCACCGTGACCGCGAGCATGGAGGTGGTGCCGAACAGAATGGAGATGGCCACCACGCCGGGAAGCAGTTGCGGAATACTTTCCAGCCCGCTCCCGGAGCGGATGAAGAACATGGCCGTCCACGCCAGGGGGAAGATGATGCCCCAGCTCACGTTCGGCGGTTTCAGATAGTAGGTTCGCATGTCTTTTGCCAATATGTTCCAGAAGGCGATCAGCTTGTTCATTTCTTTCCCCCCTTCATCTCTTTCTCGTGATGCATGGTGCCGGATTCTATGCCCGTTATCTGCACGAAAACATCTTCAAGAGAGAGGCGCACCCGCCGCGCCTCCGTGACCGTGAATCCCTGTTCCTCGATTCGGCGCACCAACGGCCCCACGTGCACGGGGGAGTCCGATTCCACACGGATCGAATGTTGCTCGGGGGGCGAGATGACCAGCGGGGGGAAGGCCTGGCTCAATCCTTCACGAACCGTTTCCGTCAAGGCCTCCTGACAGGTGATTTCGAGGACATGCCGTCCTTGCAGGGGCTGAATCAGGTGTTCCACCGAGTCGATGCCTACGATGCGCCCGGCAACGATGAAGGCGATGCGGTTGCAAAGCCGCTCGGCCTCCTCGATGTAGTGGGTGGTCAGGAAGATGGTCGTCCCGGCGTGGTGCAGGTCGGCCACGAGCTGGCGTATCTGGCGTCCGCTGGCCACGTCGATGCCCGTGGTGGGTTCGTCGAGGAACAGGATGTCCGGACGGTGGATGATGCCCGCCGCGATGGTGAGCTTCCGCTTCATCCCCTTGGAGTACCCGCCGAACTTTCGGTCAGCCGCCTTGGCGAGGTCGAAGTCGCGCAGCAGCGCCCTTGCCCGCGCCCGGCGCTCGTCCTTCCGGATGCCGTACAGCGATGCGCAGAAACACAGGTTCTCGAATCCGGTCAGCTCGGGGTAGAGGTTGCTTTCGTCAGGGACCACCCCTATCAGGTGCTGGGCGGTCCTAGGGGTTGTGGTGCAATCGACGCCGCACAGGCGAATTACCCCCGAGTCCGGGCGGGCCAACCCGGTCAGCATGTTGATGGTCGTGGTCTTTCCTGCCCCGTTCGGCCCGAGGAATCCGAACAACTCCCCCCGCTCCACGGCGAACGACACGCCGTCCACGGCCTGCACGCCATCGAACCGTTTGCTCAGGTCTTCGACCGCTACTGCTTCATTCTTCATCAGGATGGCCCCCCCCCGAACTAATTCTTGTTTCAATCTGCTCTTTACCGTATTCATCAAACCCCCGAAAACCACTGATGCAACAGTTTGGCGCACAACCCGAACAGGAGCAGGCTAAACAGCAGCCTGACCGTCCGGCCCGTCAGCCGGGCATTCATGAGCCGCGCCCCGGCCTGACCGGCGATAAAGGCGACCACCGCCGCAGGCAAAAGGAAATACCAATCGACCTCCCCCATGGAAGCGTATCCCATGAACCCGGTGAGCGAGGAGAAGCAGACGATGAAGGTGGATGAAGCGGCAGCGGTCTTGGTCGGCGTCTTCAGGGCGAAGATCAGCAGGGGAACGATGAAAACCCCGCCGCCGACTCCAAGCAGCCCGGCCATCAAGCCGGTGACCGCGCCGATGGTCGCCCCGCCGATGATTTTTGTTGCTTTTGCCCGTTCAACCGTTCGGTTGTCGCCTTTGGGTGAAAATAGCATGCGTATCGCCGCCAGAAAGAGAATGACGGCCATGATCATCAGGAACGGTTTCGTCTCGATTCGGGTGTTCAGGTAAGCGCCGAGCGGCGCGGCCGCTGCGGAAAATAGGATCAGCGGGATCGAAAGGGAGAAATCGACCATCCCCTTTCGCGAATAGGCGTACGCCGCCGACCCCGCCGCCGTGAGGTTCAGGAACAAGGATGCCGCAGCCGCCTGGGCTTTCGCCATACCCAGGAGCACGAACAGCGGCGAGAAGACAAGCCCGCCGCCGAGGCCGACCATGGTCAGTAGGAGTGAGATGAGAAATATGCTCGCAAGCAGGACAACGGGAACAGTCATATGCGATCCTTGACGATGTGTTCAGGTGATTGTTTGCGGCAGGTCGGGGACTCGTGCCCACCTAGATGGTGTACCGTTTCAATCTGTTGATCGGAAAAAGTCGCATCGCGACCGCTTCGGCATTTCTGCCGTACCGACCGAATTGCTCCCCAGGCAATCTTTCGGCACGAGTTGCGGGTTTCTCCACAGGTTGTCTATTCATACCATTTCACAACAAATTTGGCATGCTGAACACCCCGTTCGCGAGGGACCGCAATTCCGTCATGGTCTGCCGGTTAATCCCGTAATGCACGAAATAGCCCTGCTTGTCCGCGA
Organism: Pseudodesulfovibrio thermohalotolerans; assembly: GCF_021353295.2. Classification (NCBI taxonomy): domain Bacteria; kingdom Pseudomonadati; phylum Thermodesulfobacteriota; class Desulfovibrionia; order Desulfovibrionales; family Desulfovibrionaceae; genus Pseudodesulfovibrio; species Pseudodesulfovibrio thermohalotolerans. The sequence goes on along the minus strand of NZ_CP120635.1, from coordinate 59,140 downwards.
CCACGAGGTCCGCATCCCTCAGGATGCGCAGGTTCTGGGACACAGCCGACGGAGTGATGCCCAACCTTTTTGACAAGGCGTTCACGCACAAAGGCCCGCCTTTCAGCAACTCCAGCATCCGGATGCGGGTGTCGACCGAGAGGACTTTGAATATTCTGGCTTGTTTCTCATAATTGACCATACGTACCTCGATCTGTTTAAGAGTCTATGCATATACTTATTTAAAAATGGCGTAAAGTCCCCCATTTCCAACAATGGCCTTGCCGAGGTTTTTGTTCAACTTCGCATGGAAATAATCTATGCTTAGGCAATGTCAAATAGAAGGAGCCTCTATGCAGGTCTTGATCATTCTTTCCAGCAACGACCCGGAAGTGAAATGGAACGCTGTCCGTTTCGGTAACTTCCTGTTGAACGAGGGCGAGGACGTCACGTTGTTCCTGAACGCCGGTGCCGTTGATTTGTATGCGGGCGATTCGGAAGCATTCCCGATCGCCGAACAGGCGAAGATGTTCGCCCTGAGCGAGGGCGTGCTGGTAGCCTGAGGGAAGTGCCTGAGCATCCACGGGGTGGATGAAAGCGAATACGTCAAGTTGTCCAGCATGAAATTCCTGTATGCGGAAATGATCAAGGCGGACAGGATTCTCAACTACTAGATGATACGTGGCAGGCACCTTGGGAAAGGTGCCTTCCACGTCTTCGGAGAAACATTGTCGATCACATTTGCAAATGAGGTGGGCACGCAACCGCAAGACCCTCTGCCAAAAAGGATACACTATTTTTTGTTTGTAATCGCATAGATGTGATTCTTGAGTTCAATATGAAAATTTAGACGACAACGGCAAACTGAATCCTGGTCATCCTGGTACTGAAGATTCTCCGGACATTTGCTGCATGCATTAATCTCTTCAAGGAGTCGCCGAATATGATCGGGATCGTGGCTTTCTCCAATTTGCTTGAGAATGTCTTCAATATCTCTCTTCGTACACATAGCATCGCCTCCTGAAGGGGAGCGGATTGTCGGCTGCTGTTCTTCAATATTCAAAGAAATTAAGGATGTATTTGATTGCAGTAAACACCATGACACCCGCCAGCATCCACTTGATGGCCTTGGCTGACACAAACTTTTGACATCGAGCCCCAAGATACATTCCCGCCATTCCACCTACTCCGAAAAGAATTCCCAACAGCCAGTCGGGGGCCACGGAAAGATTCGGATAGAATGGGGCGATGGCCTGATAAAAAACGACGCCAGCCACTGATGTGACAAAAGTACCCATCAGTGCGGCCCCTGCGACGACATAGACGGGAAGTTCGAAAAAAGTTATAAAAAACGGGGCAATTATTGATCCTCCCCCTATCCCGTAGATTCCCCCTACTATGCCGACAATGAAACTGAGAAGCAAAATTCCCCAGAATGAAACATTATAGGCATCTCCGTAGAACGTGAACCCCAGTCGCTTTAGATTGAAACAAGTGACTGTCGTGGCGGGCGAGGCTGCCGCCCCCCCAGGACTGGTATTACGTTTGACCATTTCCCGAAAGCGTGCTTCGCTTTTTTTCTTGTTCCCACCATTTGAGTTCCCCAGCACGTCCCTCACCATTTTAAACCCGATATAAAAGAGCACACAGGCGGCAAACAGTTTGAAATGTTTCGGATCCGGCAAATAGAGCACCCTTACCATGGCGCCGATAAAGACGCCTGGCAGCGTGCCGAAGACAACAATCCACGTCAGCGGCCACACCATTCGTTCCTCGCGCCAGTAACGATATACTCCGCTTGGGATGGCAACGACATTGAACACCTGGTTGGTGGCGCTGACCGATGGATTCGTATACCCGATGAAGGACATCTGAAACGGCAAGAGCAGAAAGGCACCGGAAACGCCGCCCATTGAGGTGAAAAAAGAAATGACGAACGCCACAAAAGGTGGAATCCAGAGCGCGACTTCGATATCAGCAGTTTGGAAATACATGGAATCGACCGCCTTTTTGTGAAAACATTTGTCAACAGTCACGAAAGTATTTATATTCGTGACAGTAAAACTTCGACAAGTCAATACCAATGTGAGCGAGGTCGAATGATTATCGCCGGGCTTTCTTCAAGATGACATGGTATTTTCGGGGGCAAGCAGCAACTCTCAGCAATCAAAGGTTCATAGCAATGACAGGTTTCAACCGAAGTGATGATGGACGGATTCTCTCTATTGCGGAAGGCGAGGAGTGCCTGAGTCACTCCCAACTTAATCGATTAGAGGATTCTTTCCGGGAATGGGCTGAAAAACCAAAACGCGACGATGTTCGTTTGTCCAGACTAAGCGTTTTGCTCATTTTCCTTTTGGTCAGGTATACGGGCGCAAAGTTGAGCGAAGTATTATCGATCAACATACATACCGATCTCGATTGGGCTCGCCATCTGGTGATTTTTCGTTCGAATGGGAATGAGAATGCGGAACCGAGGGAAGTTCATATTTCACAATCTCTTGCCGACGAGATCAGGGGGAAGATCGACACCTTGAAATCTCACAAGGAGTCGGAAAGACTGCTTGATTTGGACCCTGGTTTTGTTCGGCGCAAATTTTATGAACGGGCTTTGGAATGTGGGTTTCCAAAGCGGCTGGGCGGTCCGGAAGCCATCCGCAAGGCGAGAGGCGTGGAGTTGATGCAAAGCAACATCCCCTTGCCCGCTGTGCAGATGATGCTGGGGCACTCCACCCCCAATCTCACCTCGTCCTATGTCGCGTTCTCCAAGGATGAAATTCAAGCTGTTGCTCAGCGTTTTCTGGAAAAGGAATCCGGCCGCAAAACAAGCGCACGAAATAGTTTTTTTGGAAAAGTGTCAGAAATATTGAGGGGCGACATACAAACACGCGTCGTTATGGAAACCCTAGAAGGAAACTCCATCATCACCGTAATCACGAATGACAGTTTGGAGCGGCTTGGCTTGAGCTTAGGCAGATTGATCACAGCCGAGGTAAAGGCTCCGTTGGTAATCTTGCATGGCGGTGAAGCATCTCCGAAATGCAGCACGGAAAACAGACTCAGGGGAGTGGTGACCAGAATAACCAATGGAGAGGTCAACACGGAATTTATCGTCAAGATTTCTGAAACAACTGAAATATGCGCCCTTGTCACTTCCTCCCCAAGCTCACCCTTTGAATTAAATGTTGGAGACTGTGCATGGGCATTGTTTAATTGTTCCGCCGTGGTGCTTCACGTTGACTGATGACCTCCTCCCGCTGGTTTTCTCGATTTGTATTATACAAGACTACAAGGGCTTTTCTGGGAGCCACCCCTTGAAGTCTGCTTAAAATAAACTGGACTCTTAAGACACGTTGCGCCGCACGTTGAATTGGCATTTGCGGGTAAAGACAAAAGGGACTCACTCTTCCCCTAGAATCCTGTCCCATGCCGCAATGTGGTTTCGGAAGCCGTACTCGACCATCTCGAATTTTCTGCCCAAATTTTTGGCTGCGACCCCAAGCGTTCCGGTGCCGGCAAAGGGATCAAGAATGGTGTCGCCCTTTTTGCTCAATGCGGTAACCAGAGTCTCAATTACCGACAATTTTTTTTGAGTTGGGTGAAGGGTTTTTTCGCCCTTCTTGGTTGACCATTCCTCGTCTGGGTCAGGCATCATCCGTTCATTCCCTGATGTTTTTCCAGCGACCACATAATTTTTATAGCGGTCTTCCATGTCGAAGTATGCATTTTCTGAGCACACATGTAGCCCAAGTTCGAAGCTTTCCTGGAACATCCCCTTGTTGGTGCCTCGCGAATCCGGTTTGCACCAAGCATACTTGCGCAACCTGGTAAAATAGCGGGAAAGCTCACGATACCAATCGCCGAATTGGAAATCCGAGCAGAACACAAAGACATTGCCGCCAGGTTTCAGAACGCGATGGAATTGATAGGCCAGAACGTCGATCCGTAGCTTTTTGCAATCCCAATCCTTGCCGGCAATACCGATCTCGTAAGGTGGGTCGGTGATTATGGCCTCGTACCTGTGGGCAGGACAATTCCCCAAAAAAAGGAACGCGTCCTTGTTGTGAATGTCGCCGTCCTTAGACGAAGAGGTTACCCCAAGATGGTCTTGTTTCCGTAAATCTATCATGAGTCACCTGCCACCGGTTTCCCATATGTTGGTTTTTGGTTCTCCAAGATAAATTCCCGCATTCGATCAAGCGATTTTGAGCTCAGTCCCGGATTGAGAATTTTGCGACGCTTGGCTCGTTCTTTGGGATTTGCAATCGTGTGGCAACTGTTGGCGGCATTAGCCATTTCCGGGTCATTCTCCAGTATGCTCATCAACGCCCGATATGTGTCGTTGTGCATGGTGACGAGAACGATTCGAACGAACTCCGGAACAGGAAGATCATAGGCAAGGGAGAAGTCGAGTACCCGATCCAGTGGAATCGAAGCGTCCCCCTTTTCGATCTGGGATATGAACGAGCTGGAGCACCCCAATTTCTGGGCGACCCATCTGAGGGGTTTGTGCCGATTCTCCCGGACAATCTTCAGATAAAGCCCGACTTCTTCTTTCAACAATTGTTCCGGGGTCTTCACAGGGGTGAGGTCAACGTCGTCATCTTCGGCCATGGTTAATCAACCACCTTATTAACAGCGTTAAGCAACTAGTTGCTTAACGCTGTTAATAAATAAGTTGATAATCAGTAGCAAGGGATTTGTTGCTTTTTTGGGGTGGATGCGTGAGCAGGGACCTGAGGATATCCCTTGAGCCGGAGTCGAACCCGCCATCCCTCTCGCCGTCGCCTGCGGTAATCACGACGCAAGTAAAGTCGTCGGGGCAAGGCCGGACCGCGAAGCGTCCGCCCGTAGGGCTTGGCCTTGCCCCGGCGGCTGCTTGCGCCACGCTCGCGGATAATCGGCGGGAGGGGAAGAAATCGTGCCGTCGGAGCTTGCGCGAGGGTTGAGGGGCGTCATATGGTTGGGCATATCCACAGGATAAATCGGTCACCAGAAGGAGGTAAAACGCGATCAGGCGCGTTCATAAGTTTTGACGAAGTCTAAACTGATGACGCATGAAGAAGCCTTGTGCTTCAACGATCCACGCGCCGTTTTCCAAACAAACGGCCATTTCCAAATCCAAACACGCAGGCTGTAACGCAGCACCCGCCGATAGTGGAATGGCAAGTATCTACGCTTGTCATTGCCGCACTTCCCCTACGGCTGCCATTAAGTCCGCAAGACGTACGCGCTTGCGGGGCAGCACCCCTTATTGACTGGGTCTTCCGGAATCTTCTTCCAATGGGAAACGGGCATTCATTCTTCCCTTAGCTGGTGATGCGTGGCGGGTTTACCGCCACAGGCAGGTCTTTCCCGGATAACGGGAAAAGTCCGATCTGCTTGGCCCCGGGGCGCTGCCCCGAACCTTTAACGGAAGGAGAATTCCAATGGGAAAATCCGACAGCCTTAAGTTTGCGGTGAACCGGGCAACCTTGTCCGGGCAAAAAACGAAACAACACCGAATCCGCCAGACTGCCCGCCATTTCGTCGATGTTTTGCGCCAGGCGAACATGGGGATTGAAAAGTGGACCAATGTATCCAACAAGCATTTCCAGCGCGTGGCGGATGCCATGCGTGCGGACGGTGTGGGCGACGGCAGGATTGCCGAAGTCTTCACCGCGGCACGCCACATCTGCCGCGCTTACGGAAACGATCAGATCAGCGAAAGCAACGCGACCTTCGGGGTCAAGCGCGGGTCCATCGCCAATGCGATGTCCCGTGCGGTCGCCGCGGATGTCTTCCAAGGCACCCTGACCCGCATGCGGAACGACAAGTCGTATCCGCACGCGGGTCGGGCGGCGGCGCAGATCGACCTGATGTACAACGTGGGATTGCGCCGGGAAGAATCAGCCAAGCTGGACTTGCCTAACGACTGGGACCGGGAAAACCATAGCCTTCTCGTTCAGTATGGGACCAAGGGCGGCAGGCCCCGAACCCTGTACGGCTTGTCCCGGCAACAGGAAGCGGCCCTTAAGCGGGCCGAAGAATACGTGTCCCCTTCCGACCGAAAGGGCATCAACAATCTCATGCCCGAAGGCATGGGCGACGAATGGCTGCATCGGCTGGATTATGCAGCCAGAAAGCACGGCCTGACGGGCAAGGATGCCGGGGGTACCCTGCATGGCCTGCGTCACGAACGCTTTCGACAGATGTATGTGGACCATACGGGCTTCGAACCGCCGAACCAGTACGATAGCGTTCAGGCATTCCACGAAGCCGCCCAGGCCACGGCCGGGGACGACTGGCCCCGGCTCGACGACGAAGCACGCGACAACATCGAAGTGGCGGCGGGGCATTCGCCTGGCCGTCGGGACGTATCGAACGCCTATCTTGGCAGTTCCCGTTAGAAGAAACCCCGCCATTTCCGGCGGGGTTTCTTTCGGGCGTGAGGCTTTGCTCACGCATGGAGTGCGGCTAATACTGTACTCGGTTACAACTAGGTAAGGAAAGGAAAAATAAAATAGGGGTTTATAAAACTACATCTGGAGCAAATTTAGCGCCTCGCCATGGGAAATTTTATGTTGGCCAAAAGAAAATATAATTAGGGATTCATTGCGGCCACGAGCATGACGTCCGCCGGGTACTTGAGGGTCATGAGCGAGCGGGAGATGGACACTTCACCGTCCTCCAACGGCTGGCGCAGGACCTCAAGCACGGACTTCTTGAATTCGGGCATCTCGTCGAGGAAAAGCACGCCCCTGTGCGCCAGCGAGGTCTCGCCGGGCTGGGGATAGCGGCCGCCGCCCACCAGGCCGACGTCCGAAATGGTGTGATGCGGGGTGCGAAACGGCCGGGTTACCATGAGTGCCCGGTCCGCCGGGAGCAGCCCGGCCACGGAGTATATCTTGGTCACCTCCAAGGCCTCCTCGAATCCGAGAGGCGGGAGCACAGTGGGAATGCGCTTGGCGAGCATGGTCTTGCCCGAGCCGGGCGGGCCGATGAAAAGCATGTTGTGCCCGCCCGCCGCCGCGATCTCGATGGCCCGCTTGGCGTGTTCCTGGCCCTTGACCTCGCCGAAGTCGTTCAGGTGCCGGGACCGCTCGTTCCAGAGGGTGTCGATGTCCACCTTGGCGGGCTCAATGATCTCCTCGCCAAGAAGCATCCGCACCACCTGCCCCAGGTCGACGGCCCCGATAACCGACAGGTCCCCCGCCACCGCGCCCTCGCGGCCGTTGGCCTCCGGCACGATGATGCCCCGCCCGCCTTCCTTGCGCGCGGCCAGGGCCAGGGGCAGGACGCCCGGCACGGACTTGAGCTCTCCGCTCAGGGAAAGTTCCCCGGCCATGAACCAGCCGTCCACAGCCTGTTGTTCGAGAACGCCCATGGCGCAGAGAATGCCCACGGCCAGCGGCAGATCGTAGCCGCTCCCCTCCTTGCGCACATCCGCCGGAGCCAGATTCACGACGATCCGTGCGGGCGGCACCTTGAAGCCGCAGTTTTTCAAAGCGGAAAAAACCCGTTCCTTGGACTCGCGCACGGCCCCTTCGGCCAGGCCGACCATGGTGAAACAGGGCATCCCGGAGCGGGAAAAATCGACTTCGAGCTGGACCTTGAAGGCATCGATGCCCATGAGGGCGGCGCAGGAGATGGTGGCGATCATGAAAGCCTCGTGATTACAGATAATTGAATACGGCTAGTACAAAAGCGGTTTGCTGTAAAGGTCCGGTCGGTCCTTCCGGGCGTCCGCACTCCCGTTGCCGCGCGGAGCGCATGGCCGAAAGATTTCGTCCGACGGAAAAATAATTGCCCATTGCATCCGGCTGCACCAAAAATGAACGAGTCCGACACGATTAAACGATTCACCAAGGAGCTCCGATGGGTATCCGCGCCAAACTTTTTCTGCCCCTGCTGGGCATGGCCCTGGTTATGCTCGTAGGCGGGTATCTGGTCCTCAAGTCACAGTTCGCCGATCTGGAGAACTCCTTTGTGACCCTGATTCTGCGGGGAAAAATCGAGGACGTCCGCCAGTCCATCACACAAATTTCCGAAAGCGCCCTGCAACAGGCGGCCCTGTTCAGCCGAATGCCCGAAGTGGTCGAGGCATACGCCCTGGCCAACCGGGGAAACATGGACGATGAAGCCGACCCCATGCTCCAGGAGGCCAGAGAACGACTGCGCGCATCCCTCGCGCCCGTGCTCGCGGGATACAAGGAAAACATCGGCCGGAGCTTCCAGCTCCATTTCCATTTGCCCACGGCCCGAAGCCTGCTGCGCACCTGGCGCGAGAAACAGGCCAAAAAGGGCGGCGAGTGGGTGGACATTTCCGACGACCTGTCCGGATTCCGCAACACGGTCATCGACGTGAACAAGACCCGCAAGCCGGTCCTGGGCATAGAGCCGGGCCGGGGCGGCTTCACCATCCGAGGTCTCACGCCGGTCACCGGGACGGACGGAGCACACCTCGGGTCCGTGGAAGTGCTGCTCGGGTTCGACAACATCCTCAAGACCATGGAGTCCGCCGGAGCCGTCAAGGCCCTGCTCTACATGGACGCCAAGCTGCTTCCGGTGACCACCAGACTGCGGGACCCGGCCAAGAACCCGGTCAAGGACGGCAAGTTCGTGCTCATCTACGGCCAGAAGAACGAATCGGCGCGGGCCTTGGCCGGTACCGACCTCCTGGACCGAGGGATGCAGTCCGCCCTGGTGGAGGTCGAGGGGCATGACGGAGTGGCCGTGTTTCCGGTCAAGGACTACCGGGGCGACGCCATCGGCGTGATCCTCCTGTCCATGGACATCACGGACCAGCAGGCCATGATGTCCGCCGTGGCGTGGCTCGTCGGGGTGGGCCTGCTCATCGTGGTGGTCGTGCCCATCGTCATCATCTTCTGGGTGGTGGAACGGTCCGTGAAGCGGCCCATCATCCAATGCGCCGACCTGGCCTCGGACATCGCCCGGGGCGACCTGCGAAGCCAGGCCTGCGAAATGCGCAGCGACGAGATGGGCATCATCCTGTCGGCCATGTGTGAAATGAACGCGACCCTCGCGAACACCATCCGCGACATACGGGATATCTCCGGCGAAGTGGCCGAGGGATGCTCGGAACTTTCCCTGGCCAGCGACAGTCTTTCCAAGGGCGCAAACCAGCAGGCCGCGGGCATCGAGGAGATCGCCGCCAGCCTGGAGGAGATGTCCGGCAGCGTCCAGCAGACCGCCGACATCGCCCACAGGACCGAAGTGACCGCCTCCAAGGCTTCGGCAGACGCCGAGACGGGTGGCGAGGCCGTGGCCCGCACCGTGTCCGCCATGCGCAAGATCGCCGACGAAATCGGCATCATCGAGGAAATCGCGCGCCAAACCAACCTGCTGGCGCTCAACGCGGCCATCGAGGCGGCCCGAGCCGGAGAGGCGGGCAAGGGATTCGCCGTGGTCGCGGCCGAGGTGCGCAAACTGGCCGAACGCAGCGGCACGGCCGCGGCAGGCATCAGCGAGCTGTCGTCCAGCAGCGTGGCCGTGGCCGAGGAAGCCGGAGAACTGCTCAAGCGCATGGTCCCGGACATTCAGCACACGGCCGAGCTGATCCAGGAAATCTCCGCCGCCGCCAGCGAACAAAGCCAGGGCATCGCGCAGGTTTCCAAGGCCATCCAGGAGTCGGAATCCGTGGTCCAGCAGAACGCCTCCACAGCCGAGGAGGTCGCGGCCACGGCCGCCAGCCTGTCCGAGGGCTCCCGCTCCCTGCACGAGGCCATCGGCCGCTTCAACCTGGGCGAGGAAGACGGCCTCAAACGCTACTGATCCCCTTTCGATACGCAACCGGCCCCCGCGCGAACCATCGCGCGGGGGCCGATTGCATTTTCCCGGCGGACCGCACCAGGCGGTCAGGGATGTTCGGCCTCGGCGGCCGGAAGCCTGACCGTGAACCGCGACCCCTTGCCGGGCGTACTGTCCACGGAAACGGTCCCCTGAATGCGCTCCACGCTGCGCTTGACTATAGACAGCCCCAATCCGAACCCGTTGCCGCCGCCGGAGCCCGTTTCATAGGGCTCGAAGATGGTCTCCAGCTCGTCGACCGGGATGCCCCGGCCCGTATCCGACACGGTCAGGACCAGTTCCCCGCCGGATTCGTGGTCGTAGCCAAGTTCGATGCGGACACCGCTCCGCTCGGTGTAGCGCACGGCGTTTCCCACCAGATTCAGGGCCACCAGCCGCAGAACCGACTCGCTCCCGTACACCAGGGCGGGCGTGCCCTCGGCCACTTGAGCTGACACGGAGAGCCCTTCGCTCCTGGCCTGAAGCCGGGACATATCCCGGACGGACTCGATCAGTTCGGCCGGGGAGAACACGCCACGGGACAGAGACAGGGACTCCTGACGGGAAAATTCAAGTACGCCGTCCACCAAAACGCCCAACTTCCTGGCCGCCATCCAGGTCAGCTCGATCAGTTCACTGCGCTCGTCGTCGTCCCCGGACAACTGCATGAGCTCCAGGGCGTTCACGATGCCGACCAGCGGGCTCTTCAACTCATGACAGGCAGTGGTCAGGAAGGTCTCCCTGGACTGGTGCAGGACGCGCAATTCCTCATGGGCCTTGGCCAGGTCCCGGCGTGAATCCTCCAGCAGCGCAGCCCCTTTTTTCAAATCGCGAACCCTGTTGAAGGCGAAAAGCGCGAGGCAGATCAGGATGCCGAACAGGGTCAGAGCCAGTTCATCCAGCTCCCAGTGTTCATGCGCACGGCTCCACTCGTGCAGGGACTCGTAAGCGTCCATACGCATAAGCAGCCAGGTGCTTCCGAAGAGCACCACCGCATAAAAACATATCTCCCGAACATGGCTTCCTTCTCTCATAGCATATCACCTAGCACAGGACATCCCGCAGCGACAGGCCGCCCCATCCCACTCACGTCCCGACACCATGCAACCGCGTCCTTTCCAACAGGCCGGACGCGCATACAACCCTGGATTCCCGGCTCGTTCCCTGCTAAAACCGAAGGGCAAAAACCCCCATGGAGGACACATGCGAACCCTGCTGCTTGCCCTGATGCTCGCGCTGGCCCTGACGGCCTGCTCCTCGAAAGACGAAGCCGCGCAACTTCCCGTTCCCGACGAGGCCCCGGCCGCCCGGGAATCCGCCGCCCCGTCGAACGGGCAGCCCGTCTCCTCGCTCGCCATCACCGAAACCATCCCGGAAGGCCCGATCGGCCAAATCCAACTGACCAACGGCTCCACCCTTGTAATCGACGGGCTGGAAAAGTTGGGCAACTACTGGATATACATCTCCGGCAAGCTCAACGGCCGCTCCTCCACAGTCATCAGCCTGACCCGCTTCCGGGACCTCATGAGCTGGCAGTCCATCGTCTTCAAAGACCCGCACACCTTTACCATCACCAATAACCGGGGCAAGGAGTGGGCATTCGAGGACGCCAACCTATACCTGGGCAGCGAACAGCCCGGCACCTATGCCTTCTATGTCCTGGACGACCGGTATGAACGCAAGCTGACCGAGGTAAAGAAAAGCGAGGTGGCCAACATCTCCTTCAAGACCAATTGATCGTGCCCGAGACTCGGCCGCACAGGGCCAAAGCGCGGTCCACAGAGCTTGCCCGCCTTGACGTCTAGATGTTTTCTAGATAATATATCGGTAAGTTTCGTTCCTTGAATTTCCTTTATTTACAAGGGTGACGATTGGTGCCGATTTCCACACAAGGAGGACAGATGATCAGACTCGCATTTGGTTCCGCACCCCGAAAAGTGGTTGTCAGGCTTGGCGAAACGCACACGCTCACCCATACCGAAAACATACGCCCGAAGACGGTTTCCTGCGTCTGGGACACCCGGTTCCGCAATCGGCCCCGGCGTCTCGCCCTGGCCACCAGGGACACCGCCCTCACAAACCCGAGGATGAACAGCTATCATGGCAGATATTTATACACATAAGGATCTGGCCGCGCTCTGCGGCGTCTCCGAAACCACCATCAAGAGCTACCGGCGCAAGTTCCCCGGCTTCATCCCGGTGCTGACGCGCGGCAAGCCCATCCGCTTCAAGTCCGAGGCGGGCGAGATCTGCCTCAAGATCCGCGACTGCTTCGCCAAGGGCATGTCCGTCAACGAGACCTACAAGGTCCTCAAGGAACACTTCAAGGAAGACCGGCCCGCACGGCAACGCCGCGCCCGGAACGCAGACCCCGCCCCGGAGCAGTCCGCCGCGTTCTCGGCCGGCGTCTCGCAGGAATATCTCGAACGCTTCTTCGCCACGGCCGGGCAGATGATGCAGGGCATGGCCGGACTGGCCACGGCCCAGGCCAAGGCCGAGCACAGGCTGCGCAAAGTCGAAACCGCCCTGGAAAAGCTCCTTGAGATCGAGGCCGAAAACAAGGCTTTCTTCTCCCGAATTCTCGAACGGACCGCCGCGCCCGTAATTCCCGGCGACGCGCCCGAAGCCGCCCCCGAACCTGCGGCCGAACCTACGGCCGAGGCCGCACCCCAGTCCGCTCCGGAGCCGAAAATACGGGCGCGCAAGATCGTCAACGTGCGCGGCCCCGAAGGCGATGTGGCCTCCTACGCCCTGGAGCAGGACGACCAGCCCTCCCCCGAGCGCCCGTCCGACGCCTTCCTCGGCACGCCCATTGTCATCCGCAACGACCAGGGCGAATTCCTCGGCGTTCCCGGCAGGCTCCCCCTGGCCGGATTCCTTTCCATCCTGGTTGACGAAACCGACGGAGCCGACGCCAACTGGACCAGGAAGGAAAACACCTGGATATTCACCGTGACCGCGTCCGACGGCGACACTCACGCCCTCCATTTCACCTCCACCACCACGCCTCGCGGCAATCTCGTGATCCTGCTGGACCGGCTGGACGTGAACCACACGCGGACCAGCCCCGAATTTCTCCAGGAATTCTTCCGCCAGGTGAAGGACAAGGCCTGAGCCCCGCCACCGGGGCTCCCGTCCCGTCCGCAGGCGCGGGCGAATCGGGCAGGCCGCACGCCATGAATATTCTGCTCATCGACAACGACGACAGCTTCACCAGGAACCTGGAGCACCTGCTCGCGGCCTCCGTGCCCGGCGCAACGGTGGAGGTGACGCCGTACGCCAGGCTGAAGGACGCCGATCTCGAAGCCCGCGACCTGCTCGTCATCTCACCCGGCCCGGGCGCGCCCTCGGAATACCTCGGCTACGATCGGGTGTTTTCGGCCGAAAAGCCGATTCTCGGGGTATGCCTCGGGATGCAGATCGTCAACGAGCGGTTCGGCGGCCTCACGGGCAGGCTTCACGGCTGCGTGCACGGCAAGACCGACACCCTGTTCATGGACGGCGCGGAACACGTGGTGGCCCGGTATCATTCGCTGCACGTGACGGAGCCGGGTGCCGGGCTGGACGTTCTGGCCGCCAACAGGGACGGAATCGTCATGTGCATGGGCAGCAGGACGCAACGGGTCATCGGCTGCCAGTTCCATCCCGAATCCTTTCTCTCCCGCGACGGAGGCTGGTTCATTGACTTCGCTCTCGACTATCTCGGTCTCCGCTAGCCGCAAACGGTTCGACCGTTTCGCAGGCGAGCTGGCCCGCACGCAGGGGGCCGACATGCTCCTGTCCACGGACGGTTTCCCCGCCCAAACCGAATCCCTGGTCGGCGTGGAGCCAGTGGCCGAACTGATCTTCACCGACAAGACCACGCCCGACAACGCGAAGGCGTTCTGCTTCGGCACGCCCGGTCCAACCTTCGGCTTCATCAGCTACGATTTCGGAATGCTCCTGCGCGGCGTGGGGTCGGCCAAAAAACGCGGCGGTCCTTTGGGGCACCTCAGAAAATACGCGGCGACCATCAAATTCGACAACGGCGCGGCCCGAATCCAGGCTCGTTCCGCGTCCCTGGCCCGGGACCTCGCCGCAGCCCTGGAACGGACTCCGGACGCCGACTCCGCGCCCGCCATGCCCGCCTTCCCCGAGACGCCCCCGACGGCTTCGCTCGACCGGGCGGGTTATGAAGCCGGGGTCCGCGAGACCCTGGAACGCATCCTGTCCGGGCACACCTACCAGCTCAACCTGTCCACCCGGTTCTCCCGGCGCTGTCCGGGCCTCGATCCCCTGGCCCTGCTGCTGACCCTGCGACGCCGCCATCCCGCGCCGTTCTACGCATGGTTCTCCAGCGGCCCCAGGCGGATATTGTCCACCTCGCCCGAACGGTTCCTCCGGGTGTCCGACGGACAAATCCTGTCCCAGCCCATCAAGGGCACGGCGCGCCTTGAGGGCGACCGGACAGTTGCCGAGAACTTACTCAAAAGCTCGGACAAGGAGTCCGCGGAACTGTCCATGATCGTGGACCTGATCCGCAACGACATCTCCGCAAACAGCGAGTACGGGTCGGTCCGGGTGGAGAACCACAAATCCGTCTTCGCGGTGGACAACCTGTTGCAGATGTACTCGGACGTGCGCGGAACACTGCGTGCGGACAGGGACTGCCTGGACCTATTCTTCGACGCATTTCCGGGCGGGTCCATCACGGGCTGCCCCAAAAAGCGGTCCATGGAGATCATCGAGGAACTGGAACCGCACACGCGAAACGTGTACTGCGGGGCTATGGCGGTGATCCGCGACCGTCGGAACATGGACTCCTCCATCGCCATCCGCACGGCGATCTTCGATGTGGAAACGGAGTTTCTGGACTTTTTCGCCGGCAGCGGCATCGTGGTGGACTCCGATCCGGCGAAAGAGTATCTGGAGACACTGGCAAAAGCCGAAAAATTTCTTTCACTGGAAAAAACATGATCCATTATCACAACGGCGGCTATTCCGACGAAGACGTCCGACAGGACCCCGAAGCTCCGGCCTTCCGCTACGGCGCGGGCTTTTTCGAAACGCTTTACTACAACGGCCGGGACGTCTGCCACCTCGGACGGCACCTGGACCGCATCCTCTCCTCCCTGCGCGACTACGGCATTCCCTACGTCACCGTTGACTTTGAACAGATCATCGGCCAGGTCCTGAGCCGCAACGGCCTTGTCGGCCAAACCGCCCGGGTCAATATCTTCTACCCCATCGAGAGCGCGAACGCCTCGCCCGTCATCATCGCCGCGCCCTACGAAGCCAAGCCCTACAAGGCCTATCGGCTGTGCATCTGCGAAGACCGTCATGTCTCCACCCTCAACGGACAGAAAACCACCAGCTACATGTTCTTTCATCTGGCCCTGCGCCGGGCCAAAGCGCGCGGCTTCGACGACGTGGCCCTGTTCGACTTCGGCGACAACCTCCTCGAAGCCGCCACCGGCGCGATCGTCCTTGAAAAAGACGGACGGTTCTTCTTCCCGGATTCCCAGTACCGGCTCCGCTCCACCACCCTGAAGCTCGCCATGGAAGTCCTGGACATCCTGCCCGCGCGTCTTCCCATGCACGACCTCGCCTCCTACCGGCACGCCTACCTGCTCAACGCCCTCATAGGAATGCGGCCGGTGGTGGCCATCGGCGAAACCGCATTCGTGCCCGACGACAAGGCCTGCGACAAAGTGTCTGCCCTGGTCCTGAACGCTTCGGACTAGCCCGGTGCTCCCGATATGGCGACTCAAACATCAACACAAACCGCTTCCGAACTCGGGATGTTCATCAAAAGCATTTTTTTGCTTGCATTTTAAAATAGGAATCATTACTAATCGCTTCACGCATTCAATCGGCCTGCGAGCCGACACAAAACAATACAGGAGAGACAAAATGACCAAGACCATGGAAAATCTCAAAGCCGCCTTTGCCGGCGAGTCCCAGGCCAACCGCAAGTACCTCGCTTTCGCCGACAAGGCCGAGGCCGAAGGCAAACCCGGCGTCGCCAAGCTGTTCCGCGCCGCTGCCGCCGCCGAGACCATCCACGCCCATGCCCACCTGCGGCTGATGAAGGGCATCGGCTCCACCGAGGAGAATCTCAAGGCCGCCATCTCCGGCGAGACCTACGAATTTGAAAAGATGTACCCGGAGATGATGGAAGACGCCAAGGCCGAGGGCGAAAACGCCATCCTGCGTTACTTCGGATTCGCCAACGAGGCCGAGAAGATCCATGCCGAGCTGTACTCCGAGGCCCTGGAAGACCCGGAAAAGTTCGCCGACGCCGAGTTCTACATCTGCTCCGTGTGCGGCCACACCATGGACGGCGAACCCACCGACAAGTGTCCCATCTGCGGTGCCGCCGTTAAGGCATACGTCAAGGTCGAAGGCTAACCCCTCCGCCATCGTGATTCTCATGCGCCGCCCCGTTCCAGCCCGGAACGGGGCGGCGTTTTCTTTTCCGGTCCTGTACAAACGCGGGTGAGACAGGTACATAACCCGACATGATGGTCAATGTGGAACGCCTGTCCTACAACTTCGGGTCCTATTGGGCTCTCAAGGACATCTCCTTCACCCTGGAGAAAGGCGAATTTCTCTTCCTCACCGGGCACTCCGGGGCCGGAAAGACCACCCTCCTGCGTCTGCTCTACGGAGCCCTGCCCGTATCCCGAGGCCGCGCCTCGGTGGCCGGGTTCCAGCTCAACCACCTTCGGAAGCGCGACATCCCGAAGCTGCGCCGCAAGGTGGGCGTCGTCTTCCAGGACTTCAAAATCCTGCCCGAGCGCACGGTCTTCGACAATGTGGCCATGGCGCTCGAAGTCCGGGGAATGCCCCGCACCCACCTGGAACGCCGCGTGCGCGCCATCATCCGCGCGCTGGGCCTGGAAACCAGAAGCTATTCCCTGTGCGAACGCCTGTCGGGCGGCGAACAGCAGCGCGTGGCCATCGCCCGGTCCATGGTCGCCAACCCCGAGTTGATCCTGGCCGACGAGCCCACCGGCAACCTCGACGTCGACCTGACCATGCACCTCATGGAAATCTTCAAGCAGTTCCACACCTACGGAACGTCCGTCATCATGGCCACCCATTCCACCGAGGTCCTCGAATGCGTGCCCAACGCGCGCATTCTCCATCTCCAGGACGGGCGCATCACCAAAGACAGCGACCCCCTGGACGACATCCCCTTTGACGAGGATTTCGAAGACGATTTCGACGAGGAGAAGCCGTGATCGGACCGCTCCTCCGCCTGACCCTGCGCGGCATCACCGACCTGCGCCTCCACCCCTTTGCCCAGTTGCTCACCCTCATGGCCGTGGCCATGGTCACGCTGCTCACCGGGCTTATCCTGCTCGGCGTGCACAACCTCGACCAGGAGCTGCTCAAATCCAGAGGACGGGTGGAGTTTCAGATATACTGGAAGAACGGCGTCGAACCGGCGCAAGTGAACGCGGAATGGGAGACCATCCGCGCCATGGACCATCTGAACGCCTTCAAGACGTTCACTCCGGCCAACGCCCTTGCCGAACTTGCGGCATCCCTGGGCAAGACCGGCGACTTCTCCCGGCTGGCCGACGACAATCCCCTGCCCTATTCCGGCCTTGCCGCCTTTGCCGTGCCTCCCGAGGCGCAGCGCGAGGGCTGGGCCGCCGCCCTGCTCTCCACGCTCAAGGAACTGCCCGGCGTGGACAAGGTCAACTACGCCCCGTTCCAGGCCGACCTGGCCCAGGGATGGCGCACCCTGACCCGCACGGTGATATGGCCGGTCCTGGGCTTCCTCGGCCTCGTGGTCGCCCTTGTGGTCCACAACACCATCAAGCTCTCCCTGCTCACCCGCATGGACGAGGTGGAAATCCTCGCGCTGGTCGGGGCCAGCCCTGCCTACATCCGCTGGCCCCTGCTCATCGGCGGCCTGATCCAGGGCATCCTCGGCGCGGGACTCGGCATCGGCCTGCTCGCCGCGACCCACTCGGCCGTGGCCGACGCCCTCAACTTCCCGCCCTTCCTCATCCAGCTCCAGTTTCTCCCATTGAGCCAGCTTCTCATCCTCGGCGGGGCCGTGACCTTCGTGTCCGTCCTGTCCAGTTGGGTGGCCGTAAAATAGCCGCACCCCGTAACGGGATGCCGACCCCCCCTCACTCCCATTTGATACGAAACGGTTCACGCCGGACTTAAGTCAATCCCACGCCGCCAATCCGATGCGGATGGAAAAGTCATGCGGAACAAGCGCGGCCCAGCCTTTCCGGGGCCCAACGCCACCCGGCCGCGAAGCTGCTCGCAAAGCCCGCGAATACCGCCTCACACGCTTTCATGGATTCGGCTACTCAACGACGCGCCTTGCCGTATAAATAATAAAAGAGCCGCCCTTGTCTGAGAGGAAAGGATGAACAAACCCCAGACAAGAGCGGCTCTAACCCGCTGAGTAAGGGGAGCGGAATGCTCCCGGAAATATTTAGAAACCCCGAGTGAACAGCAGCAACGTAAAGGCGGCCATGGCCGAAGTGATCTTGCGAACACGCTTGCTGTTGTTTCGGCGGGGACGGATATCGTCGTAACGGTGCGCCTCGTTGCGCATATGCATCATGGCCAGTCGGGTATCGTTGTCCATGCTCATAGTGTTGCTCCTTGTTTGACGCCACCAATCAGGCGGTTCTCCATATCTGCACATCTACGGATGTTGTCGAAATCAATCCAATTGTTTTGTTTGATGTAGTTGTTCCGTTTTTCTGATGGCATATCCGATCTTGATCGGATATGATTATGAAGAGTATTAAGGAGGCTGATCGCGGATGGAACTCTACCAACTCAAGACATTCGTGGTTGTGGCCGAGGAAGGCCATCTGACCCGCGCTTCGGTCCGGCTGCATACCAGCCAGCCCTCGGTAAGCGCACACATCAAATCCCTGGAGGAGGAGCTTGAGACCAAGCTGTTCATCCGCACGCCCAAGGGAATGCGCCTGACCCAGGCCGGGGAACGGCTCAAGCATAGGGCCGAGAACGTGCTCAAGGCCGCCCGGGAGCTGAAGCTGGAGGCCCGAAGCATGGGCGACGAGCTGGTGGGCGACTTGTCGCTCGGCCTGAACACGGACGCCGAATACCTGCGCATCGTCCCCCTGTTGACCTCACTGGGCGAGGACCACCCCAGAATCGTCCTGCAAATCCAGCAGCGCGCATCCACCTCGGTACAGGGGGCCATCCGCGACGGGCAACTCGACTGCGGATTCATCTTCGGCGAGCCTCGATACCCGGAACTCTGCGCCATCCCCCTGGAAAAGACGCGCTTTTTCGTAGCCGTGCCGGATATCTGGAAGGACCGCATGAGCCTCGGGCTGTCCGGGCTGTCCGACCTGCCGTGGATCATGGACCCCTCGGACAATCCGGTGCAGCAACTCATCGAGCCCTTCTTCAAGACGCACAACATCAAGCCCTCCATCCAGTTGGAAGTGGACGGCGACGAGGTTATCCGGGTGCTTGTGGCCGCGGGCAAAGGCATCTCGTTCCTTCGAAAGAACGAAATCCAGGCGGCCAACCGCATCGGCAGGCCCGTGCACACCATGTCCTTCGACGAGCTGTCCATCCAGGCGAACTTCGTCTACCTCAGGAAGCACGACGAAGACCCGGTCATGCGCGCGGTCATCGACCGCGTCAAGCAATGTTGGGAAGTGGCGTAAAGATCATCGCGCCCGCTCGGGGCGCATAGGGAAAACAAACCTTCCGAACGAAAAACCGGAACCGGCCCGTCAGCACTCCCAGGTGCGCCGCACCAGCTCTATGATGGCGGCCAGGGAAGGCAGGCTGTCCTCTCCCTTGCGGAACACGAAATTCACCTCAACCGGATGCCGCCCGACCAGGACGCACTCGGCCGCCTGCCCGCTTTCGAGCATGGCCGTCATCTCGTCCTCGCGCACCAGGGCCAACCCCTTGCCGTCCGCAACCAGGGCGCGGATGACCTCCTCGGAATCCGCACCGATGGTTCGTGCCGGAACTATCCCGTACTTGTTGAATATTTCCAGTTGCAGTTCTCGGAACGGGCTGTGGCTGGCGGGCATTACCCAGGTGAACGCGGACAACGCTTCGGCATCGGCAACAGCCAGTTCATCGCGCCACCTGGCCGCGCCCAGAATGGAATACTTCGGCTCGGCCAGCTTGATGCTCTCCAAATCATGGTAGGGATTGCCGGAAAAGACGAATCCCGCGTCCAGGGTGCGCGCCCGGATGCCGCTCAGGATCACGCCGGACGGCGACTGGATGAGCTTCAGACTGAGCTTGGGGAAACGCTCGCTCATGAGGTCGATGAGGCTGGTGGCCTTGAGAAAGGCCGGATCGGTGCACAGCCCCAGCGCGACCTGCCCCGCCACCTCGCCGCCCAGAGTCACGGCCCGGGCCTTGAGCGCGTTGGCCGCAGCCAGCACTTCAATGGCGTCATGCACCAGTTCGGCTCCGGCCTGGGTCAACTCGACGCCGCGCGGCACCCTGTCGAAAAGCCGCACGCCAAGCTCTTCCTCAAGGGCCTTGATATGCGCGCTCACCGCAGGCTGGGTGGCATGTACCCGCCTGCCCGCACGGGTAAAATTGCCTTCCTCGGCCACTGCCACGAACGTTCTTAGCTGGTAGAGTTCCATGGGCTCTTCATACCCGCACGGACCAAAAGGGGCAATCGGTATCGCCCGCCTCCGATTTCCCCCCGGATAATGGGCCGTTCAGCCATCCCATAAGGAATCCTTATGTATATGCTCACGCATCGTTATTGGACCAGATCGCCCAGAAACGCATAGGAGAAAAAAAGAAGTTGGTTGCCTTGCAACAAGATAATCAAGGAGGTCGAGAAAATGAAGAAGTCCACCATGAATCCGCTTGTTTATCTGTTCAAGCCCGAGGATTCCACGGGCGAGCCCTGGAGCAACGAGCTGTGCCGCGCCGCCAATGGACCGCTCGGCCTGGTCAAACTCCTTTTCTGGACGGGCGTTTCCATGGCCCTGAGCGTGGCCATCAGCCAACTCGTCTAATTACATTTTTCCGCGGAAGCGAATCACCTGCTCGCTCCCGCGCTCAGACCTGATAAGGTCCTCTCCGGCAACGGCCGGACAGCGGAGACGCAAGTCACGGAAATCCGCTGTCCGGCCGCGGCTTTTTTTGGGGGGGGGGCATTCCATGAAGGCACCGTCCCCAATTACTTGGTTCCGCAATGAAAAGGCTCCCCACCGATGCATGCATTGTCGGCGGGGAGCCTTTTTCATTATCGGCCAGCGGACTTCGGTCCGGGGCCGGAGGAAAGGCTGGAGATTTCTTGCGGAACGCCCCGATGCGACCGGGGCGTTCCGCAAGAGGCATTTAGGAGGCGCAACCGCAATCAAAGGGCGATTCTTCGATTGCGAAGGTTTTGTAAGGCAATTCGAATTCCTGATGACCCAGGGCCTCGGACTTGGACGGGGTTCCCCCCCCCACCTTAACCACCAGGTCGTAGATTTCCTGTCCCACTTCCGGGAGGGTGCCGCGTCCTTCCAGCACCCGGCCCGCGTCAATATCCATGTCGCCGGGCATCCGGCGGTAGGTTTCGGGATTGGCGCAGACCTTGATGGTCGGAATGACGGCGCTGCCCGCCACGGATCCCCTGCCGGTGGTGTAAAGCATGATGTGGCACCCGGAGGCGGCCATTTCGATGATCTCCGTGACGTCGTTGATGTTCGGGAATCCGAAACGCGGCTCGCCGTCGGGGATCACGTCCATGAGGTAGAGCCCCTTCCCCGAAGGGATCTGTCCGGGCCGGATAACGCCGCTGATGGAGCAGGAACCGCTCTTGGCGTACGCGCCCATGGACTTCTCCTCCTGGGTGGTCAAACCGCCTTCGGCATTGCCCGGCGCAAAGCTGCCGTGACCCATGACCGTGTAGTAGCGGGCGGCCTTGTGGATGGATTCCACGACCTCTTCGCCGATTTCCGGAGTGGCGCTGCGGTGGCGGATGATTTCCTCGCAGCCGATCAGCTCTCCGGTTTCCTCGAAGATACCGGTTCCGCCGTCGTCGATGAACTTGTCGAAGAACAGGCCCACTGCGGGGTTGGCGGCGATGCCGCTGGTCGCGTCGGAACCGCCGCAGACCGTGCCGACCACCAGCTCGTCAAGATGCATGGGAGCGCGGGGCGCGTCGGCTATTTCGTCCTGGATGCGGGACACCGCGGCCTTGCCCTTGGCCACGCTACTGGCCGTGCCGCCGTCTTCCTGGATTACCACCAGCTCCACAGGGCGGCCCGATTCCCGAACAGCCTCCACCAGCGCGTTCCTGGGGAAGCTCTCGCAGCCCAGGGCCACGACGACCACGCCGCCCACATTGGGATGGGTACACAAGCGAGTCATGATTCTATTCGCATGGTCGTTGGGGTAGCACCCCGTGAATCCCGCCAGATGCACGGTATCGCCGAAATCACCGGCGATCTTCTTGGCCACATGGGATGCGCATTGGACCAGATAGGTTACCACGACGACGTTCCTGATCCCCTTGCGCCCATCCTTGCGGACATATCCGTTTCCTATGATCATTATGTGAACTCCTTGGTGCGGGGCTATTCGCCCTTGCGCAGATAGGTGGGCAGATAGGTGCTCCGCATATTGTGCAGATGCACGTGGGAACCGGCCTGGATGTCTTCCGTGGCCTCGCCGATGGAAACGCCGTACCGGAACACCGGCTCGCCCTTGGCTATGTCCCTGGCGGCAACCTTGTGATAGGAGGCCACGTCATCCCTGACGGTGATGTTTTCGCCGTCCACGTTGATGACCTCCCCCTTTTTCAGCGGGCTGGTGGCGATGACGATATTGTCCGCCGGATCAATTCGTACACAACTCATTGTATATACTCCTAAATCAGAACTTGCCGTATTTGATGTACGCCTGTTGCGGGTCCTCGCCTTCCAGAATGGCCTTGCGCACAAGGCTTTCCGTCCTGAGGAACTCCTCGGCCCTGGTGGTGATCTCCTCCACCAGGTCGCCCGGTACGATGACAATGCCGTCTTCGTCCGCGACCACGAAGTCGCCGGGATTGACGGTCACGCCGCCCATGAGGACCGGGGCGTCGAATTTTCTGGGAAGCCAGGTGCCGACGACGTCCCTTGGAGTTTTGCCCTTGGCGAACACGCGAAATCCCGAACGGACGATGAAGTCAGTGTCCCGGCAGTTCCCGTCGATGATCGCTCCCCTGACGCCCTTGAGCGACAAGGTTTCAGCGGACAACTCGCCCATGTACGCCTGCTCCATGTCATTGGGCTGGATCATAAGCACCGTGCCGCTCGGGACCTTGGACAACAGCCCGGTCCATTCCAGCAGGGTCTCGTGGTCCGAGGTGGTTACCCGCTCGCCCTCCACGGCGTAGACGGGACCGGCCAGCCTGCGTCCCGGGGCCAGGGGTGCGAACTCCGGGGGCAGCACGCAATCGCGGATGCCTTTTTCACGCAGGGCGTCGTAAACCGCGCCGCTATAACACTGCTCAAGGCGATGGGCGCAAATTCTTTTTTCTTCCGGTGTCATTAAACACTCCCTATTTCATGAGGTTTGGCAATAATAAGGTGATCACGGGGAAGTAGGTAATCAGGAACAGGGACAACACGAGCGCCCCGTAGAACGGCAGGGCCGCCTTAACGAAATCCTGAATCTTGGTCCCGCTCAACCCCGTGACCAGCAGCATGACCGTCCCCACGGGCGGGGAAAGCGTGCCGATGGACAGGTTCAGGATGATCACCAGCCCGAAGTGGACCAGGTCGATTCCCAGGGCCATGACCGTGGGCTTGAGCAGAGGCACCAGCACGATGAGGATGGCATTGCCTTCGAGCACCATGCCCAGGAACAGAAAGAGCACGTTGATGATCAGCAGGAAAAGATGCGGATTGGTGGTGATCGAGGTGATCGTGGTGGCCATGCTCTGGGCCACCTGCTCCCAGGAGAAGATCCAGGCCAGCGCGGAACAGGCCATGATGATAATCATGACCGAAGCCGTTGACCTGGTGGTCTCGACCAGGGACTCGAAGATGTGGCGCACCTTCATTTCCCGGTACACGAACATGCCGATGACGATGACGTAGATGACCGCAACCGCGCCCGCTTCCGTGGGGGTGAAAACGCCGAACCGGATGCCGCCGATGATGACCAGGACCAGGGTGATCGCCGGAATGGCGTTCCGCAGGGCCACGAGGTACTCGCCGGACGTCGCCCGTTGCGTGCGCGAGGGAGCGTACCCCTTCTTCTTGGCCACGAGATAGATGGCGCACATGAGAAGAACGGCGCACAGGATGCCGGGAAGGATGCCCGCCATGAACATCTTGCCGATGGAAACGTCGGCCAGGAATCCATAGATGATGAGGGCGATTCCCGGAGGGATGATCGGCGTGATGAGCGATCCGGAAGCGGTGACGGCCGCCGAGAAGGGCTTGTCGTAGCCGTGCCGCTTCATCTCCGGCATGAGCATCTTGGTGAGCATGGCGCAGTCGGCGAGGTTGGACGCCGAAAGTCCGCCCATCATGGTGCTCAACAAGACGTTCGCCTGCGCCAGCCCGCCGTGGAAACGGCCGACCATCAACTCGGCGAGCTTGAGGAGCCGTTTGGTGATGCCCGTATGGTTCATGACCGTGCCGAGCATGATGAAGAACGGAATGGCCAGCAGCGAAAGGTTCTGGGACGAGCCCACGAGCCGCTGGACTGCGATGGTCGCGGATATACCGTCGTTCATTACGAAGTACAGCAAGGTCGCGGCAATAACGGAAAGAAATATCGGAAGGTTGATGCAGAAGCCAATCAGCATCACTCCGCAGATAACGGCGAGAGTCATCAGTTCATCTCCTTGGCGACGCTGGGGTCGTGGCCCTTGCAGAGGACAACGATGTTGCGGATGGAAAACAGCGCGATGCCGATGCCGCCCGCAGGAACGGCGTAGTCGATGTAGCTATAGGGAATGCCAAGCACGTTGGTGATCTTGAATTGCACTTGGCTGGCCAAAAGATAGCCGTACCAGGACATCAGACCGGCCACGAACAGGGTAAGGACCTCAACGACGATGCTCATGATCCATTGCCCCCTGGGCGGCAGCAGCGAGGTGAGGATGTCGATGCTCAAATGGCTTCCGGCACCCTTGGCCGCGGCACTTCCGAGCATGATCGCCCAGAGAAAGAGCAAACCGTTCACTTCCTCCAGCCAGGCGATGGGGGTGGACATCACGTACCGCTGGAATACCGCGGCCACGGTCAGTAGCATGATCGTTCCCAGCGCCGCTGCGGGCAGGAAGTCGAATACCTTTACCGGGTCAGGAAATCGCATTGAGTCTCTCCTAGGTTGACCTGAGCGTTTTCCTGCGGGCCGGAACGGTTCCGACCCGCAGGCAACGTTGAAAGCGGACTATTCCGCCAGCAGCTTCTGGACCTTTTCGTACAGACCGGGAGTCCACTCGGGGAACTGGGAGTAGGTGGACTTGGACATCTCCCGGAAGGCGGCCGTGTCTACATCCACCAGGGTGGAGCCGTCGGCGATCATCTTCTTGATGATCTTCTCGTCTTCCTCGGCCATGACCTTGCGGCTGTACAACCCGGCTTCGTCGCCGGTCTCCTGAAGCAGGGTCACGACGTCGGCAGGCAGGGTGTCGAAGTAGGCCTGGCCGCCGACCCACTGGGCGGTCATGGTCAGGTAGCCGATCAGCTCGATGTACTTGGCGGGCTCGTAGAGCTTCTGGCCGTACAGCACGCTCAGCGGGTTCTCGGCGCCGTCGATGATGCCCTGCGTCAGCGCGGGGTAGACCTCGCCCAGGGGCATCGGGGTCGGGGTCGCGCCCATGGATTTGAGGGCCGCGATCTGGATGCGGTTGTTGGGTACGCGAATCTTCAGGCCCTTCATGTCGGCGGGCGATTTCACGGGCTTGGTGGTGACCATGTGACGGACGCCGTACAGCCAGTTGGAAGTGACGATGTGCAGGCCCTTGCTTTCAAGCTGTTTGGCGAGATCGTTGTACCAGCCGGTCTTGAAGAGCTTGAAAATCTTTTCCGGGCTTTCGGCCAGATAGGGACCAACCAGGATGCCGAAATCGGGGACGTAGTCGGCCAGAAAGCCCGCGTCGCAGATGGTAATCACGTTGACGCCCATCTTGGCCATTTCAAGGATGTCCTTCTTGCCGCCGAGCTGCGAGCTGGGGAACAGCAGAAGCTCCACCTCGCCGTTGCTCCGCTCCTTCACCAGATCGGCCCATTTGTGGGCGACCTGATCCAAAGGCTCGCCGGGGTTGTTTTCATAAGCCAGGCGGATGGTCGTCTTGGCCTGGGCGATCCCGGACATGGCCAGGATGAGCACAGCCCCTGCCAGCAGGGCTACCAAAGTGGTTTTGACGGATTTCATTCGCTTCCCTCCATAAGATTATTACAGTCCATGGTTTCCCGTTTCCAGTGCTGAAACATTTCCGACGGTGTCCCGATGCTTCGGGAAATATTGTTGGCGGCCTCCGTGACCGCCTTCACCAGCTCGGGGATCCGCTCCGGGCTGATGGCCAGCACCGTGCTGGAGATGCTGAGCGCATACCTGACGGCGCCGTCCGGCGAAAAAACCGGAGCGCTCACACAACGAATTCCCAATATGTCCTCTTCGTCATCTATCGCCCACCCCTGTCGCTTGACGTCGGCGAGATGATTGCGGAGTTCGTCCATATCCACGATGGTCTTGGGCGTCTTCTTGACGAACGATGCCGACTTGAGCAGCGCGATCTGCCGCTCCAGCGGCAGCCAGGCAAGGAGCACCTTGCCCATCGCGGAACGGGTCAGGGCCACCCTCTTTCCTTCCCAGGAATTGATGAGAATGCTGTCCTGGGGGTCCACCTTGAGCAGGTACACGGCTTCCGCGCCGTCCAACGCTCCCAGATGGCTGGTGACCTTCTCCCGCTGCACAAGCTCCTGGATGTGCCGCATGGCGTAGTCCCGGATGGACACCTTGGTCACCGAGAGGTTGCCAAGTTCGAACAGGCGGAACCCGAGAGTAAACCTGTGTCCGTCGGCAAGACGGCGCACAAACCCCAACTCCTCAAGAGTAAGCACCAGCGAATAGGCGCTGCTCTTGGGTAGTTCCAGGATTGTCATGATCTCGGTTAAATCCGCGCTTTTCTTGCCGAGCAGTTCGAGTATCCGAGCCGCCCGCATTAGAGCTGGAACCTGATATTTGTTTTTGTTCTGCATGGCTTTTACACGTTGGTTTCGAACAATTTTTCTCCATAGTTTGCCAAAAGGGGACGCATCAGCATCTGGAGCCGGGAACGAACCACCGAAAGCTGGTAGGCGTCCCCATGGGCCAGCGGCATGAGCGGCGGCCCCATATTGAAGCCGCGCAGCTCCAGGCCGAGCTTGAACCCGACCGGGAACGGCACCGCGAACATGGTGCGGACCAGCACAAGCATGGACTTCTGCAAAGTCCTGGCTTCGTCCATGTCGCCCCGCTTCCAGGCGTCGTAGATGCCCACCATGATTTCCGGAAAGATGCCCGCCATGGCGGTCATGCTGCCCTTCGCGCCCATGACCAGGCAGGCGAGCAGCGTTTCCTCGCGGCCGGTAAGCATGCTGATGTCCTCCCCGGCGATGGATATCTTGTCCATGAAGTGCAGAAAATCGACCATGCTGCCGCTGGAATCCTTCATGCCCACGACGTATTCGTAGCGGCTCAACCGCTTGACCATGTCGTAGTCCAAGGGCTGGGTGAACAAGGGGATGTTGTAGAGGATCAGCGGCACGCCGCCCTTCTCCACGATGGTTTCGAAAAAGCGCTCGACCATGGCCACGCCGGGCTTGAAATAATAGGGAGGGGTGCCGACCACGGCAGGGCAGCCGAGGGAACCGGCATGGCGCGCCAGCCGGGCGCTCTCATCCGGCGTGGAGGCGACCACTCCGGGAGTGACGGGAATACGACCGTCAACCTGGTCCATGACGATATCCATGCACCGGCATTTTTCTTCGAAGCTCATATGCAGGCCTTCGCCGACGGAGCTGACGGGGAATATGCCGTCAAGCCCCTTTTGCACGCAGAACTCCGAAAGGCGGCGCAATTCCGTTTCGTTGATCCGGTGGTCTTCGTCGAACGGTGTCAAAAGTGCGGGGTAAATTCCTTCAGGACGGAACATGATATGAAAATCTCCTTATCGCTATTGTTGCGAAGCGGCGGACCGTTCCGCCAGGCCGAGTTTGTTCAGCAGTTCTTCCGTGGGTCGGCCCTCGGAATCCCATTCGCGCAGGCAGTAGTAGGCGCTGACGAGTTGCGCCACATCGACGGTTTCTCCCTTGCACGGACCGTCCGGCAACGGGTCCGTGCGAAAACGGTCGGGGATGGTATCCTGGTCGGCGGTCAAGCCTTCGCGCAGGTTGAACAGCCTGACGAGAGTATTGATGCGCTCTCCGGCCGCGATTAGCTTGTCGGCGGAATCCAGTCCGGGAAGCCCGGTGGCATATTCCATGAGCGGAGCTATCTGCTCCATGGTCAGGACGAATGCTGCGAACAGACACAGACCGCTGCTGTTGATGAGGCTGTAGAAATCCTGCTGGCCCTTGACCACTTCGGGCTTGAACTCCAGCGTGTGCTGACCCAGCGGATTCTGCACCATGACCTCTTCGGAAATGGGCCAGGAACGCAAGTGGCAGCCGCCCCGGTCGCTGGTGGCGTAGGCGAGGGCCATGGCCTTGCTCGCCCTCGGGTCGTAGGCGGGCAACTCAAGCCCCTTGACGTGGCCACCCAGGCCGGCGGCTCCGGGGATAATTCCTTCGAGATAGCGCACGCCCATGGACCAATCCATGCCGGGACCTTCCCGCTTGCCCATGAGATGGACCGCCTCGATCATGGCTTCCACGTTGCCCCAGGTAAATTCGAGCCCCGCCGTATCCTCGGCGGTGATAAAACCCCGCTCCCAGCAATCCATCAGGAACCCGATGACGTTGCCGACGGACACGGCGTCCAGGCCGTAGGCATCGCAAACATGCTCCGCCTCAATGATGGTCGGGATGTCCTTGTTGGCGCAATGGCCACCGAAGGCCCACACGGTCTCGTATTCCGGGCCTTCGGTGAAAGCGCCCTTGAACCGCCCTTCCTTGACCCGGGCTATCTTGCTGCACCGGATGGGACACGCGAAGCAGGCCCTGCTTCTATCAAAGTACCTGCTGACCTCCAGTTCGGTCACGGGCTCGCCTTCAAGGGTGGATTGCTGGAAATTCTTGTTCGGGTGGATGCCGGTATATTCCATGAGGGAAAGGAGCACATTGGTGCCGAATTCGGGCCGCGCCGAACCGGTGTCCGGGGAATTGGCCAGCTCGTTGGCGGCCTCGCGGATCATCATATCCAGCTTGGCGGAATCTGCGGCCCTGAGACCTCCCGATCCATTGACCACAATGGCCTTGAGCTTTTTGCTGCCCATGACCGCCCCGGCCCCGCCCCGGCCGAAGGAGCGGTATTCCGTCTGCACCGAGGCCAACGGCGAAAGCAGTTCTCCCGCCTGGCCGATGCAGGTCACCCGGTAATCGCCACCGAAGTCGGCCTTGAGCCGCCGGGAGGTTTCCAGGGTATCCTGCCCCCAGTATTCATCTGCTGAAACCAGGCGAACGTCGTCGTCCTCTATGACCAGCATTACCGGCTCGGAGGCCGCGCCGGTAATAATCAACACGTCATAGCCCGCATATTTCAATTCCGGCCCGAAGCTTCCGCCCGCGTTGCAATCCAGCCACAGGTTGGTAGCAGGTCCCTTGGTACACAGCTCAAGCCGCCCGGAGGCCGCGACGCTGGTGCCAGTCAGGGGACCGGTGGCCAGAACGATCATGTTTTCTGGAGACAGGGGGTCGCATCCGGCGGGCAACCTGTCGTACAGGATGCTCGCCCCGAACCCCTTGCCGCCCACGAACTGCTCGGCCATATCGCGGTCAAGCTCGTTGATGGTGATGGAACCCGAAGTCAGATCAACTTCGAGCACTTTTCCGGCGTATCCGCTCCACTCCATGGCTATCTCCTCGAAATGGCCCCTGCGGGGCAGGCTTTGATGCATAAATAACGACCATTGCACGTATCGCATACCAGGGGGTAACCGCTCACCGGATGCTTGCGGACGCCGCCGAAGGGACAGGCTTCGGAACAGACGCCGCAGCGGGTGCATTTGTCCTTGTCCAGCACCACGTGTCCATCCCAGGACAAAGCCTTTTCGGGACAGGCTTCAACGCAGAATTGCTTGGCGCAACTCACGCAGACATGAATGGCCCCGATTTCGGGCCAGGCGTCCTCGATGTGTATGCGCGAAAATTTAGAACTGTGCAGGCCGGACTCATGAGCCGCCGTACATGCCAGCATGCAGAGCCGACAGTTGGTGCATTCCGTTTTCCGTGTTTTGATCATGGTTCCTTCTCTCTGAATATCTGTTCAATATACTGAACTAAAATTCATTCTATCAAATTAAAGGCCCCATTCAAGAGGTTGAACGAAAGTTTATTATATTGAACCTTGTTTGTTTTTACCTCATTTTTAACGTATATCATTTTGTTTTAATTTGTATTTTTTACAAACAGCAACTTCCATAAAATGACTCCAACGCGGACTATGATGCAAAAAATGAAAATTCTTTTTGGGCGATAAAAAAAATGGACGCGCCGTTCGAGCACATCGAACAGCGCGTCCATTACATACAATATTGGCAGCCCGGTCTGGCCTGCCGTATCGTTGGAAGTCTATTTGAGCTATCGGCGATACCGGACGGATGCGCCTACCCGCTGAGGGTGCTACACGCCCATGATGTTGTAGCCCGAATCCACGAAGACGACGTCGCCGGTGGTGCCGGAGGAAAGATCGGAGGCGAGGTAGAGGGCGCATTTGCCCACGTCTTCGATGGAGATGTTTCGGTGCAGGGGAGCTTTTTCCTCAATGCGTCCGAGAATGGACTTGAAGCCCGAGATGCCCGAGGCGGCCATGGTTTTGACCGGCCCGGCCGAGATGGCGTTGATGCGCACTCCTTTTTCGCCCAGGTCCACGGCAAGGTAGCGCACACAGGCTTCCAGGGCGGCCTTGGCGACGCCCATGGCGTTGTAATTGGCCACCACCTTGCCCGAGCCGTAGTAGCTCATGGTCAGGACCGACCCGCCTACGGGAAAGAGCGGCTCGAAGGCGCGGCACAGGGCGACCAGGGAATAGGAGGACACGTCCAGGGCGACCTTGTAGCCCTCGCGGCTGGTGTCGATGAACCGTCCCTTGAGGTCTTCGCGGTTGGCGTAGGCGATGGAGTGAACGAGAATATCCACGCCGCCCCACTTTTCGCGAACGAGGTCCGCGCCGGAGGCGATCTCCTCATCCGAGGTGACGTCGCATTTATACATGAACTCACCGCCCAGCTCCTCGCAGATGGGGGCCAGTCGGCGTTCAATGGGGTCTGCGGCGTAGCTGAAGGCGAGGCGCGCGCCGTGTTCCTTCAATTGCCTGGCGATGCCGTAGGCGATGGAGCGGTCGTTGACCACGCCGAAAATGAGAGCCTTTTTATCCTTGAGCAGCATGTAGTCTCCTTTGCTTGCCGGCATGGTACCCCTGCCCGAGTTTTCTGGCGAGGGGAAATTGAACCGGGCGGAAAGCTACATGGCCGCGTGCACCCCTTCCAGGATGCGGGCCGAGTTGTCGGCACCGTCAAGGTTGAGGTTGAGCGGCGCGGCTGTGCGGTCCAGCCCCTCGCGCATGAGCGCAGCCAACCGTTCGGCGCCGAGATCATCCTCGGTGATGACCTTGAGGCCGCCCTTTTCCTCGATGCGCCGGGCACGCATGTTCTGTTCCCGGTTCTGAAGAAAGGGGTACATGAGCCCAAAGGTATTGGTGGCCAGCAGGTTCATGGTCGTGTTGTAGCCGCCGAGGGAAACGGACAGCCGTGCCAGGTCGAGATAGGCCAGGAATCGCTTGGTGAACCGCTTCACGGTGATGTGCGGGAACGCCTCGGTCTGAGCCTGAAGACGTGCGAACTCGTCTTCCTCCACGTACGGGCCGGTGAACACGGCCAGACGATGCGGGTGGATTTGCTGCAAAATGGGCGAAGCGGCCATGGCCCCGCGCAGCAGGTCGCGGCCGATGTGCCCGCCGCCCACGGAAACCACCACCAGAGGCGTGTCGCCGAGATCAAGTTCCGCGGCCAGCCGTTCGGTCTCGGCCGGATCGGGCTTGCGGGCCACATAGCCGGTGTAATGGACTTCGGGAACGATGCCGTCCACTCCGGGAAACGTCGTTGGGGTCGGAGTGCACAAGAACGTGGTCGAAATTGGGATTGAGATAGCCGTGGACGCGCTCCACCTGCCGCTTCATGTCGTTCTTTTCCACCAGGATGTCCCGCACGGAGCAGACCGACCGGCACTTGCCGTACTCGCCCTTCCTGACCTTCTTGAGGATGGGCAGCAGCTCGAAACGGAATTTTTTGCGGCCGAAGGGAAAGAGCTCGACCATGAAAATGTCGGGCTGCTGCTCGGCCATGATTTCCTTGAACAACCGCAGCCTGCGGCCCAGGACCTCGTCCACTTCCGCGCCCTCCTCCAGAGGGATGAACCGGGTGAACTTGGCGTCCATCATCAGGCCGGGCAGTTGGACCCGCGTCATATTGGCGGGCGGATCGAAATCCACCTCGGCCCCGCCCGTAACCAGGATGACCTCGTGGTCCTTCAGGGCCTTGACGATTTCCAGAGAGCGGAACATGTGGCCGACGCCGAGCACGTGCTGGCAGTAGAAGACGATGCGCATTACAGCTCCATATTCAGTTCGCCCAGGGCGAGTTCGTTTTCGACGCATTCGATGCGGTGCAGGCGGTACGGCAGGTATTCCACAGTGTCGTCGGGCATGAAATCCGAGCCGGACAGGGCGTGGGCCAGGCATTTGAGCACCCCGTTATGGGTGACGACCAACACGGACTCGCCGGAATGCTCTTCGGAGAATTCGATGAGCGCGTCACATGCGCGGAACAGGACTTCGTCGCGGCTCTCCCCGCCATCGGGCCGGAAACCGAATCCCTGGTATTCCTGCCTGCGAACCTCCTTGCGCATCTCCTTCAACTCGTCCTTGGTCAGGCCGGTCCACCGGCCCCAGTCCTGTTCACCGAGGCGTTTGTCCTCGAACACCGGCACGCCCAGGGTCTCGTTGATGAGATCCGCCGTTTCCCTCGCCCTGGACAGAGAGCTGGTCAAGATGCAGTCCAGTCCCCCGCCGCCGAGCGATTCAGCCCAGTTGCGGGCCATTGCGCGTCCTTCGTCGCAAAGAGGGACGTCGGTGTTGCCCTGAATGCGACGCTCGCGGTTCCATTCGGTCATCCCGTGGCGCATACAGAAATAGGTGGTCATGTCGTTCAGGCCCTCGCTTCGGCCAACCGGCGCAGAATCTCGGCCACCTGGCCGTAATTGCGCCGCGCGTTGTGTTCTTCGCTTACGTATAGAGGCGCGTTGGCGGCCAGCGCCGCGCACCGTTCCGGACCGCGCACCAGTTCGTCCACGCCCCGGGTGAAATGTTCGATATCCGCAGGGGTAATGATCCCGGTTCGACCGTGGGCGACCACATGAGGCGCGCCCTCGTCGTCCGTGGCGACCACGGGCAGGCCGCACTGCTGAGCCTCCAGATAGACCATGCCCACGCTCTCCTTGAGCCCCGGAAAGGCGAACAAGTCTCCGGCCGCGAAAAAGCCGCCAAGCCGTTCGCGGTCCACCAGGCCTACAAAGCGCACCCGCTCCCCAAGCAGGGCCTTTGCCTCGGCTTCCAGTTCCATTCTGCGCGGGCCGTCTCCGGCCACGGCGAGGACTATATCCCTGCCCTGTCGCACGAGGTCCGCGCAGGCCCGGAAAACCCATCGCACACCCTCGGCCTTGACCCCGGCGCGCATCATGGCCGCCGTGACCACCACACGGGCCGTTTCCGCGCCCCACTCCCGGCGCAACACGGCTCCGGCAACATCGTCGCGGACGGGCAGCCCCTCGGGCAGGCCGGGCCTGACATGGGTGTACCGTTCAGGCGGCAGCAACCGGGAGCATCCTTTCAGGTCATTGAAACGATTGCAAAAGATATGATTGGCCCGAAGCATGGCCCGCCTGTTCAGCCGGTATCCCGGCCAGGTGGCCGCTTTCCGGCCCCGATTCGCGGCGTAGCTCGCCTGAAAAATGGCATAGGGAATGCCCAGCCTGGCCGCGCAGGACGGGCCGAACACGTCCGGCACCTTGTAATAGGTGCCGTAGGTCAGCCATGCCGCGCACCCCCGGGCGGCCTCGGTCATACGACCCAGGGCCCGATATGTGCCAAACCACCGGGAAGGATGCTTCCATATCTCCTTGGCGGAGAAGAACGGCACCGCCACCACCTCGTCCCCCAGGCCCTCCAGCGTATCGCGCAGGTCGCGGGCGATGGTCACGTCGCCGGAAACCGACGCGTTGTCCATGGGTTTGAACGGGGTGCACAGGGCGATCTTCACGGGTCACTCTCGAATGTTCAGCGGGACGCCGTCATCGTGATACACCAAATCACCTGACCCTGTGAACCGGCTTACTGCCGGGGCGGCAACAGAGGCAGCGGCTCCGGTTCCACAATCGGCAGATGTGCCAGCCGGGTCTCCACCACCTTGGGGTTGGGATAGGTGTCCAGAATGGATTCGAGCAGTTTCCTGGCCTTGGCGTAATCCCGATCGTTCTCGGCAATATCCGCTTTGAGGAAAACAGCCAGGGCCCGCGTCTCGGCGGAGATGTTTTTGAGCTTGAGCAACGCGTCCAGGGTTTTGGACGCCTGGGACCAACTGGAAATGAAGGTGTAGCTCTGAGCCAGTTCATACAAGCACTTGGCCTTGGCCTGGTCGTCCGCCGCCGAATCGGCGCAATTTTCCAGGGTGGCGGCCACCAGGTCATAGCTGCCCATGGACCTGTACAGCCGCGCCATGCGCAGTTGGGTCCTGTAGATGTGATCTGGATTTCCCTGGGCATGTGTCAGACATTTCTCGAAGGATTCCAATGCCCTCGGCGTATTGCCAAGCTCGGAATACGCCTCGCCCAACTGAAACAGGATATTCCAGGCTGTGTCCGGGTCGCTGCCCAGCTCCAGATACATGGCTTCGAGCAGGACCACGGCACGGTCATAGTCGCCCTTGATGGACACGGCTATCTCGGCCAGCCTGTTCCACGCCTCCTTGCGGAACCGTCCTTGCGGCTCCACCTGGAGATAGCGCTCGAAATCCTTTTCCGCTTCAAGGTAAAACCCCTTGGAATAGGATTCGCGCGCCCGCTCGATGTCCTCCCTGCCGGGCGAGGTGGACGAAGAGCAGGCCGCGGCGGCAAACGCCGCCGCGGCCAGCAATATCAACACGAGTATGGTTCGCATAGCCCTCTAGGCCTGGACCTCGGTCAGGTCTTCGTCGTCATCCATGACAAGATCAAATCCGACAACCTTGTTGTCAGCATCCATACGCACCAGGCGGACGCCCTGCGTGGCGCGACCGCGCGTCTGGCTGACTTCACCAACCGACATGCGGATGACCTTGTTTTGGGAAGTGAGCAGGATCACGTCGTCGGACTCGTTGACCATGTGCGCGCCCACGACCTTGCCGGTCTTGTTGGTCAGGCGCATGTTCAGGATGCCCTTTCCGCCTCGGGTCTGGACCCGGTACTGATCGATGGAGGTGCGCTTGCCGAAGCCGCCCTCGGACACGGTCAGAATCTGGTCGCGCTCGGAATCTCCGGTGACGACGCAGGCCACAACTTCGTCGTTGGGCCGCAGCGCCATGCCCTTCACACCGGCGGTCGCGCGCCCCATGGGACGGGCGTCGTTGATGTTGAAGCGGATCGCGGAACCGTCCCGGCTGGCCAGGATGCAGTCCACATCAGGCTCGATCTCACGCACGGTCATGAGCTGGTCGCCGTCGCGCAGATTCACGGCGCGGATGCCGGTGGTCCGGCAGTTGCCGTACAGGCCGATGGACGACCGCTTTATCATGCCCTTTCGGGTCACGAACAGGAAGAACCTGTCGTCGTCGAACTCCCGCAGGGACAGGCAAGTGGCGATTTGTTCGTCCTTGTCCAGGGGCAGGAGGTTGTTGACATGGCCGCCCTTGGCGTAGCGCGACCCCTCCGGCACCTGATGAACCTTGATCTTGAACATCTTGCCGAAGTTGGTGAAGAGCACCAGATGCTGATGGTTGGTGGTCAGCATGAAGGTGTGGATAAAGTCGCCGTCGCCGGTCTGCACGCCCGCGATGCCCTTTCCGCCGCGCTTCTGGGCGGTGTAGTTGGACAGCGGAGTGCGCTTGATGTAGCCGCGGCGGCTCAGGGTGATGACCGTGTCCTCGTCCGGGATAAGGTCCTCGATGTCGATGGAGTCGAGATCGGCCTTGAGCAGTTCGGACTTGCGCGGGGTGGCGTAGTTCTCCTTGATGTCGACAAGCTCGTCCCGAATGACGCCCTTGAGCACGTCCTCATTGGACAGAATGGACTTGAAGTATTCGATCTTCTTCATCAATTCGGCCAATTCTTCCAGCAGCTTGTCGCGCTCCAATCCGGTCAGTTTCTGCAGACGCATATCCAGGATGGCCCTGGCCTGAATCTCCGACAGCTCAAACCGGGTCATCAATGCGTCGCGGGCCTCTTCGGGCGACTTGGACGCGCGGATCAGCTTGACCACTTCGTCGATATTGTCGAGCGCGATGCGCAAGCCTTCCAGGATGTGCACGCGCTTCTCGCACTTGTCGAGATCGAACTTGGTCCGGCGGATGATGACTTCGCGGCGGTGATCCAGGAAGTGGCCCAGGACCTCCTTCAAGTTCAGAAGCATCGGGCGCTTGCCGACAACGGCCATCATGTTGATGCCGAAGCTGCTTTCGAGCGGAGTGTACTTGTAAAGCGAGTTGATGATGATATCCGCGATGGCCCCGCGCTTGAGGTCGAGGACGATGCGAATGCCCTTGCGGTCGGATTCGTCGCGCAGGTCGGAAACGCCGTCGATCTTCTTTTCGTGGACCAGGGCCGCGATCTTCTCCACCAGGGTGGATTTGTTGAGCGCGTAGGGAATTTGCCTGATAACAATGGCTTCCTTATGTCCCTTGCGGGCCTCTTCTATCTCGATCACGCCGCGAATCTTGATGGAGCCGCGTCCCGTGGTGTAGGCGTCCACCAACCCCTGGCCGCCGAACACGGTGCCGCCAGTGGGGAAGTCCGGGCCCTTGACCCGCTTCATCAGGGACTCGATGGTGCAGTCCGGATTATCCAGCAGATGGATGGAACCGTCGATCAACTCGCCCAGGTTGTGGGGCGGGATGTTCGTGGCCATGCCGACCGCGATGCCTGTGGTGCCGTTCAACAGCAGGTTCGGCACCTTGGTGGGCAGGACGGACGGCTCCTGCAAGGTGTTGTCATAGTTGGGCGCGAAGTCGACAGTGTTCTTCTCGATGTCCCCGAGGAACTCCGAGCAGAGCTTCGCCATTCTGACTTCGGTGTAACGCATGGCGGCCGCGGAGTCGCCGTCGATGGAACCGAAGTTACCCTGGCCGTCAACCAGCATGTCGCGCATGGAAAAGTCCTGCGCCATACGCACCAAGGCGTCGTAGACCGCGGAGTCGCCATGCGGGTGGTATTTACCGATGACGTCACCAACCACGCGGGCGGACTTCTTGTAGGCCCTGTTGTGGTAGTTGCCCAGGTCGTACATGGCGTACAGGATGCGCCGGTGAACCGGCTTCAACCCGTCGCGAACGTCCGGGATGGCGCGTCCGATGATGACGGACAGGGAATACTCAAGATAACTTTTCTTGAGTTCGCTTTCGATGGTGATGGTATCACTCATTCCTTACTTGCCTCCTGGGATGCCGGTCCCGAAAACGGAATTTTTCCGGCTGCCCGGACCTCCTTGAACAAGGGGTCCCGGGAATCTCCCAAACTTTTGTCTCGCCGCCGGGCCGGTTTGTCCGGCTACCCTTCGGCGGCGTTGGTTTTTCGCAAATTGAAATCCGTGGGCTCTGTTTGCCTCGACCCGGATGAAGGACCCCGGAAGCGCCTTTTTCCGGCTCCCCCGGCTCCCGCCGGAATCTCGACTAGATATCCAGTTCCTGGACAGCCAAGGCGTTCTTCTCGATGAACTCCCTGCGCGGTTCCACGTTGTCGCCCATAAGGTCGATGAAGATATCGTTGGCCGCGGCCGCATCCTCAATGGTCACGCGGAGCATGGTCCGGTTTTCCGGGTCCATGGTCGTTTCCCAGAGCTGTTCCGGGTTCATTTCACCCAGACCTTTGTAGCGCTGGATCTGCCAGCCGCGATGAGCTTCCTCGATGACCGCGTCATATAGCGCGAAAATGCCGGAAACGAGCCTCTCGCTATCTTTCATGTCCAAAGCGAACTCGAACCCGCCGCAAGCCTCCTTGAGCTCTGCGTAGGTATTGTAGGCCGTTTTATAGAGCTTCGAGTGAAAGAACTCCATGGCGAGACGCGTACGGTGGCCGTTGTCGTTCTCGAATGCAAGATACAGCCGGTCCTTGTCCATCTCGTGATCGTGTTCCTTTTCTATTTCGACCTTGTAGCCGTTCGTCTCGAAATTCTTCTTGAAAATCGCGGGATCGTGCTCTTCGAAATAGGTGAACGAGATGCGCTCGGGGAACTCCATCAGCTTCATGTACAGGTCGGGGGCGATGCCCACGGTCTCCGCTTCGTTAAACCGGGTGCGCAGGAAGCGTATCTTGTCCATGGCGTCGACGAGCCTCTGCCCTTCCAGTACGGCGTTCTTTTCGGTCTTCACGGCCAGATCGCCGCCGATGCGGCCGAGCAGGAAGTTGTCCAGCTCGATGTCGTCCTTGATGAAGCGCTCGAACTTGCCCTTGCTCGCCCGGAACAATGGCGGCTGGGCGATGTAGATATGGCCTCGGTGGATCAGCTCTTCGTACTGCCTGAAGAAGAAGGTCAAAAGCAGAGTACGAATGTGCGAGCCGTCCACATCGGCATCGGTCATGATGACGATCTTGTGGTAGCGCAGCTTGTCGTAGTCCTTTGCGTCCTCCTCGTGGCCGATGCCGATTCCGAAGGCGGTAATCATGGCCCGGATTTCCTTGTTGCCGAGCATCTTGTCCAGGCGGGTCTTTTCCACGTTCAGGATTTTGCCTCGCAGGGGAAGGATGGCCTGAATCTTGGGGTTGCGGCCCTGCTTGGCCGAACCGCCTGCGGAATCACCCTCAACGATGAATATTTCGGAATCCTCGGGATTCTTGGACTGACAGTCGGCCAGCTTGCCGGGCAGCGCGTTGTCGGACAGGGCGCCCTTGCGGCGGACCAGGTCACGGGCCTTGCGGGCCGCCTCGCGAGCCCTTGCGGCGTCCACGACCTTCTCGATGATGAACCGCGCTTCCTTGGGGTTCTCCTCAAAAAAGGTGTTCAGCTTCTCGTAGATGACGCCGGCGACCAGACCGGCAGCCTCGGAGTTGCCGAGCTTGGTCTTGGTCTGGCCCTCGAACTGCGGATCAGGCAGCTTGACCGAGATAACCGAGGTCAGGCCTTCGCGGACGTCGTCGCCGGTAAGCTTCTTGACCAGCTTCTTCGGCAGGTCGGCGTTCTGGACGTAGTTGTTGATGGCCCTGGTCAAAGCTGTCTTGTAGCCAGCAAGGTGCGTACCGCCTTCGATGGTCCGAATGTTGTTGGCGAAGGTGTACGTGTTTTCCTTGTAGCTCGACGTGTACTGGAGAGCGAACTCGACAATCATGTTCTCGGACTCGCCAACGCCGTGCACTATCTCGCCGATGGTGTTCAGGTTGGTGTTGATGTCCTTGACATACTGCGTGATGCCGCCCTCGAACTTGAAGGTCTCGGAATTGCCGGACCGCTCGTCCTTGAACTCGATCTCCAGGCCCGAGTTGAGGTAGGCCAGCTCGCGGAACCGCTTGCGCAGAACGTCGTATTCGAACTGGTTGACCTCGAAAATTTCCTCGTCGGGTCTGAACCGCTGCGTGGTGCCGGTGGCATCGGACGGGCCAATCTCCTCCAACTCGTGGGTCACGTAGCCGCGTTCGAACTTCATGCGGTAGGTCAGACCGTTACGCCTGACCGTGGTCTCCATGAACTCGGACAGGGCGTTGACGCAGGACACGCCCACGCCGTGCAGGCCGCCAGAGACCTTGTAGGAGTCGTTGTCGAACTTGCCGCCCGCGTGAAGCGTGGTCATGGCGAGCTGAACCGCCGGGACCTTTTCCTTCGGGTGGATGTCCACCGGGATACCGCGGCCGTTGTCGGTGACCGTGCAGGAGTTGTCCATGTGCAGGGTTACCTTGATCTTGTCGCAATACCCGGCCATGGCCTCGTCAATGGAGTTGTCAATGACTTCGTAGACCAGATGATGCAGGCCCCGGATATCCGTGGACCCGATGTACATGGCCGGACGTTTCCGAACGGCCTCGAGTCCCTCTAGAACCGTAATTGACTCGGCGTTGTACTGTTTGTCGCTCATTTATGCGTTTTCCTCGGTATAGTAGGTCTCTTCCTGGATCATCATGGGCATGACGATCACTATGTAATCCTTGTCGTCGACGCCGGTCAGGCCGCACGGGGCCTCGGTGCCGGTGAGAGTGAATTTCACGGTCTCGGAATTGAAGTGGTTGAGTATCTCGATCAGGTTCCGCGTGGGGAAGGCGATGCGTTCCATGTCGCCCGTGTAGACGGCATCGATGGACTCCCGGGCCGTGCCGGTCTCCTGGCCCTGCGCGGACACGGTGACTTCGTTCTCGCCGAAGGTGAAGTAGGCGCAGCGGTTGGAGTCGGTATTGAACAGGGCCACGCGGGACAGGGCGTCCACCAGGTCGAGGCGCTTGACCTCAAGAGAGGAGACGTTGTCGTCGTTCAGCCTGGCCAGGAAGTTGTTGTAGTTCGGATACTGATAATATGACAGCGGCAAAGTGAAGGTCTCGCGCTTGTCCCCGGTGCGGAAGAAGAGCCGCTTGTTGGAGATGGCCAACTCTATCTCGTCGGCGGTCAGCCACTTCTTCAGCTCGGCCAGGTACTTCTTCTGGATGAGCACGCCCTCTTCGGGAAGCATGGCGTAAATATCGTCGTTGACGAAGTTGAGCATGGAGAACTGGTGCCCGTTCAGGCCG
The DNA here is from genome assembly GCF_021353295.2 of Pseudodesulfovibrio thermohalotolerans. Taxonomy (NCBI): domain Bacteria; kingdom Pseudomonadati; phylum Thermodesulfobacteriota; class Desulfovibrionia; order Desulfovibrionales; family Desulfovibrionaceae; genus Pseudodesulfovibrio; species Pseudodesulfovibrio thermohalotolerans. The sequence continues at coordinate 18,305 of NZ_CP120635.1, read as the reverse complement.
CAGACCTCGACGGTCTTGTTGCCGTCCTTCTCACGGGGAACCATGTAGATGCAGGCAATGGCCTCCATGGAATCCTCATCGGAGATGCAGAACGAAATCTTGTCGATGATCTCGTGCAGGAAATCTCCGGACCAGTAGACCGTGCCGTCCTCGGGAAAGGAGGAGAACTTCTGGAACCATTCCGGGTCGTTGACCGGGAACTTGTACTTCCTGGCCTTCTGCTCCACCAGCACGTTCTGATCGCCGTCGTCCGTGCGGATGGTCAGCTCGCCCTGATCGGATCGAAGCTGCTTCACCAGATCATAGAAGGCGCGGCCCTGCACACCGGCCAACCCCTCTCCTTCCAGGGCGGCCGGGTATGATCCCATGAACTCCAGATTCGAGTCTGTGCTCATGATGTTCAGGTTCCCGTTTTCGCACTGGAGCCAGATGGTCCTCAGGAAGGCTGCGCCGGTTTTAGCCGGGATGATATTCGCCGACTTCTGGAGTCCTTCGATGATTTCATCTCGGTTCACTTTCAGAAACATAAAAAATATCTCCTTGATTGAGATTTATTAGCTCGGTTCCTTTGTTCCTTTTGGAATCAAACCTTTATTTTCATTGATTTTTTTATGCACACTATTTGTCATCTTTTGCGAACCGAAAGTGCGTGAATCGGTTCTTTTCGAAAAAGATCACGACATGCGACATTTATTCTTCAACGTTTTCAACAGTTGTTTCAATTCGAAGTCATCTTCCTGTAATTGATCGATTTTTTTGACCGAGTACAAGACCGTCGAGTGATCCTTTCCGCCGAAGGCCCTGCCCAGCGCCGGGTAGGATGTGTTCAACATCTGGCGGCAAAGGAACATGGCCACCTGACGGGCGTGAGCTATGTGCTGGTGCCGTTTTGTGCCCGTAAGGTCCTTCACGTGGACACTGAAATGCTCGGCCACCACGCTGAGTATCTTCTTGGGCGTCAGGTCGTCCGTGGTCTTTTCCTCGGTGTTGGCCAGGATGTGTTCAAAGTCTTTCTGCGAGAGGTCCTGCTTGACCAGCTCCTTGAAGGCGAAGAGCTTGAGCAGGATGCCCTGGAGGTAGCGGAAGTCCGTGAACCGCTGGGCCAGCGTGAGCACCTGTTCCTTTGTCAGGGTCAGCCGCTTGGCCCGCGCCTGACGCTGGATGTAACCGACCCTGATTTCCAGATCCGGCTCCTTGAGGGTGACGATAAGCCCCCAGCCCAGACGGGACTGGAGGTTGTCGTCAAGGAAATCGTAACTGGTAACCTTTTCCCGGCAGGCCAGGACCATCTGCTTCTTGTTGTCGTAGAAGTGGTTGAATATGTTCACCAACTCCTGCTGGAAATGCGGATGTTCCTTGATCTTGTGGAAGTCGTCGATGAACAGGAAGTTGTATTCGAACAGGTGGTTGCGCGCCTTGAACGGGTCGCCCTTGAACCTGATGGAATACAGGGAGTTCAACTCCTCCAGGGACCCCATGAAGATGGTCGAATAGTCGTGCTTCTTGCTGATCTCGTTGGCCACGGACTTGAGCAGATGGGTCTTTCCCGACCCTCCCGGTCCGCAGATGATGAACGGATTGAACAGTGAGCCCGTCTGTTTCGCCACCTCCTTGGCCGAGGCGATGGGGAAGTAGTTCTTCTTGTTTATCAAGAAGGTGTCGAAGGTGAATTCCTGGCCGAAGGGGAAGTCGATGCGTTTGACCACGTCGGCCACCTGGACCCCGCGCGGACGTTCGGCGGCTTCGCTGTCCTTGTAGCTGACCACATAGCCGTTCCCCAGGAACAAATTGAGCTGCGCCTCGAACTTGTCCTGAACGTCGGACTCAAACCATTTGGCGAAAAAAGCATGGGGAAAACCAACGGTCAGCCGCTTGTTTTCTTCGGAGTAGTCGAAGGACAGCGGGTCGAACCAGCGCTTCAATTCCTCGTCCGTGCAGGTCTGGAGGAGATGTTGCCGTAGTGAATCTTTCACGATGTGATAATGTTGTTTATAACCAGTTGAATTTTAAGTATTTTAAAATTTTGTAAACGAGTCTAAAAAAACTCCCGAAATTTATGTGATTCTATACTCCAAAATGGCCAGAAAGCCAAGCTTTTCCGCCATTTTTTCCCTTATTTGACGTATTCGAAATGTCGTTTTCTACCGTTGATTGAGCATCTGTTGATAACATGAGGAAAACAAGGAGTTTTCCTCATATTTTAGAGTTATCAACAGACGCCCGTGCGGGCAGTTCAACAAGTCGGTTTTCCTTCTGGCGAATTTGGATTACAAGGGGTTGACTTCAAGCACTGAACAATACCCTTCGACGCTGTTCGCGTGAGGGGCGAAGGCAGGATACAAATGGCAGAATTCAAAGTGAACAAGACGGTCAGCGAGATCAACGAACGCATTCGCCAGGGCAAGGCCGTGGTCGTCAATGCCGAGGAGATGGTCGAGATCGTCAGGAAGGAAGGGAAGGTCAAGGCCGCTCAGGAAGTCGACGTCGTCACCACCGGCACCTTCTCCCCCATGTGCTCCTCCGGGCTGATCTTCAACATTGGCCAGCAGCCGCCGGTCATGAAGGTTTCCAGGCTGTGGCTCAACAACGTGCCCTGTTACAGCGGCCTGGCCGCCGTGGACGAGTATCTCGGGGCCACAGAGGCCGCTGAGGACGATCCGTTGAACAAAGTCCACCCCGGACGCTTCGCCTATGGCGGAGCGCACGTCATGGAGGATTTGCTGCGCGGCAAGGCCGTGCATCTGCGGGCCGAGGCCTACGGCACGGACTGCTACCCCCGGCGCGAGCTGGACAAGGACATCACCCTTGCCGACCTGCCCAATGCGGTCATGCTCAACCCGCGCAACTGCTATCAGAATTACAACGCGGCCGTGAACCTGACCAACCGGACCATCTACACGTACATGGGGCCGCTCAAGGCGAACGCCTCGAACGTGAACTACGCCACCGCAGGCGAACTCTCCCCGCTCTTCAACGACCCGTACCTGAAGACCATCGGCATGGGCACGAGAATCTTCCTGGGCGGCGGCATAGGCTACGTCATCGGCGAAGGTACGCAGCACGTCCAGAAGCCCAAGCGCAACGAGCGCGGCATCCCCGAGAGCGGTTCCGGCACCCTGATGCTCAAGGGCGATTTCAAGAAGATGGAGGCCCGCTACGTGCGCGCCCAGTCCATCATCGGGTACGGCGTGTCCCTGGCGCTCGGCGTGGGCATTCCCATCCCCATGCTCAACGAGGAAATGGCCTGGTTCACCGGGGTGTCCAATGCGGACATCTCCATGCCGGTCAAGGATTACGGCTACGACTATCCCAACGGCATCCCCCGCGAGGTTACCCGCGTCACCTTCGAGGAACTGCGCAGCGGCGAAGTAACGGTCAACGAGAAGAAAACCTCTACCGTGCCCGTTACGTCCCACTCCATGTCCCTGGAAGTGGCCGACAAGCTCAAGGAATGGATACTCAAGGGAGAATTCCTGCTGACCGAAAAGCAGGACGATATCCCCAGTTATTAAGAAGAATGCCTCCGGCGGCCAGAGGGGAAACCTCTTGAAAAAGGTTTCCCCTCTGGACTTTCCTTCCAGAAATTTTTGTGTGCCTTCGGCCGGTGCGCACAGTGCAATTTAGAAAGGCTGTCCCAAGAGGGGCAGCCTTTCTTTGTTTGAGTTTTGAAAATTATTTGTCACCCTCCTCTTTCGCGAAGGGACTACAAAAAGATTGGGAAGGGAGATGGGGGCGCTCACAAAATCCGGTGCATCCACAACATGCGTACTTTGGGAGAACGAAATCCATGAGAGCGCGTGCGTCGGAACTTGCTGGGGCCAAGTGATGCGGGGTCACAGGAATGCCAAGCCGCGCTGGCTCCGCAGAGCCGTCCGCTTCGCTCCGGGCTGATGCGCGGCAAAGGATGCGTCTGACGGCGTCATGACAAGAGAAGTCCACATCCCGTTATGGAAAAGTACGCTTAAACGATGAGCCCCTTTTGGGGTGGTAAAACCGGAGAATTTCGAGTGTGTGCCTATAGTGCGCTCCAATCAGCGCGTTGTATGGAATGCCCCGTTGCTCCAGACATAAGCGCGGTAGCAGGGAACTATATTGTCGCTGCATTGCGAAGGATGGACCGCCAGCAAAAGAACATTGGTTCCGTCCATGTCCACGACTTTCCATCTGTGAGCAATAAACTCGTACGGTTTTCCGTCCACAACCACCCACAATAAGGTGCCGCCGGTGCCGCCCCACATGGTGGCGGATGTCGAGCAGGAGAATTGCGACGCATCCACAATAGTCTCAGGGCGACCGTCGCCGGTGAAGTCGTACAGTGTAATGGTTTGCTCGGTGGTGTGAAATTTCCCATCATTAAAATCAGTACACATCTTCTTTTCACGCTGGACGATCTCCGTAGCGGTGATCGGCTCGTCCTCAGCCATTGCGCTCGATGCGAAGCTCAGTATGGCCAAGAAAAAAAACAGAACGTATCTCATTTCGGCTCCTTACTTTTGTCATTGATCTTGTCTTTCCAACAATTCCCCCGACGCCTTCTACGATGAGCCCCGGGACCAAAAAAATCCAAACTACGTGTATCCGGCTCAGCCTGTGCGGAATATGCGCATGGAACTGGCCCTAAAATCCAATAGAGGCTGCCATTCCGCCTTGGACAGGGATTGCAAACAACCCCATCATATCTGATTCGGCTTAACCATAGAAGGTGTACATATAATGATATACATGATGTTTGAATATTGCTCAACGCCATGCGCTTTATTTCGGCAAGTCATCGCTTTTTCGCCAACTGCGTTTTGGCCGACGGTCAAAAAAAGGCCCTGCCGTTACGGCAGGGCCTTTTAGAGTGAATGGCTATTCGCGTATCTAGGCGACGTGCTTGGCGCCGGCCTCGATGGCTTTTGCGTTGGCCGGGATGAGTTTGTGGTAGCGCGGGGAGATGACGTTCTCCAGGGAGCCGATGACGGCGTCGAGGGGGATGATTCCCGAAGCCTGCACGAAGGCGCCGATGGCGACCATGTTGGCCATGCGGGTGTTGCCCAGTTCGTCGGCGATTTCGTTGCACGGCACGTCGTAGCATTTGAGGCGTTCCGTATCGGCCAGCTCCATGTCGATGAGGGAGGAGTTGATGATATGGATGCCGCCGTCCTGCACGCGCGACTGGAACTTGTCCAGGGACGGCCGGTTCATGGCGATGAGGGATTTGGGCCGAAGGATGATGGGAGACCCGATATCCTCCTGGGAGAGCACCACGGTGCAGTTTGCGGTGCCGCCGCGCATCTCGGGGCCGTAGACCGGGATGTAGGTGACGTTGAGGCCGTCCTTCATGCCCGCATAGGCGAGCAGGTTGCCTATGAGCATGACGCCCTGGCCTCCGAAGCCCGCGATGATGGAATCAATGTAGCGCATTAGCAGACACCTCCTTCCTCGGACACGTCTTTGTATATGCCCAAGGGGAAGTAAGGGATCATTTCCTTTTCGATGCGCTCGTTGGCCTGGAGCGGGGTCATTTTCCAGTTGGTCGGGCAGCCGGAGAGCAGCTCGACGAACCCGAAGCCGGTGTTGTTGAGCTGGAAATCGAACGCCTTTTTCAGGTATTTCTTGGATTTTTTGATATTGGCCACGTTGTTGAGCGCGCCGCGCGCGGCAAAGGCCACGCCGCCCAGGGAGGCGATGATCTCGGTCATGCGGATGGGCGCGCCCTCGTGGGTCTGGCAGCGTCCGGCCGGGGTGGTCGTCGTCACCTGTCCGATCATGGTGGTCGGGGCCATCTGGCCGCCGGTCATGCCGTAGACGGTGTTGTTGACGAAGACGACGCACATCTTCTCACCACGGTTGGCGGCGTGCATGATCTCGGCCATGCCGATGGAGGCGAGGTCGCCGTCGCCCTGGTAGGTGAAGACGAATTTGTCGGGCCGGGAGCGTTTCACGCCGGTGGCCACTGCCGGAGCGCGGCCGTGCGGCGCTTCCACTGCATCCACGTTGAGGTAGTTGTAGAGGAAGACGGAGCAGCCGATGGAGGTGACCAGGAGGGTGTTTTCCGCCAGGTTCATCTCATCGAGCAGTTCGCCGATGAGCCGGTGGGCGATGCCGTGGTGGCAGCCCGGGCAGTAATGGGTGGGCCGGTCGATGACGCTTTCGGGCCTGTCAAAGACCAGTTTTTCTTTCATTTCGGTCATTTATTTACCCTCCAGGCAGTTGAGGATCGGCTCCTCCAGCTCATCCGGGGTGGGCAGGTTGCCGGGGTAGACGGGGTAGAAGTCGGAGTCGGCGATGGTCCTGATGGCCAGGCGGACGTCGTCGATCATCTGTCCCAGGTTGTGTTCGATGGTCAGGAACCGCTTGCCCTGCTCTGCCAGCGCCTTGAGTTCCTTTTTCGGGAACGGGTACAGGGTGATGGGCCGGAACAGGCCGACCTTTTTGCCTTCCTTGCGGAACTTGCGCACCGCGGACTTGGCGATGCGGCCGATGGAGCCGTAGGCGCAGATGATCAGGTCCGCGTCTTCGGTCTCGAACTGTTCGGCCTCGGTCATGCCCTTCCAGGAGTCGTATTTCGCCTGGAGTTTCTTGTTCTGACCGGCCAGAGCGCCTTCTTCGAGGAAGAGGGACTTGATGAGCCGTTTCTCACGGCCGTCGGTGCGTCCGTTGATGGCCCAGTCGCGGCCCGCGTTGTCGTCGATGTTCTCGGGTTCCCAGGGAACGATGGGTTCCTTCATCTGGCCGAGAATGGCGTCGCCCAGAATGAGCACCGGGGTACGTTGTTCGTAGGCGATGTCGAAGGCGCGGATGGTCAGGTCGTAGGCTTCCTGCACAGTGCCGGGAGCGAGGGTGAAGTGGCGGTAGTCGCCGTGCCCGCCGCCTCGGGTGGACTGGTAATAGTCGCCCTGGGACGGACCGATGTCGCCCAGGCCTGGCCCGCCGCGCGTCATGTTGACCACGACCGCCGGGATTTCACTGCCCGCCATGTAGGAGATGGCCTCCTGCTTGAGGGCGATGCCGGGCGAGGAACTGGAGGTCATGGCCCTGACGCCGGTTGCGCCGGCGCCGAGCAGCATGTTGGCCGCGGCCACTTCGGACTCGGCCTGGACGAAGTCGCCTCCGGCCTTGATGATGGCCGAGGACATGAACTCGGGAATGTCGTTCTGGGGGGTGATGGGGTAGCCGAAGAAACATTTGCACTTTGCGGCCAGAGCGCCGCGTGCAATGGCTTCGTTACCCTTGACGAAGATGCGTTCGGATGTCTTGCTCATGCTACTTTCCCCCTTTTTTCTTTGGGGTCCTGTACACTTTGATCGCCACGTCGGGGCAGATCTGGGCGCAGGATGCGCAGCCGGTACATTTGTCCTTGTCGGCCTCGGGCACCTCGGCGACCTTGTAGCCGCTGACGTTGAACCGGTCAGACTGGACGATGATGTCAACGGGACAGACGGTGGTACAGAGCAGACACCCTTTGCACCGATCTTCCTGGACCTCAATTCGAGACATGTTTACTCCAGTTCTGTTAATAATAACAAAATGTTGCCGTAGTTATAGGATGAGCATCGCATCCCCATAGGAGAAGAAACGGAAGTTGTTTTCCAGGGCGAACGCGTATGCATCCAGAATGGTTTTTCTACCAGCAAGAGCCGAGATCATAATGATGAGCGACGATTCTGGCAAATGGAAGTTTGTGAGGATACCGTCGACCACACCGAAAGTATAGCCCGGCGATATGAAAATATCAGTTTCTCCGTGGAACGGGCGGATTGATCCGGCCTCGCGGAGCATTCCCTCCAGTGTGCGGGCACTGGTCGTGCCCACCGCGATGACGGGACGTCCTTCGGCCTTGGCCCGGCGCACGGCCTCGGCCGTGGCGTCCGAAACCTCGATGTATTCGGCGTGCATCCGGTGGTCGCGGATGTCCGGGCACCGGACCGGGCTGAAGGTGCCGTAGCCGACGTACAGGGTCACTTCGGCCCATTCAATGCCTCGGGCCCTGATCTGTTCGCGCAGTTCGGGGGTGAAGTGCAGTCCGGCCGTGGGTGCGGCCACGGACCCCGTCCTGGACGTGTCCGAGTACGTGGTCTGATACCGCTCCCGGTCAGCCTTGCCGTCCGGACGCTTGATGTAGGGAGGCAGAGGCAGATGGCCGAGGGCGTCGAACAGCGCCTTGAGGTCGCCCTTCCAGCGCAGTTCCACCTTCCAGCGGCCGAATTCGCTCGCCTCCACGGCGGTCAGATGAAAGTCGTCGGAAAAGGAAACGATCGTTCCGGGCTTGGGACCTTTGGAGGCGCGCAGCAGTCCTTCTGCCTCGGCCATGAACCAGCCGCCCTCCTCCACCGCCTTCATCAGCGGCAGCGGCGTGAGCAGCAGAAACTCCACCTGCCCGCCGGTGGCTTTGTGGCCGAACACGCGTGCCGGGATGACGCGGGAGTTGTTGGCCACGAGCAGACAGTCTTTCGGGAGAAAGTCGAGCAGGTCCGTGAAACGTGTCGGGGTTAACGAGCGGTCCTTGCGGTCCAGAACCAGGAGCCTTGAGCCGTCGCGCTGCTTGGCCGGTTCCTGGGCTATGCGGTCTTCCGGCAGGTCGTAATCGTAGCTCGACAGCCGGTAATCTTCGGGTATTTCCATAAATATATGTCCAATCTCCTTGTGCGTTTCGTTTTGTACAACACCTCGAATTTCAACGGAATCTTTTTCTTTTTCAATGATATCGAGCGACTATGCGCTAAAGACGTCTTTAGGCGGCAGGGGCTTGATCTTGGCCGTAATCATGGTATTTCATAGCCATGAATTGGCTTTCCGTGGCTGAGATAGCCAAACTCACCCGCATCCCCGCCCCGACCGCGCGCCGTTACGCCGCTTTGTTCAAGGATTTTCTCGGGGGCCGGAAGGTCGGACGCGTGACCAAGTACCCGGAGGATTCCGTGGTGGTCTTCGAGCGTATTTCCCGACTTTACGGCGACGGTCTGGTTACCAGCGAGATCGACGACAGGCTGCACAGCGAGTTTCCCCGGACCATAGAGGTGGACACCCACCGGCCGGCCGCGGGACATTCCGTCGCGTCCATGGACGGGTTCGGCGATCTTGCGTCCACCTTCAACGATGTCCTTTCCCGCGTCACTTCCTGCATGGAGGTCATCGCGGACCAGAAGGCGACCATCGAGCGGCAGCAGGAAGACATCCACAAGCTCAAGACCGCTTTTGTGCTTCTCGCCCGCAGCCAGAAGCGCATCAAGCAGTTGCCGTCCGGTCCGGCCGTCTTGCCCGAGGAGATCGCCGAGCAGACAAAGGCCCTGGAGGAAAAGGATGCGGAGATCGAGGAAATGGCTCTCAAGCTGACCTTTGACACTTCGGATATCAAGGCCAAGCTTCAGATACTGGAGAGCGAACTCGTTCGGTTGCGTAAGGACCGACGGGACATGGAAAGATACCTTCAAGACAAGATCGACCGGCTCAGGCAAACCGCGTCCTGAGTGAGACAATGAACCACACGTACAGCCCGGAGGGAGAATAATGCGCTCTTTCACCAAAATTCTTTTGGCGCTGCTGATTGTCGGCGCGCTGGCCGCCTGCACCGCAAGGAACTCGTCTTCCACCTCTGGGTCGTCCCAGCCTTCCGCCGGTCAACAGCAGGAACCGGACTACTATCTCGATTTCGACGACATCATGATCCCCAAGGAAATCGACTACGTGAACGACGGGTCCTACAAACTGGATAACGCCAAGTTCCGGGCCGCGATAATGAAGTTCAAGGGTCGGGTCGAAATTCCCGAGCTGGTTCAGTACTTCATCAACAACATGACCAAGGACAACTGGAGTCTGGTTTCCAACAACAAGGCCAGCTCCGTGCAGTTCCTGACCTTCGAGAAGTACAACAAGAGCTGCGTCATCGAGATCGACGACTCCTTCGCTACCGCCACCACGACTATTTTCGCGGTGGAGGTCAAGGATTCCGCTGACGTGAAGAGAAAATAACATGCAGCCTCATTACGAATTTGCCGGGTTCATGGGCAAGCGCGTCCACCTGGGCGTGACCGGGTCCATAGCCGCCTACAAGGCTCTTGATTTGGCGCGCGCCCTGCAACGGGCGGACTGTATGGTCTCGGCCACCCTGACCAAGGCCGCGACCCGGTTCGTTACCCCCCTTTCCTTCGAGGCGCTCGGCGCATCGCCCGTCTATACTGACATGTTCGACGAGACGCCCGGAGCGGACACCGCCTTTGGCCATCTTGAGCCGGGTCAGGCCGCGGACGCCCTGCTCATCGCCCCGGCCTCTGCCAACACCATGGCCAAGCTCGCCTTCGGTCTGGCAGACGACATGCTCTCCTGCCAGGCCCTGGCCTTTGCCGGTCCCAGGATCGTGGCTCCGGCCATGAACCCGCGCATGTGGGCCGCACCGGCCACCAGGAGAAACTGGGACATGCTCGGCGAACTCGGCTATGTCCGGGTGACGCCGGACAGCGGTTCGGTCGCCTGCGGCGATACCGGCACCGGCCGTCTCGCTTCTCCGGAGGAGATACTCGTCGCCACCCTCAAGTCCCTGGCCCCGCAGGACCTGGTCGGCAAACGGGTGCTCGTCACCCTCGGCCCCACCCGCGAGCCGTGGGACGCCGTCCGCTTCTGGTCCAACCCGTCCAGCGGCACCATGGGCGCGTGCGTGGCCATGGCCGCCTATCTGCGCGGTGCGGACGTGACCGTTGTGGCCGGTCCGACCGCCCTCGGCTTCCCCTGCGGCGTGACCGTGGTCTCCGTAACCACCGCCCGGCAGATGTTCGAGGCGTGCACAGACCTCTGGCCCGACATGGACATGGCTTGCCTGACCGCGGCCGTTGCAGACTACAGGCCGGTTCCCTTCGGCGACACGAAGTTCAAGAAGGCGACCTCGGCGGGCGCGGGCATCTCCGTCGAGTTCGAGACCAATCCGGATATTCTCAAGTCCCTGGGTGCGTCCAAGCGCGAGGGGCAGAAGCTGATCGGCTTCGCCGCCGAGACCGACAACGTCCGTGCTGAGGCGGCGAGAAAGCTCGAAAGCAAGAATCTCGACCTGATCGCGGCCAACAATATCTCCCGCAGTGGTAGCGGCTTCGGCGTGGCCACCAACGAGATGTTCGTCATGGATGCCAAGGGCCGTAAGGAACAGTGGCCGCAACTGCCCAAGACAGAAGTTGCATGGAGATTATGGGATCACCTTCTTCTCGACTGAACGTGCGCGAATCTCTGCGCCCCTGGCTCGAATCCGGACTTGAGTTCGTGTACGCGCCCGGGGGGCTGACCGTGGAGGCGCAGCCCGAACCGGCTCGCCCTTCCGCTCGGCCCGCAGAACAGCCTGCCACGCACCCCGCCGCCCGCCAGGCGGAGGGCCCGGCGCAGTCGTCTGCGCCGCAACGTCCCGCCGCCAAGCCTGAGCGGAGCCGTCCCCCGGTCGAGCCGCCCCACCCCTCCCCGGCTCCGCAGGCCGCGCCTCAGGTCCCGCCCCGGGCAACGCCCAATTTTCCCGCACCCTGGTCATCGTTTTTGCGGTTTACCAAACCTGGGGCCAAGGTGGTCATGACCTACATGGAGCTCGGGCTTGATCTCGGCGGCCAGGCCGACCCCAGACGCCGCTCCGTGCTCAAGAATCTTCAGGCGCACCTGAAGTGGCCTCCGGGCACCATCAACTACTGGCCCATGGCCGCGCTGATCGACGGAACGCTCCAACCCAACGCGTCCATGTTCTGGAGCGGATGGGAGCTGTGGCACACGCCGCACATAATTTGTTTCGGCGAAGAGACTATCCGGGTCATCCTGCCCGACGCCGATCCCGAGGCCGTCACCCATCTTTTGGAAAACGTCATAGTCCATAGGTTGCCGCCCATGGCCCGTTTCGTTGAAATGCTTCCTCATGAACAGCAGATGGCCGTGGATGCCATCGCCAACATGCGGCTCTGATCGGCTGTTTGTCCCATATCAGTGAAATTCGCGCATATTTTCGTTCTGACGCGAGAGGCTGCCCCGGGTGGGCCTGTGGTCGATTTTTCTCAAAAAAACGTTGTCCGACAAAATATGGAAAACTGCGCGCAAAACCTTGTATATCAACAGGTTGCGTTCTGTTTCTTCTCCGTAAGCGTGCCTTTTCGGCTTTCAGCGACTTTGCCGAGCCCTGGGGCCAACGGAAAGTTATGAAAACTTGCCCTCAGGGCTTTAATTGGAGTATGAGCTTTGTGCGGCGTGCGTTGTCGACGCCCCGCACCGTTCATTGCAAGTCAACCGCCTGGCTATAACAGGTATAAGGATTATTCATATGAAAATACTCGTGACTGGAGCCGCTGGCTTCATCGGCTTCCATCTTTCCAAGCGCCTGACCGACGAGGGACATGAAGTCGTTGGCCTGGACAACCTCAATGACTACTACGACGTGAACCTGAAAAAGGCCCGTCTCAAGATTCTCGAAAATAGTCCTCTCTTCAAGCACGTGAATATCAACTTGCAGGACGACCAGCCCATGGGCGAGTTGTTCAAGGCCGAGAAGTTCACCCATGTGGTCAACCTGGCCGCTCAGGCCGGCGTCCGGTATTCCATCGAGAATCCCAGGTCCTACATCGACTCCAATGTGGTCGGATTTCTCAATATTCTGGAAGGTTGCCGTCACAATGGCGTGGAACACCTGGTCTACGCCTCCAGCTCTTCCGTGTACGGTCTGAACACCAAGATGCCGCTCAATCCGCATGAAGGCGTCGACCATCCCATGAGCCTGTACGCGGCCACCAAGAAGTCCAACGAGATGATGGCCCACTCCTATTCGAGCCTGTACAACATGCCCACCACCGGTTTGCGCTTCTTTACAGTATATGGACCGTGGGGCCGTCCCGACATGGCGCTCTTCCTGTTCACCAAGAACATCATCGAGGGCAAGCCCATTAACGTCTTCAACTACGGCAAGATGCGTCGCGACTTTACCTACATTGACGACATCGTGGAAGGCGTTGTCCGGGTCATGAAGCGTACGGCCGTAGCCAACCCCGAGTGGGACGGCGACAAGCCTGATCCGTGCACCAGCTCGGTCCCCTACCAGATCTACAACATCGGCAACAATACCGTTGTCGAGCTTTCCCGCTACATCGAGGTTATCGAGGAAGTGGTCGGCAAGAAGGCCATCTACAATTACATGCCCATGCAGGCAGGTGATGTTCCGGCCACCGAGGCAGACGTCTCCGATCTTCAGACCGATGTAGGTTTCAAGCCCGACACCACCATTGAGGTCGGCATCCGCAATTTCATCGAATGGTATAACGAGTACTACGGAAAATAGCGGGCGATCATCTCGATCATCACGATCATCAAGGGCGGCGTCAGCCGCCCTTTTTTTGTGTCTTTTCTCCTTTTTTCAGCCTCGTCGCTTGCCTTTGTTTTTTATTCAGCCTACGACATTCGAAGCGACAAGAGGACGATGTTTCACGTGAAACATGCTGTTTTTTGGAAAGGAATGTTTCACGTGAAACAAACGACTTTATCTCGAACGCATCAAGTGCAGCTCGAAAGCGAGGGTCCTGTGGCGAGAAGAATCGTGATTGCGAACCAGAAAGGCGGAGTCGGCAAGACCACTACCGCCATCAACCTGGCGGCCTCCCTGTCTGTGATGGAAAAAAGCGTGCTTTTGGTGGATTGCGATCCTCAGGGTAATGCGTCCAGCGGACTGGGGTTCTACCCCGGCGACAAGCGGGAGAACGTCTATACCGTGCTGTTCGATCCGAAGAACATTCACAAGGCTATCTATGAGACCGGGGTTCCCTTTCTCGACATTCTGCCGGGTACTCAGGATCTGGTGGGGGCTGAGATCGAGTTGGTGGACAAGTTTGCCCGGGAATACTACCTGCGCGAACTCATTGAGCAGGTGGACGGTGAATACGATTTCATCATTATCGACTGCCCCCCCTCTCTCGGACTGCTGACCGTCAACGCCCTGTGCGCGGCCACGGAACTGCTCGTACCGTTGCAGTGCGAATACTATGCGCTGGAAGGCATCGCTCAGTTGCTCATGACCTATGAACTGGTGCGCAAGAGGCTCAACCAGGGTTTGGATATTCTCGGCGTGGTCCTGACTATGTACGATTCGCGCAACAGGCTTTCGTGGCAGGTAAAGAACGAGGTGCGAAAGGCGTTTCCCCAGCACCTGTTCGAGACGATCATTCCGAGGAACGTCCGTCTTTCCGAGGCGCCGAGCTTTGGTAAGCCCGTGATCAACTATGATATCAAGTCGCGGGGGGCGGAGGCGTATCTCGCCCTGGCTCAGGAAGTGGAGCGAAGCACTACGGCCGGGGCTTAAACAGGTTCTTTCCCATCCGCGCCGTCCCTGATGATCGGACGGCGCGAACGTGAGCAAGCGGCGATCAGTACAGCCCTTCCTTGGAGGTGATCTTTTCCTCCTGATAGGGAGTGCATTCGGTGGCGATCTTGTCCTTGAAGTGCTTTTTGGCCACCTTGGCCTGGCAGTTCATGCATTTGAAGGACACCAAACCGGCAAGATTGGCGCTCGTGAGCCGGAACCGGCGCGGGTCGTCCTTGGACCAGTCGGCGGTTTCGTTGCCGCAATTATCGCAAGCCACGTCCATGTCCACAGGGTACGGGAAGTCCCAATACTTAATGAGTTCTTCCCAATCGGAGAGAGGCTCCGGCTTCTCCTGGACCGTGGGGGTTTCGCTGACACCGAGGGCGGTCATGACCTGATCGCGTACGGCGGTCCATGCTTCGGCGGTCAAAAGCGCGCCGATGAGGTTGCCGTCCTTGTCGAAAAGTTCATTGATGTGCTGGGACATATGCGCTCCGTTAGTTCTGTTTTCGGAGCGTTATAGGCACTAGCGCCATTTAGAGCAAGAATGAAATTATAAGCCAGAGAGGAGTCATATATGTCATTGACCAACAGGGGATTGGGCCGGGGACTCGACGCGTTGCTCGGCGGCGTGCGCGAAGACGAGAAAGTCACTTCCGACGCGGCCGAGGTGCGGCTCATCCCGGTGGGAGCCATTGCTCCGAACCCGCATCAGCCCCGTCGCGAATTCTCCGAAGAGGCGCTCAACGACCTGACCGCTTCCATCCAGACGCGCGGAGTGCTTCAGCCCGTCCTGGTTCGTACTCTTGGCGGAGGCAAATATGAACTTGTGGCCGGTGAGCGGCGGCTTCGCGCTTCCATAAAAGCGGGACTGGAGGAAATCCCCTCCCTGGTCCGGGAAATGAGCGACCAGGAGAGTCTGGCCATCGCCCTTATCGAGAACCTTCAGCGCGAGGACCTGAACTCGGTTGAAGAGGCGCTCGGCTATCAGCGGTTGCAACAGGAATTCGGTCTGAGTCAGGAAGAGCTGGCCCGCCAGGTGGGCAAAAGCCGCTCGGCCGTGGCCAACTCCTTGCGGCTGCTCAACCTGCCCGAGTCGGTTCAAACCGATATTCAGCAGAACATTCTTTCCGCCGGGCATGGCCGCGCGATCATGGCCGTGAGCGACCCCGAGCCGCAGGCCGAATTGCACCGCCGTATCGCCGAAAACGGGCTGACCGTGCGACAGGCCGAAGCACAGGCGTCCTTTTACAAGCAGAACGGAAGGCTCCCGGGAGCCGACGAGGTCGGGGCTGCGTCCCCCTCACGATCCGCAAAATCCACACCTCGCGTCGTTGATCCGCGCCTAGAGGCTTTGCAGGACGAGTTGTCCGATATGTTGGGACTTACGGTTAAAATCTCTGGCTCTCCGGAAAAAGGCAAATTAACAGTAAGTTACAAGGCTGAAGATGATTTGCGGTCGGTTGCGGAAAAGTTTGGGGTCCAGTTCCAATAGAGGCACCGGACGTCATCTGCGATGTTAAATGATCGGGATGTGAGCGAAACGTGATTTTATGCGATCATGCCGCCTTTCATCGATGATACAGCCCGTGATCGCCGCATGATTTCGATTTGCCGTGAAAATATACCAACAGTAGGAAAACATTGGTTGTTTACGATATGTCACATGAACTGATTCTGGAAGCCGTCAATGCCCTCAAGGGCCACAAGGTCATGATAATCGGCGATCTCATGCTGGATCACTACCTTATGGGTGGTGTCGAGCGCATATCGCCCGAAGCGCCCGTGCCCGTGGTCAGGGTCGAGCAAGAATCCTACCTCCTAGGCGGTGCGGGCAATGTGGCCCGGAACATCGCTGACCTGGGCGGCAAGCCTCTGCTCATTGGGGCCGTGGGAACGGACGGCAACGGCTCGGTCCTTGAAAATTTGTGCAATCAGGCCGGACTGAGCACCCGCCTTATTCAGGATGGAAGCCGTCCCACAACGGTTAAGACGAGGATAATAGCGCACAACCAGCAGGTGGTCCGCGTGGACCAGGAACGGGTCGGCCCCCTCTCCCCTGCCGAGTTGGACACCCTCTTCGTCATCCTTGAAGAAAATCTCCCCGACTACCCCGTGGTCATCCTGTCCGACTATGGCAAGGGGTTCATTTCCCGGGAATTCATGGATCGATTCATGCCCCTGGTGAAGAACCGCGCCACCCCGCCGATGGTCCTGGTCGATCCCAAGACCGTCAATTACGACCTCTACCAGGGCGTGGACCTGCTGACTCCCAACACCAAGGAAGCCAGCGAAGGTGCGAATCTTCCCGTTTCGGATCAGGAATCCGTCATTGATGCGGGACGGGCCATTTTCAGGCGTCTCGGCTGCCGGAATCTGCTCATTACCCTGGGCCCGGACGGCATGGCCCTATTCGAAGGCGAAGGGGCTGTTCGGCATATCCCGACCTTTGCGCGCAAGGTCTTCGACGTCACCGGCGCGGGCGATACGGTCATCGCCACCACCGGCCTGGCCCTTGCGGCGGGCATGGACCTGCTCACGGCTTGTACTTTGGCCAACTACGCGGCCGGCGTGGTCGTCGCCCAAGTGGGAGCGGCCACGGCAACCCCGGAGGATCTCAGGGAAACCGTCGGCGAGCTTCCCGAACCGCAGGTGACGTATTGGCAGGAATGACCGTCGGCGCGTAATCCGCAACACGGAGCGCAACTATGAAACGACTTGATTTCAGTACTGAGATACCAAGTCTTGGCGCGGCCAAGATCATGTCGCCCCTCAAGAGCGCGAGATTCGTGGACGAATCCGTGCCGGTAACGCTGATGCTCACCGCCGGCGAGCTGACCCAACTGAACACGGATATCCTGCAAAAAGACTTCGAAAAGGCCGGGCCGCGCGAGCGCATCTACTTCGACGCCTCCAAGGCCCGGTGCGCCGTGGTCACGTGCGGCGGCATCTGTCCCGGCATCAACGACGTCATCCGCGCCATCGTCAACGAGGCCCACTACCACTACGGGGTGCGCCACGTGCTCGGCATCACCAACGGGCTGCGCGGCTTCATTCCCAGGTACGGCTACGAAGTCAAGGTGCTCACGCCGGAGTCGGTGTCCCACATACACCAGTTCGGCGGCACCATCCTCGGCTCGTCGCGCGGTCTGCAAGACCCCGTGGAAATAGTCGATTCCCTCGATCGGCTGAATATCAACATCCTTTTCGTCATCGGCGGCGACGGTGCCATGCGTGCGGCTCGGGCCATCGTCGACGAGGTATCCGCCCGTAAGCGCAACATCGCGGTCATCGGTATTCCCAAGACCATCGACAATGATATCAACTTTATAACCCGATCCTTCGGGTTTGATACCGCCGTGGAAAAAGCGGCCGAAGTCATTCAGTGCGCCCACGTCGAAGCCACGGGCATGGATATGGGTGTGGGACTGGTCAAGCTCATGGGCCGGGAGGCCGGTTTCATCGCGGCTCAGGCTACGCTGGCCATGCAGGAGGTGAATTTTCTCCTTGTTCCGGAACAGCCCTTCTCCCTGCATGGTGAAGGCGGGCTTCTTCAAGCCGTGGAAGATCGTCTCAAGGAAAGAAAGCACACGATAATCGTCTGCGCCGAAGGTGCCGGCCAGGACCTTCTCGGCGGCGAACCCGAACGGGACCCGTCCGGCAATCCCAAGCTGGGCGACATCTGCGGCCTCATTATCCGCGAACTTGAGGGCTATGCCGAATCAAGGAATTTCGAGATCAACATAAAATTCATCGATCCCAGTTATTTGATTCGCTCAATTCCGGCAAATGCCGGAGACCGCGTGTATTGCGGGTTTCTTGGCCAAAATGCCGTGCACGCCGCCATGGCAGGAAAGACTGACATGGTCATCACAAGGCTCAAGTCCAGTATGGTCCACCTCCCGTTGCATCTTGTCGCCGCAGAACGCAGGCGTATCAACATCAATTCCGACTGGTGGTCGTCCGTCATGGAAGCCACCGGCCAGCGTGAGTTCCTGAAGTAGCCGAGGATCGTTTGCTG